>DASTVQ010000047.1:0-22122 GCA_035759015.1 Kribbella sp.
GAACCTGCCCCCCGGTGTGTGCTGATCGGTCCGAACCCGCCCCCCGGTGTGTGCTGATCCGTCCGAACCTGCCCCCCGGTGTGTGCTGATCGGTCCGAACCTGCCCCCCGGTGTGTGCTGATCGGTCCGAACCCGCCCCCTGGTGTGGGCTGATCGGTCCGAACCCGCCCCCTGGTGTGTGCTGATCAGTCCGAACCAGCCCCCTGGGGTGTGCTGATCAGTCCGAACCTGCCCCCTGTCGCGTACGTTCATGGGGCGACGTCGCCCCATCGCACCTGCGCATCGAGCCCAGGTGGAGAGCGGTCACGACCTGCGGTGGTACGTCGGGGCAACTTCGGACCGATGGACAGGTACATGGGCAACTGAGGACCGATGAATCATTTGACAGGGGCGGATTCGGACCGATGAACGTACGCGACAGGGGCCAGGTTCGGACCGATCAGCACACACCACCACGGGCGGATTCGGACCGATGGCGGGGGGTGGTGGGGGTTGGGTCGCGGGGGTTGGGCGTGCGCGGCGGGCGGGGCGGGTGGCGTACGGCAGGATGGGCGCCGTGGATCTTGGACTGCGTGACCGCATTTACATCGTTACGGGCGCCAGCGGCGGCCTCGGCTTCGCAACGGCGAAAGCACTCGCCGAGGAAGGTGCGCGCCTGGTCGTCTCCAGCCGCAACGACGAGGCGATCGCGCAAGCGGTCGCGGCTCTCGGTAGCGACCAGGTCGTCGGAATCGCAGTGGACAACGCCGACCCGGAGAGTGCCGAGCGGCTGGCCGCGACTGCGATCGCGAAATGGGGCGCGCTGCATGGTGCGCTGATCAGCGTCGGTGGGCCACGCCCCGGCTCGGCGCTCGAGACCGACGAGGCCGACTGGCGAGCAGCCTTCGACAGTGTGTTCCTCGGCGGTCTGCGGATCGCCCGGTCGGTGGCCAGGGCGGGCTCCGACGGCACGTCGATCGCGTTCGTGCTGTCGTCCTCGGTCAAGTCCCCGATCCCCGGCCTGGCGATCTCCAACGGCCTGCGTCCCGGTCTGGCGATGGTCGCCAAGACCCTCGCCGACGAGCTCGGCCCGAACGGAATCCGCGTCAACGGGCTGAGGCCGGGCCGGATCGCCACCGACCGGCTTCGTGAGCTGGACTCGAGGGGCGGCGACCCCGTCGCGACCCGGCGAGTCAACGAGAAGGGCATCCCGCTGCGCCGCTACGGAACGCCCGAAGAGTTCGGCCGGGTCGCCGCTTTCGTCCTCTCCCCCGTCGCCTCCTACCTCACCGGCGCCATGATCCCCATCGACGGCGGCGCCCTCCGCGCACTCTGACCCGCCGCACCCGCCGCCCGATCGCGTCCATTCATCGGTCCGACACCCCCCCGATCGCGTCAGCTCATCGGTCCGAAACGGACACCGTCATCGCATCCACCTATCCGGCCGCCCTGGCTGTCTGGATCAGCTCCAAAGCCGTCCCGGCGTGTCCGGTCATCGGCCGACGCCCTCGGCGTGTCTTTGGTAGGCCTGGAGCTGCCCCGGGGGCGCCCGGCTGTGAGGCGTCGGCGGGCGGGGTGGGTCGGTCAGGGCTTGGGGCGGTCGCGGTCTTTGGAGGGTTGGACGCGCTTCGGTTCGCCGGGCATCTTCGGGTACTCCGGGGGGTAGGGCAGGTCTGCCTCGCCGAGGTCGCGCTCGTGCCGGGATGACAGCTCCAGGAGCGACTCCAGGGAGTAGGCCCGCTCGCCCACGGCCGCATGCAGGTCGCCCACCTCGGCGAAGCGGGCCGGCATGGTGAGTACGTCGAAGTCGTCGGGCATCACGTCGACGAGCTCCTCCCAGCGCAGCGGAGCCGATACCCGGGCCCGCGCGTTCGGGCGTACGGAGTATGCGGAGGCGATGGTGCGGTCCCGAGCCATCTGGTTGTAATCGATGAACACCCGCTGCCCGCGCTCCTCCTTCCACCAGTTCACCGTCACGTCATCCGGCATCCGGCGGGACAGCTCGCGGCCGATCGCGATCACCGCGCGCCGGGCCTCGACGAAGGACCACCGCGGCTCGATCGGCACGTAGACGTGCAGGCCCCTGCCGCCCGAGGTTTTCGGGAAGCCCTCCAGGCCGTGCTCGGCGAGCAGCTCCCGCAGCACCGGCGCCACCCGGACCGCATCGGTGAAGTCGGTGCCGGGCTGCGGGTCGAGGTCGATCCGCAGCTGGTCCGGACTGTCCAACTCGGGGCGCCGGACGGGCCACGGGTGGAAGGTCAGGGTGCCGAGGTTGACCGCCCAGGCAACCACGGCGAGCTCGGACGGGCACACCTCGTCCGCGGTCCGGCCACTGGGGAAGGTGATGGTCGCGGTCTGCACCCAGTCGGGGGCGCCCTTGGCGACGCGCTTCTGGTAGAACGCGTCGCCCTTGTTGTCCATCCGGGTGGACAGTTTCGCGCCCTCGAACCAGCCGCCGGGCCAGCGCTCCAGCGTGGTCGGCCGGTCCCGAAGGGCGCCCAGGATGCCCTCGCCGACCGCGAGGAAGTAGTTCACGATGTCCAGCTTGGTCAGACCGCGGTCGGCGAAGTACGGCTTGTCCGGACTGCTGACCCGGACCGTCCTGCCTGCGATCTCCAGCTCGATTGCCTTGGTGGCCGCCATGACCGTGACCGTACCGCCTGGCTCGGACCAAAGCGGCCGGACCGGGCGCGAGTAAGCCTGACGGGTCAACTTCCGCCGACCTCTGGCCACGCTGTGTGACTGAGCGGTGAACTGATCGCCCGGGCCTCGACGGTCCTGTCCCACTGGGGCGGACAGGACCGGCGGGGCACCGCGGTTCTGTGGCCGGACCGTTGTACAACCCGTCGCGTTCGACTTACGGTCTGAAGGTGGGCGGGGTCATCGGCGGTACGGCGAGCCTGCGGGCAGCCAGGCCGATGCTCCTTGTCGTCGAGGTGGACCCGCAGCGGCTGGACCGGACCGAGACCGAGCTGCAGCGCAGTTTCGGCGCGGACTTCCGGATCCGCGGCGAGTCGACCGCCGAGGACGCCCTGCGGGTCCTCCAGCGAGCCCACTACCTCGGGCAGCGGGTCGCGGTCGTGCTCGTCGACCACGCCCTGGCCGCCGCCGAGCGGACCGAGATCCTCGGCGAGGCCCGGACTCTCCATCCCGATGCCCGGCGTGCGCTGCTGATCGCCTGGGGCGCCTGGGCCGCCCGGGACACCGCCACGGCCATCCTGTCCGCGATGGCCGTCGGCGACATCAGCTACTACGTGCTGAAACCGTGGACCGAACGCGACGAGTTGTTCCACCGGACCGTCGCGGAGTTCGTCCAGGAGTGGTCGCGGATGGAGGCGTCCAACCTTCGCGAGGTGGTCGTGATCGCCGACCAGCTCTCGCCGCGAGGCCATGCGATCCGCAGCCTGCTCACCCGCAACGGCATCCCGAGCGCGTTCCGCGAACGCGGTTCCGAGATGGCGAACGCGGTGCTGCGGGAGATCGGTGAGGCTCACGATCCCGGGTCGGGCGTACTGGTGTGGATGCCGGCGATCGGTGGCACCGTGCTGCACGACCCGACGGACGCCGAGGTCGCCGAGGCCTGGGGGGTGCACACCACCCTGCCGGAGGACGAGCGCTTCTTCGATGTGCTGGTGATCGGCGCCGGACCGGCGGGCCTGGCGACCGCCGTGTACGCCTCGTCCGAAGGACTCAGCACGCTCGTCGTCGAGCGCGAGGCGATCGGTGGGCAGGCCGGGACCAGCTCGCTCATCCGCAACTACCTCGGCTTCTCGCGCGGTATCAGCGGGGCCGAGCTGGCCCAGCGCGGCTACCAGCAGGCGTGGGTGTTCGGCGCCCACTTCGTCCTGATGCGCGAGGTCACCCGGCTGGAGGAGCACGGAGGCTGTTTCCGGGCGCAGATCGATGGGGTCGGCGAGGTCGAGGCCGCGGCGGTCGTGCTTGCTGCCGGGGTGTCCTACCGACGGCTCGGCGTGCCGGAGCTGGAGGCGCTCACCGGCGCCGGTGTCTACTACGGCGCCAGCGTCTCCGAGGCGCACGGCCTGACCGGGCTCGATGCGGTGGTGGTCGGCGGCGGCAACTCCGCCGGTCAAGCCGTCCTCCATCTCGCGCGCTACTGTCGCCAGGTCACGCTGGTGATCCGTGGCCCGGACATTGCCGCGGGCATGTCGGCGTACCTGATCGATGCGATCGATGCGGCGCCGAACGTCACGGTCAGAGCGTCGAGCGAGGTCGTCGGAGGACGAGGCGACACCCGGCTGGAGGCGGTCACCCTGCGGGACCGGACGACCGGCACCGAGTCCTCGCTGCCGGCGGACGGGTTGTTCGTGATGATCGGCGCCGAGCCCCGGACCGACTGGCTCCCCGACACGGTCGGTCGTGACCGCCACGGGTTCGTGCTCGCCGGCTCCGACGCGGCCGCCGATCCGCGGTGGAGCCTGCCGAGACCGCCGCAGCCGTACGAGACGACCGTTCCGGGGCTGTTCGTCGTGGGCGACGTCCGCTGTGGCTCGGTCAAACGGGTGGCCTCGGCCGTCGGCGAAGGATCCGTCGTGGTGTCGCAGATCCATGCGCACCGGAGCGGTCGCGATGCCTGAGCGGAGGTTCGTGTACTCCCCGGCGATGCTTGCGCTCACGGCCGTCGTCCTGCTGATACCGCCTGCTGGTCTGCTCCTGTTGCTTCGTCAGCCTCGGTTCGATCTGCACTACGAACACCACCCGTCGCACTTCTGGCTCGTGCTGGCCACCGCGGTGCTGAGTGCCGCGCTCGCGTATGGGATGGGCGCGGCCGCACAGCGCCGCGGTGACCCACGGGTACTGCTCGTCGCGTTCGCGTTCCTGTCCGCGGCCGGCTTCCTGGGCTTGCACGCGCTGGCGACTCCCGGGGTCCTGCTCGACACCCCGAACGCGGGCTTCGTGCTGGCCACGCCGGTCGGGATCGCGCTCGGCTCGCTGTTCGCGGCCTGGTCGAGCCTGGACCTCATCGGCCCGCGACACGTCCGGGTGATGCGGGCGGGCCGTTGGCTGCGGTGGGGACTGCTGGGTCTCATGGCGCTGTGGGCCATCGCGTCCGTAGCCCACCTCCCACCGCTCCAGGCGAGGGCGGTCCCGGAGCGTGCGGACGGCATCCTCGCCGCGCTCGCGGTGCCCGCGATCCTGCTCTACGGCGTCGCGGCGGGCCGGTATCTCCGACTGTGGTGGCAGCGGCCCTCGCTGATGTTGTTGTCGATGATCGCGGCCTTCGTGCTGCTCGCCGAGGCGATGGTGGCGGTGGTGTTCGCCCGCAACTGGAGGCTGTCGTGGTGGGAGTGGCACGTCCTGCTCCTGTCCGCCTTCGCGCTGGTCGTCGCAGGTGTCCGGATCCAGTGGTACGAGGAGCGCTACGCAGACCTGTACCTCGAGGACACCGTCGCGGGTCACCGCGAGCTGAGCGTGCTGTTCGCCGACCTGCAAGGGTTCACGACGTTCTCCGAGAAGCACGACTCGGGCGAGGTCTCGGACATGCTCAACGCGTATTTCCAGGTTGCGGTGCCTCCCGTCGTAGGGCGACATGGCGGCGAGGTGGACCGGATCATCGGCGACGCGTTGATGGTCACCTTCAACAAGCGCGGCGATCAACCGGACCACGCGCGACGGGCGGCGGCCGCCGGGCTGGCGCTGCAGGAGGCCGCCGGCCAGGTGGCCGCGACCCATCCCGACTGGCCCCGGTTCCGGGTCGGCATCAACAGCGGTCCCGCCTCGGTGAGCCTGCTCGGCACCGAGGGCGGTCGGACCCACACCGTGATCGGCGACACGGTGAACGTCGCCTCGCGGATCGAGGGCAAGGCGCCCAGCGGATCCGTGGCGATCGGCCCGGCCACCAAGGCGCAGCTGCCCGGCGCGGTCACCGAGTCGCTCGGCCTGGTCGAGCTCAAGGGCAAGTCCGAACCGCTCGAGGTCTACCGGCTGATCGCCCTCAGCGAACCCGCGGGTCAGCCGTTGACGGGCGAATGATCACCCTGATGTTCACGTGTCGGCCTTGGCGGCGTTCCGAACCGGTGTGAGAATCCGGCACATGTCCGCCCAGTTCCGGCCACGGCGCCTCGGCGCCCTCGTGGTCACCTCCAGTCTCGTCCTGTCCGGGGCCGCCGTGCTCGTGGCCGCACCGGTTCTCGCGGCGTCGTCCACCGTGGTCATCACCGAGGTGTACGGCGGCGGCGGCAACTCCGGTGCCCCGTACGCCAACGACTTCATCGAGCTGACCAACAACGGCAGCTCGCCGGTCGACCTGACCGGCTGGTCGATCCAGTACGCCTCCGCCGCCGGGACGTCCTGGACGAACAAGATCACCCTCGCCGGCAGCATCGCCCCGGGTGGGGTCTACCTCGCGCAGGGCGCGTCCGGCGGAGCGAACGGCCAGCCGTTGCCGACCCCCGATGCCACCGGCAGCGTGAACATGTCCGCCTCGTCCGGCAAGGTCGCGCTGGTCACCTCGACCACGAGCCTGACCTGCGCGACGGGTTGCGCCACGGCCGCGGGCGTCGTCGACTTCGTCGGGTACGGCGCCGCGAACGACGCGGAGACCAGTCCCGCGCCGGGCACGTCGAACACCACCTCGGCCACCCGCAAGGACCCGACGAAGGACGCCGACAACAACGCGACCGAGTTCGAGGCCGTCGCGCCCACGCCCAAGACTTTGACCAGCACTCCCCCGGACCCCGACCCGGTGGACGCTCGGATCCATCAGATCCAGGGCGCGGCCCACCGGTCCCCGATGACCGGCACGCTGGTCGGCAACGTGCCCGGTGTGGTCACCGCGAAGTCCTCGAACGGCTTCTGGTTCCAAGACCCCGAGCCCGACGCCGATCCGGCCACCAGCGAGGGTCTGTTCGTCTTCACCGGCTCCGCCCCGACCGTCGCGGTCGGCGACACCGTGACGGTCGAAGGCATGGTGGCCGAGTTCCGCCCCGGCGGCTCGGGCGGCACCGACAACCTGACGACCACCGAGCTGACCAGGCCCCAGATCACGGTGACCGGCACCGCGGCAGTCCCCACTCCGACGATCGTCGGACCCGGCGGCCGCGTCCCCCCGTCCACCGTGATCGACGACGACTCCGCCGGCGATGTCGAGACCACCGGGACCTTCCAGCCCGCCACGGACGGGATCGACTTCTGGGAGTCGCTGGAGGGGATGTGGCTCGGCATGGACGAGCCCTCCGTGACAGGCCCGACGAGCTCGTTCGGTGAGCTCTCGATCGTCCCGGCCGGTGCGGGCGTCCGGACGATCCGTGGTGGCATCGTGCTGCAGAAGGACGACAACAACCCGGAGCGGGTTCTGCTGGACGACGCGCTGGCGCCCGTCCCCGTCGCCAAGACCGGCGACATGCTCGCCGGTGTCGTCACCGGCGTACTGGACTACTCGTTCGGCAACTTCAAGTATCTCGTCACGCAGACGCCCACCGTTGTCGACGGCAAGCTCCAGCGTGAGGAGACGACTCCCTCCTCTCCCTTGGAGGTCTCGGTGGCCACCTTCAACGTGGAGAACCTGGACCCGACCGACGGCGACGCCAAGTTCGACGGGCTGGCCCAGGCGGTGGTCAAGAACCTCGCCTCACCGGACATCCTCGGCCTGGAGGAAGTGCAGGACAACGACGGCGCCACGAACTCGGGCACCACCGCCGCTGACCTGACGCTGAACATGCTGACCGACGCGATCCGCAGGGCCGGCGGCCCGAAGTACGAGTGGCGCCAGATCGACCCGGTGAACAACGCCGAGGGCGGCGAGCCGGGCGGCAACATCCGGGTCGCCTTCCTGTACAGGACCGACCGTCCGGTCAGGTTCGTCGACCGCCCGGGCGGCAGCCCGACCACCGACACCACCGTGGTGACCGTGGACGGCCACGTGCAGCTCAGCAGTTCCCCGGGCCGCATCGACCCGGCCAACCCGGCCTGGGAGGCCACCCGGGTGCCGCTGGCCGGCGAGTTCACCTGGCACGGGCAGAGCCTCTTCGTGGTGGTCAACCACTTCAGTTCCAAGGGCGGCGACGACCCCCTCTGGGGGCGCACCCAGCCGCCGGTCCGCAGCTCGGAGCCGAAGCGGCACCTGCAGGCCCAGGTGGTTCGGGGCTTCGTCGACCAGATCCTCGAAAAGGACCCGGACGCCAATGTCGTCGTGCTCGGCGACCTGAACGACTTCGACTTCTCCGAGACCGCCGACATCCTGGTCGGCAGCGGTCCAACCGCTCTGATCGACCTGCCGCGGACGCTGCCGACACCCGAGCGGTACAGCTACGTGTTCGAGGGCAACAGCCAGATTCTGGACCAGATCCTGATGTCCAAGAACCTGCAGCAGGGCTCGAGCTATGACGTCGTCCACATGAACAGCGAGTTCCCCGACCAGATCAGCGACCACGACCCCCAGGTGCTGCGGATCAGCCCGTTCCCGTGGCGGTGATGCCGATCACGGCACCCTTACGGGTGCCCGTCCGACCCGGGATCGCCTTGTCGAGCCGCGGATAATGGAGTGAGCCGGGCCCGACGGGCCCGGCTCACGATCTTACGGGGACAAACGGCAGGGAGGCCCGGCATGGCAGACGACACCAAGCGCCACTACGCGGTGGAGAAGGCGGACGAGGAGTGGCGGGCACAGCTGGCACCGGCCGAGTACCAGGTACTCCGCCGGGCCGCGACCGAGCGTCCCTTCACTGGTGAGTACACCGACACCAAGACAGTCGGTGTCTACCGCTGCCGGGCCTGTCAGGCCGAGCTGTTCCGCAGCGAGACCAAGTTCGACTCGCACTGCGGCTGGCCGTCGTTCTTCGCACCGCTGGCCGAGGACCGCGTCGAGTACCTGGAGGACTACGACCTGGGCATGAAGCGGGTCGAGGTGCGCTGCGCGAACTGCGGCTCCCACCTGGGGCACGTCTTCGAGGGCGAGGGCTACGGCACCCCGACCGATCTGCGCTACTGCATCAACTCGATCAGCCTCACCCTCGACCCCGCCTGAGCACGTCACTGCCGGACGGATCCGCTCGGCGATCGCGTGCCGGCCGTCAGATCGGGGTGGCGACGGCGACCGGGTTGTTGTCCGGGTCGCAGACGTAGGCCTGGCGTTCGCCCCAAGGCATGGTGGCCGGCTCCTGCAGCACCTTGTAGCCGGCCGCACGGAAGGCCTCGACCTCGGCCTCGACGTCATCGACGTACACGAACAGCTCGAAGCGCGGAGCCGTGCCGACGGTGATGCCGAGCTGCGCCTCGGGCCACCCGGTGTCCGCCAGGCCGAGCGACGAGTCGCCGCGCTCGAGGCCGACGTAGTGCGGGTCGCCCTCGAGCGGGAACTGGTACACCGACTCGTAGCCGAGCCGGGCGTAGAACTCCACCGAGCGCCGCACGTTCGTGACGTACAGCACCGGGAAGGCTCTGCCGGCCATGCCTCAGACCAGGTTGGCGACCAGCTCGCCGAGCTCGGTCCGCTTGCCGGTGTAGAAGGGGATCTCCTCCCGCACGTGCCGGCGAGCGGTGGCTGCCCGGAGCTCGCGCATCAGGTCCACGATCCGGTGCAGCTCGTCTGCCTCGAAGGCCAGCATCCACTCGTAGTCGCCCAGCGCGAACGACGCCACTGTGTTGGCCCGTACGTCGGGGAAGTCGCGCGCCATCTTGCCGTGCTCGGCGAGCATGAAGCGACGCTCCTCGTCCGGCAGCAGGTACCACTCGTACGACCGGACGAACGGGTACACGCAGACGTAGCCGCGAACCTCCTCGTCAGCCAGGAATGCCGGGATGTGGCTCTTGTTGAACTCGGCCGGGCGGTGCAGCGCCAGCTGGGACCAGACCGGCGCGAGGTGCCGGCCGAGTGCCGAGCGGCGCAGCAGGTGGTAGGCCTTCTGCAGCGCGTCGGACGAAGGCGCGTGCCACCAGATCATGAAGTCGGCGTCCGCCCGGAAGCCCTCCACGTCGTACCAGCCGCGGATCACCACGTCGTCCGCCGTGAGCTTGCCGACCAGCTCGGCCAGCTCCGCGGCCAGCTCGTCGCGGTCGGCCGTACCCAGCGGGGTCTCCACCCGGAAGACCGACCACATCGTGTAACGGATGATGTTGTTCAGCTCGCGGGCCTTTGGCCTCGCGGGCTTGGCGTGCACGTCCTGGGCAGCGGCTGGAGTCTCGGTCACCCTGCCATTGTCGCCAATGCGTCCAGCCGTGCCCGCACCCGGGTTGCCGCCTGGCCTGCCGACGCGACACACGCCGCGATCCCGACACCCCGATAGGCCGCGCCGCAGACGGCGAGTCCCGGCTCGTCGGCCACAACGGCTTCCACGCGTGCGACGCGATCCAGGTGACCGACCGCGTACTGCGGCAGGGCACCGCCCCACCGCGTCACCAGGTGGCCAACGACCCGGGCGTCGAGCCCGATGGCCGTCCGCAGGTCCGCAATCGCCAAGGCGGCCAGGTCCTCGTCGGAGCGCTGCAGCACGGCCTCCTCGCCGAGCCGCCCGACCGAGCAGCGGAACATGGCCAGGTCTCCACCGGCCTCGGCCAGCCACTCCCACTTGGCGTGCGAGTACGTCGACGCCTTGATGGCACGCCCTTCCACCGAGGGCACGAGGAAGCCCGAACCAGTGGCAGCCGCGGGCCAGTCCTGCTTGCGAACGGCGAGGGTGACGATCGCCATGCTCGCGTACTCGATCGTTTCGAGCTCGGCCGATGCCCCCGGCACCAGTCCGGCGAGCATCCGCGCCGCCGGCGACGCCGGAACCGCCACGATGACGGCGTCTGCCTGCTCGAAGCGCGGCGCCGGCACCGGCCCCGCCTCGAGCTCGTACCCCCCGGGCGTACGACTGATCCGGCGGACCGTCGTGCCCGTGCGGATCTCGACACCGTGCGTGACCAAGTCCTGCTGCAGCGCCACGACCAGGCGGTGGATCCCGCCACGGATCCCCGCGAACACCGGCGCCGGCCGCTCGGCTGCTGCCGCAGCGGCGGGGCGCAGCTCGCTGGTGGCCGCCAGCAGGCTGGGCGCAGTTCTGAGCTTGGCGAACAGGTCCGGCACGGCCGCGGCCAGCGAGATCTCCTCCGCGCGCCCGGCGTACACGCCACCGAGGAGCGGATCGATCAGCCGATCGGTCACGGACCGGCCCATGCGCTCGGCCACGAACCGCCCGATCGCGACGTCCTCGGTCAAGGCCGGCGCCGGCAGGTCGGACTCGTGTGCCACTCGCTCGGCCGCTTCCTCCCCGAGTACGTCGGCGGTTGCCGCGGCGTCGACCGGGACACCCATCACCGTGGGCGGAAGGGACCGGATCCGGTCGCCGATCCACAGGCCGGCAGTCGTCGTGACCGGGTGCACCACCTCGGCGCCAAGCCCGACGGCCCGGATGAGGTCCACCGCCTCCGGTCGCCGGGCGAGCACCGATTCGGCACCGAGATCGACGGGAACGCCCTCCAGCTCCGAGCCCGCCAGCTTGCCACCCAGCCGGGGCGAACCCTCCAACACGGTGATCCGCGGCGGGCGTTCACCGATCGCCAGCGCATGAGCTGCGGCAAGGCCGCTGATCCCGCCACCGACGACCACCACGTGTGGCCGTCTCGACCCGTCGCTTGCTCCGGGGCCATCCGTCACTCGCCGTACCTCCTGCTTCGCGCGTCGGCTCCATCTTCACCCCTGCGCAAATTCACCACCGAGCCGGCCGGGCCTCAGCGGGTGGACTTGGCGTGGACGGCACGCACGATCCTGTGCAGGACCTCGGGATCGGCGTTCGGAGGCACGCCGTGGCCGAGGTTGAAGATGTGGCCGGGTGCCGCCTTGCCCTCGGCCAGGATGCGGTCGAGCTGCCGGTCGATGGCATCCCACCCGGCGAACAGCAGCGCTGGGTCGAGGTTGCCTTGCACCGGCTTGGGCGGTGACCCAGCCGCGGTGATCCGGCGAACCGCCTCGTCCAGCGGGACCCGCCAGTCCACGCCGATCACATCAGCGCCCGCCGCGCTCATCAGCCCGAGCAGCTCGCCCGTGTTCACCCCGAAGTGCAGCCGCGGTACGCCGTACGCGGCCAGGGCGGCGAAGACCTTCGCCGAGTGAGGCAGTACGAACTCCTCGTAGTCGCGCGGTGACAGCGCGCCCGCCCACGAGTCGAACAGCTGGATCGCCGAGGCGCCCGCCTCGATCTGCACCGACAGGTAGGCGATGGCCACGTCCGCGAGCCGGTCCGCCAGCGCGTGCCACAACGCGGGATCGCCGTGCATGAGCGCCTTGGTGCGCGCGTGGTCCTTGCTCGGACCACCCTCCACCAGGTACGACGCGACCGTGAACGGCGCCCCGGCGAAACCGATCAGCGGGATCTCGCCCAACTGCGACACCAACTGGCGGACCGAGTCCGTCACGTAGCCGACGTCCGCGCTCTCCACCGGCCGGACCGCGGCCAGGTCGGCCGTCGACCGTACCGGCGAGGCGACCACGGGCCCCACCCCCGGCTGGATCTCCAGGTCCATGCCGACCGCCTTCAGCGGCAGCACGATGTCGGAGAAGAAGATGGCCGCGTCGACGCCGTACCGGCGGACGGGCTGCAAGGTGATCTCCACCACCAGGTCCGGGCGCATGCAGGACTCGAGCATCGAGGTGCCCTCGCGGATCGCGCGGTACTCCGGCAGCGAGCGGCCGGCCTGGCGCATGAACCAGACCGGGGTGTGCGGCACGCGTTCGCCCCGGGCGGCGAGCAGAAAGGCGGAGCGATCGAGGGTCGCGGTGGGTGAGGAACTGCGTTGTGTCACAGGCACAGCACCGATGATCCCATGTCCCGGAGCCGGTCCCCGGCGCGTCGGCACGGACACCGGTCCGTGATGAGTCGTAGGCTGCCAGGCATGGGTGCCCGCAAGCAGGTCGACGCGCCACCCGCCGAGTTCGCCGAGGCACTGACCCAACTACGCAGTGCCCGGTTCCGGCCAGAGGTATTCGTCGAGGAGATGCCCGCCCCGCAGCGGATCGCACCGCACGCGGCGGCGGTCAGCGCCGACGTGACGGTGGACGGCGAGGATGTGGCCACCGGCCGCCTGGTGGTCCTCTACGACCCGGCCGGGAACGACGCCTGGCAGTCGACGTTCCGCTGTGTCGCGTACGTGCGCGCCGCCGTCGAGCCGGAGATGGTGACGGACGCGCTGCTCGGAGGCGTGGGCTGGACCTGGTTGATGGAGGCTTTGACCGACCGGGCTGCCGACTACTTGGCACCGAGCGGTACCGTCACTCGCGTGGTCTCAGAGAGTTTCGGCGGCATGGCCGACGACGATGCGACGGCGGAGATCGAGATCCGCGCCTCCTGGAGCCCGGTGCCCGGCGCCGGTGGTGTAGTCGATGTGATGCCGCACGCGGAGGCGTGGGGCGAGGTGCTGTGCACCGCGGCGGGGCTTCCGCCGGTTCCGCCGGGGGTGGTCGCGATGCCGACCCGGCGCGGTCAGCGGGGCCGATGAGCCCGGCGAACCTCCAGCAGCAGCCGGCCGCCCCGGACGATCCGACCGAGAATCAGCCACTGCTCGAACTCCGCGACGGACTGTCCGACGTCGTGGCCACCGATGCTGCCCTGGAGAAGGTCGTCGAGGCGTTCCGGGCCGGCTGCGGCCCGGTCGCGGTCGACGCCGAGCGCGCCTCGGGCTACCGCTACTCGCATCGCGCATACCTGGTCCAGCTTCGCCGGGAGGATGCCGGTTCCGCGCTGGTCGACCCCATCCCGTTCGGCGACCTGTCCTCGCTCGGTGACGCGATCGTCGATGCGGAATGGGTCATCCACGCCGCCAACCAGGACCTGGCCTGCCTGGCCGAGGTCGGGATGGTGCCGCGCAGGATCTTCGACACCGAGCTGGCCGGCCGGCTGCTCGGCTACCCCAAGGTGGGTCTCGGGTCACTGGTCAGCGAGGTGCTCGGCTACCGGATGCGCAAGGAGCACTCCGCCGCCGACTGGTCGACCCGGCCACTGCCGTCACCCTGGCTCGTGTACGCCGCCCTGGACGTCGAGATGCTGATCGAGCTCCGCGACGCGATCGAGGCGGAGCTGCGCCGCGACGGCAAGTGGGAGTGGGCCCAGCAGGAGTTCGCCGCGGTCCTGGCCGCACCGCCGCGTGAGCCGAAGCCGGACCCGTGGCGCCGGACCTCGGGCATGCACCGGGTTCGCAACCGTCGCAGCCTGGCCGTCGTGCGCGCCCTGTGGGAGGCGCGCGACCAGCTCGCCGCCGATGCCGACATCTCCCCCGGCCGGGTGCTCACCGACGCCGCCATCGTCGAGGCCGCCTCCGCGATGCCGCCGGACCGCGACAGCCTGCAGCGCCTCACGGCGTTCAAGGGCCGCGGCGCGCACCGGCACATGCGCACCTGGTGGGAGGCGATCGAGCATGCCCGCCGGCTGCCCGAGTCCGAGCTGCCGAAGCAGGGCCCCCGGTACGACGGCCCGCCCCCGGCGCGAGCCTGGGCGGATCGCGACCCGGACGCGGCGGCCCGGCTGTCGGCGGCGAGGTCCGCGGTCGGCGAGATCGCCGAGCAGCACCGGCTCCCGACCGAGAACCTGCTCGCCCCCGACACGATCCGCCGCCTCGCCTGGGAACCACCGGTGGAGGCGGACGTCGAGGTCGTCAGCGCCTTCCTCCGGGCGCACGGCGCGCGCGAGTGGCAGATCGGCCTCACGGCCGCGGTACTGACCGATGCGATCGCCGAAGAGGCGCCCCGGGTCGAGAAGCTCGACTGACCGGTCCCGCAGCAGTGGCGCGGACCGAGCCGTGCTGTGGCGCGGACCGGAGGCCAGCGGGTCCGCACCACCGGGCCTTAGGCGGGAAGGTTGGCCTTGATCAGGTTGACGACCTCGTCGGACTCGGGCTCGGTCTGCGGCCGGATCCGGGCCAGCACCTCACCATCGGGTGAGATGACGAACTTCTCGAAGTTCCACTGCACGTCGCCGGCCTCACCCGAGGCGTCCTGGGTCTGCGTCAGCTCGCTGTAGAGCTGGTGCCGGCTCTCCCCGTTCACGTCGATCTTCTCCAGCATCGGGAAGGTGACGCCGTACGTGGTGGAGCAGAACGTCTCGATCTCCTCCGCCGTGCCCGGCTCCTGACCGCCGAACTGGTTGCACGGAATACCGATCACGGTGAAGCCGCGGTCGGCGTAATGCTCCTGCAAACGCTCCAGCCCCTCGTACTGCGGCGTCAGGCCACACTTGGAGGCGACGTTCACCACCAGCAGCACCTTTCCCTTGTACTCGGCCAGGGAGGTGTCCGCACCGGACAGGGTGTGCAGCGGGATGTCGTACAGGCTCATCGATGTCCTTCGGGGATCAGTTGGTGGGCAGGTGAGACGCGAGGAACTCGGTGGTACGTCGCCAAGCGCGTGCGGACGCCTCAGCGTGGTGGAACATCGGCAGTGGGTTGTCGAAGGCGTGGCCCGCACCGGGATAGGTGTCGAAGTCGGTGTCACGATCAGCCGTCACCGCTGCGCGAATCCGCTCGACCGCGTCGAGATCGATGTACTGATCCGCCTCGCCGAAATGGTGCAGGCTGCGCGCATCGACCTTCGGGGCCAGCTCCAGCAGGTTCGGCAACGCGGACCCGTAGTAGCTCACCAGTACGTCAGGTGAGCTGACAGCCGCGACGTTGAACCCCAGGCCGCCGCCGAAGCAGAACCCGACGACACCGGCGCCGCCGCGGACCTGCTCCAGCCCGCGCAGGTGGTCCAGAGCCGCCACTGCATCGGTGACCGCCGTCGACCAGTCCAGCCGGCTCACGATGGACAGGGCACGGTCGAGCAACTCAGGTGAGGATTCGTCCAGCTCGGCATCGTCGAGGCGCCAATAGATCTCCGGCGCCAGGACGACGTATCCCAATCGGGCGAGGTCAGCAGCTCGCTGCCTGATGTAGCCGGAGACCCCGAAGATCTCCTGGAGCAGGAGCAGACCAGGACCTGACCCGCTCGGTGGCACCCAGAGATGCGCCGGCATCCGGCCGTCGCCGGTGTCGACGTTCGATAGCTGATCGTCACCTGCTGCTGCGGTCGCATCCACACAGCGGAGCCTACGACCAGGCTCCAACCGCGGCCTAGTGACCCGCGCGGACCTCCATCAGCTCCCGCAGCGGCTTGACCTCGAGCTGCTGTGGCATCCACACCTTGCACTCGGCGATGGCCGCGACCAACAGGTCGTACAGCAAGTCGTCCGGGTTCGGGATGCAGGCCTGGGCAACGCCCTCGACGGCGCACGACACCGCTCGCGGAGCCGTCCGGCGAGCGAAGTCCGGATGACCGCGGTGCGGGCGCGCGGTGAACGTGCGGGCCCAGCGCGCAGCCGCCGGTACGCCATCCAGCGCCGCCTGGCTGTCCGGTTCGAGACTGTCCTCGGGCCGTCCGTCCAGACGCGCGAGTGACCGCTCCCCGACCAGCAGGGCCACGGCCAGGATGTACTGGCGCTCCTGCGACACCACCGGCAGCGCGTGCTGCAGGCAGCGGGCGGTGACCCGCGGTACGACGTGCGGGTCGTCCGGCGTCAGACCGATCACCGACGGGATGAGCGGAGCCAGCCGCCTGCGCCCCGCGTCCGTCGTGCAGTCGTTGACGTCACGAGCGACACCGGCCAGCAGCGGGTGCGTACAGCCCGGGTGGTCCGACCAGGGCTCGCCGGCCAGGTACGACGCGAACTCCATGAAGCACGCGCCCTTGCGAGGGTTCCGATGTTTGCCCCGGGACAGCACCGGGACGGAGAGATCTGCCTTGTCCATTGCGTCTCCAGAGACGGGTCTGTTCTCAGCATGCGACGGATCGCGCTCCAGCGCCACGGATTACGGAATATGGTCGCGAACTGAGTTGTGAGCAGGCGCACAGCAGCGCCTTCTTGGGGCGATGTGTTACCGACGGGTAGCATCGGTGCTGCTTCCACTCCGTTCAGACGAGGAGGGCCTCGTGCCCCGTGAGATCCGCGACGTCGTGTTCGTCGACGGCGTGCGCACCCCGTTCGGCAAGGCCAAGGGCCAGTACGCCGAGACCCGCGCCGACGACCTGGTGATCAAGTGCATCCGGGAGCTGCTGCGGCGCAACCCGTCGCTGCCGCCCGAGAAGGTCGACGAGGTCGCTATCGCGGCGACCACCCAGATCGGCGACCAGGGCCTGACGATCGGCCGCACCGCGGCTCTGCTGGCCGGGCTGCCCTCCACCACCCCTGGCTACGCCATCGACCGGATGTGCGCCGGCGCGATGACCGCCGTAACCACGACCGCCGCCGGGATCGCCTTCGGCGCGTACGACGTGGTAGTGGCCGGGGGCGTCGAGCACATGGGCCGGCACCCGATGGGCGAGGGCGTCGACCCGAATCCCCGCATCATCGCCGAGAAGCTGGTCGACCCCTCCGCGCTGGTGATGGGCTCCACCGGTGAGAACCTGCACGACCGGTTCCCCACGATCACCAAGCAGCGCGCCGACGCCTTCGCCGTCGCCTCCCAGGAGCGTGCCGCCAAGGCCTACGCGAATGACCTGATCCAACCCGATCTGGTGCCGATCGCGACCCGTTCCGCCGACCAGGGTTGGGGCTACGCGACCACTGACGAGCCGATGCGGCCGGGCACCACCATGGAGGACCTGGCCGGGCTGAAGACGCCGTTCCGGCCGCACGGCCGCGTATCAGCGGGCAACTCCGCAGGCATCAACGATGGCGCCACCGCCTGCGTGCTGGCCTCAGCCGAGGCGGCCGCCGAGCTGGGACTGACCCCGAAGATGAAGCTGGTCTCGTACGGCTTCGCCGGGGTCGAGCCCGAGGTGATGGGCATCGGCCCGGTGCCAGCGACCGAGAAGGCGCTGAAGCTGGCCGGGCTGACCATGGACGACATCGAGGCGTTCGAGGTGAACGAGGCCTTCGCCGTCCAGGTGCTCGCGTTCCTGGAGCACTACGGCATCGCGGACGACGATCCACGGGTCAACCCGTACGGCGGCGCGATCGCGTACGGCCACCCGCTGGCCTCGTCCGGCGTGCGACTGATGGTCCAGCTCGCCAAGCAGTTCGAGCAGCGCCCGGAGATCCGGTACGGCCTGACCACCATGTGCGTCGGGCTCGGCATGGGCGGCACCGTGATCTGGGAGAACCCGAACTTCGAAGGGGCCAAGGCATGAGCGACCTCCAGCACCTGATCGACGAGGCCGTCGGGATCGAGACCGGCGAGATCGTCACACTGGCCCACTCCCGCGACGTCGTGCTGCCGCACAAGGCCGGCACGATGGCGCTGATCACGCTCGACAACGGGCACGACCACACCAAGCCGAACACCTTCGGCCCCAAGGGCCTGGCCGAGCTGAACACGGCGATCGACGCCGCGCTGGCCCGCGACGACATTGTCGCCATCGGCGTCACCGGGAAGCCGTTCATCCTCGCGGCGGGCGCGGACCTCACGGGCGTACCGAAGCTCACCGACCGCGACCAGGCGGAAGAACTCGGGCGCATCGGGCACGGGGTGCTGCGCAAGCTTGGCGACGGTGGCAAGCCCTCGTTCGCGTTCGTGAACGGGGTGGCGCTCGGCGGCGGCCTGGAGGTCGCCCTGCATGCGCACTATCGGACCGTCTCCGCGGCCGCCGGGATGCTGGCCACGCCTGAGGTGTTCCTCGGCCTGCTCCCCGGGTGGGGTGGGGCCTTCCTGCTGCCGAACCTCATCGGTGCGGACAAGGCCGTCAAGGTGGTGGTGGAGAACCCCCTCAGCCAGAACAGGATGCTCACCGGCCCGCAGGCCGTGGAGATCGGCATCGGGGACGTGCTGCTGGAGCCGGCCGACTTCCTGGAGCAGTCCTTGCTGTGGGCCGCCAAGGTGCTGACCGGCGAGGTGACGGTGGAGCGGCCGGAGCTCGACCGTGGCGACGCATGGGACGCGGCCGTTGCCCGCGGCAAGGCCTTCGCGGATCTGAAGGTAAGCGGCGCGGCCCCCGCACCGTACCGCGCCCTGGAGCTGATCTCGGCGGCCAAGGACGGCGACCGGGACCGCGGGTTCGCCGCCGAGGACGAGGCGCTCGCGGACCTGATCATGAGCGAGGAGCTCCGCAGCGGCCTGTACGCGTTCGACCTCGTCAACAAGCGGGCGAAGCGGCCGGCCGGAGCCCCCGACAAGTCGCTGGCCCGACCAGTGACGAAGGTGGGCGTCGTCGGTGCGGGGTTGATGGCAGGCCAGCTGGCACTGCTGTTCGTCCGGCGACTCGAGGTGCCGGTGGTGCTCACCGACCTGGACCAGGAGCGGGTCGACAACGGCGTCGGCTACGTACACCGCGAGCTCGACAAGCTGCTCGGCAAGGGCCGGATCCGCGCCGACAAGGCCAACCAGTTGAAGGCGCTCGTCACCGGCTCGGTCGACCGGGGGGTGTTCGCCGATGCCGACTTCGTCATCGAGGCGGTGTTCGAGGATCTGGGGCTGAAGAAGTCGGTCTTCGCCGACCTGGAGAAGATCGTCCGCCCGGACGCGATCCTGGCCACGAACACCTCCTCTCTGTCAGTGACCGAGATGGCGGCGGACCTGGTGCATCCCGAGCGCGTTGTCGGGTTCCACTTCTTCAACCCGGTCGCGGTGCTTCCGCTGCTGGAGGTCATCCGGGCCGAGCGGACCGACCACGCCAGCCTGGCCACGGCCTTCGCGGTCGGCAAGACACTGAAGAAGTCCTGCGTACTGGTGAAGGATGCCCCGGCGTTCGTCGTCAACCGGCTACTCACCCGGTTCCTGTGCGAGGTCAGCGCCACCGTCGACGAGGGCACCCCGGTGCTCGACGCGGACAAGGCGTTGGCCGCTCTCGGGCTGCCCATGCCGCCGTTCGTGCTGCTGCAGCTGGTCGGGTTGCCGGTCGCGCTGCACACGACCGAGACCATGCACCGCGCCTACCCCGACCGGTTCGCCGTGTCGGAGAACCTTGCCAAGGTCGTCGCCGCCGGCAAGAGCTCGTTCTACACCTGGAGCGCGGACGGCAAGCCGTCGGTTGACCCCGAGGTGGCCGAGCTGATCACCCTCGGCGACACCCCCTCCACGGCCGACGACCTGCGCACTCGGGTGCTCACCGCTCTGGCGGAGGAGATCCGGATCATGCTCGACGAAGGCGTCGTGGCCGAGCCTCAGGACATCGACCTGTGCCTCCTGCTGGGCGGCGGCTGGCCCTTCCACCTCGGCGGCATCACGCCGTACCTGGACCGGACTGGCATTGCCGAGAAGGTGAACGGCCGACGCTTCCTCCCGAAGGGTGTCGCCAGCCTCCCCTGAGTCTGCTGGCGCTCGGTGCCTGAGTCTGCCGGGGGTCGGTGGTTCGAGTCTGCTGGGGGTAGGTGGTTGAGTCTGCTGGCGCTCGGTGGTGAGTCTGCTGGGGGTCGGTGGGGAGCCGAGAGCCCGCTCCCGCCCCCAGCAGACGAGCAGGTGCCCGCCGGGCGCCTAGCCCCTGAACTTCTTGACGGCCGCAGTCAGCTGCTTGGGTGTCTTGCCGGTGTGGCGTTTGAGGATGGCCGCGTACGCCGCCTCGCTGGTGCCGTGCGCGGCCAGATCGGCGAACAGGGCCGCCATGCCGTCGACCCCCTCCTTCGACACGAGGTACTCGATCGCCCACCAGCTCTGCCCGTACGACTGGTCGCCGTTCCGGTAGAACTCCGCCTGCCCCGGCAGCACCTTCATGGGCTTCAGGTACTTGGTCCGCACCCGCTTGCGGTACGGATCGACCGTCCAGTGCGGGTCGTCCTCGATCGATCGGCAGCGGACGTACTCCGCCGTTCCCTCGCCCAACCACTGCGGTGTGAAAGGGCCCAGCGGGATCGTTGCGACGTGGGTCAGCTCGTGGACGAGCAGATCCTCGGTCAGCTTCTTCCGCAGGGCTGGGTTGATCACGATCCGGCTGCCCAAGGGTGCATTGTTATCCGCATCCAGCGGCTCGCCGTCGTACAGCGCCACCGCCTTCGCGGCGATCGTCCAGCCGTTGTCGACGCCACCGGTCTGCCACAAGGTGGTCATCACCCTCGGCTCGGACATCGCCACCACCAGGACGGCCCCGTTCCACGGCCGCGGCCAGTGCCGGCGGACGGCCTTCACGGCGCCTGTGGAGACCCGCGCGATCTTCTTGCCCAGGGCGGCCTCGTCCTTGTCCACCACGATCACCAGCGGTCCCCGGCGGACGATGGCGACCTCCTGGAAGTCCCAGGGCTGGCGATGGCCGTTCGCGCTCAGGGTCTCGTCGATCGCGCTGTCCTCGACCAGGACCCATTTGCCCCCGCGGCGGACGAACACGTACCCCAGGTCCGTCTGCACGGGCTTGTTGTCCAGCTTCGCCAGCCGGTAGCGCATCATCACCCGGGTGGAGAAGGTCGTCGACCCGTACTTCGCGACGAGGCCCGGCGCCTCCCGCTCGTCCGCGACGAAGTAGCGCAGGCTGGCGAAGCCGAACTTCCTCAGATTCACGAATAGGGTGCGCTGGCGCTTCACCAGCGCCGGCTGCTTCGGGTCGACGTTGGCGAGGAAGGCCTTCAGGTTGCCCTTGCGCACCGCGGTCGCCCGGCGCGCGAGCACCACATCGACCTCCTTGCGCCGGTCCGCCTTCTCCTTGTCCGACATCTCCCCCGGCGTCGCCTTGGCGGAGGCCGCCGTGCTGGGAGCGGGACCTCCCGCCGCGCCGTCGTCGAACTGGTTGATCCCGACAGTGACCGCTGTCCCGGTGAGGGCGAGGGCGGCGACGCCCGCGATGAGGCGACCTCGGTACCTGTTCAATTCCGTGAGTCTCCTCGTTCGGCGCCGCACCGGCCGCCGCAGCCTACCGCCCTACAGGGCTCTCGAACACCGTCTCCAGCAGCGCGTCTGCGACCGCCTCTTCCGCTGCCGCTGGCTCATGCTCCAGCACCAGCTTCTGCTATGCCACTGGCTCCAGCTCCGGCTCAGCCACTGCCTCCTGCTCTGCCATTGGCTCCTGCTCTTGCTCCAGCTCCGCCTCCGGCTTCTGCTATGCCACTGGCTCCAGCTCCGGCTCTGCCACTACCTCCTGCTCTGCCATTGGCTCCTGCTCTGCCATTGGCTCTGGCCCCGAGCCACTTTGTGCACCCACCCGCCACGCCGACGCGAGATCCCTGACCGACCCGCGCCCAAAGTGCCGCCCCCCGCCCACTTCGTGCACCCACCAGCCACGCCGACGCCGTACTGATGGCTGGCCGGTGCACAAAGTCGACA
>DASTVQ010000048.1:0-22076 GCA_035759015.1 Kribbella sp.
CGTCGGCTCTGGAGCGGAACTCGCCGGGTTGATACCCCACAAGCGACGAACCGCCGGAGGGTTTTCCACAAGCTGGGCGGGTGGCACTGGGTAGGCGGGCGGCCGGCGCCGAGGGCGTGCAAGGGAAGCGGAGGGCTGCAAGGGAAGCGGAGGGCTGCAAGGGAAGCGGAGGGGGTGGCAAGGAAAGCTGAGGGCGTGGTAAGAGGGCCGGGGACGAGAGGAGAGGTTAGTCCTGGGATTGCAGGCGGACGCAGCAGCGTTCTGGGCTGGGGTCCAGTTCTGCAGCCAGTCCGGTCGAGCCGAGGCCGTCGAGCAGACCGTCGAGCAGCTTCAGGTTCATCCCGCAGACCAGGTCGGTGTGCTCCTGCGCCAGAGCATGGAACGGGCAGTTCTCGAGGGTGACGGCTCCGGGCTCCACGCGCGGTTCGTAGCCCTGGTCCTCGAGGATCCGCAGGACGTCCTCGGCTGCCTCGCGACCAGCCTCCCGCGCCTCGGCGAGGTTCCGGCCGAACCGGTACGCGCACTGGTCGAGGACCGCCTGTGGCGGCTCGTCCGAGCGGGCGCTCTCCTCCAGCGCGGTGGCGAGAAGCTGCCCGGCCAGGTCGTACCGGCGTTCAGGCAGCGACACCGTGACCTCGCAGGCCGACCGACGGTACAGCTTGGCGGGACGCCCGGCGCCGGGGCCGGTCCGGCCACTGCGTCGCTCGTAGACCACGTCCAGCAGCCCCTCGTCCACCAGGCGGTCGAGGTGGAACGCGGCGGTCGTTCGCGGCAGGTCCATGGCCGAGGCCGCCTCGTCGCGTCCGACGGGACCAGGCTGACGCGCGACGTGGTCGTACAGCCGGCGGCGGGTCGGCTCATCGAGCGCGGCCACGGCCGAGATGCGGTCCCCCTGTTGCGCCTGCATGGCTCCCACTCTATAACCAATTGCCATTGACTAAACAGAGCGGCGAGGAATACGGTCGAGCTATCTACCAACAACGAGTGTTGGCTATAGAAGGAGAAGCTCATGACCACCGAGGTGTCCACCCGCCGACGGGCCGACCTGTCCGACCCGGCCTACCAGGCATTCCTGCTGCTGCGGACCGTGTTCACGGTCGCGCCGATCCTGTTCGGCCTGGACAAGTTCGCGAACCTCCTCACCGACTGGCCCGGCTACCTCGCCCCCTGGATCGACGACCTCGTCCCCGGCAGCGCGCAGCAGGCGATGTACGCCGTCGGCGTGGTCGAGGTGGTCGCCGGCCTGACGGTGGCCGTGCTGCCCCGCTTCGGCGGCTGGCTCGTCGCCGCCTGGCTGCTCGGCATCATCGTCAACCTGCTCACCATCCCGGGCTTCTACGACGTCGCCCTGCGGGACTTCGGTCTGCTGGTCGCCGCCGTCGCGCTGGCCCGGCTCTCCACGCGGTTCGCCCACGCAGGGCTGCCGTGGTCGCGGCTCGGATCGTGAGCGTCGTCGAGCCCGAGAGCCCCGTGCCGGTCCGATCGGGAGCGCCGGCACACCGGGCCCTGCGCGTCGTGTCGCGCCGAGACGACGTGGATGTGCCTGCCGCCGAGCAGGCGGTGGCCGATCTGCTGGTGGCGCTGGGCAAGGATCCGGCTGCCGAGCACCTGGCCGGTACGCCGCGTCGGGTCGCCGCCTCCTACGCGGAGCTGCTCACGCCCCGCGAGTTCGACCTGACGACCTTCCCGAACGACGAGGGGTACGACGAGCTGGTGCTCGCCCGGGACATCCCGGTGCAGTCCCTCTGCGAGCACCACCTGCTCCCGTTCCACGGGGTCGCTCATGTCGGCTACCTGCCGGGTGACCGCATCCTCGGCCTGTCGAAGTTCGCGCGGTTGGTCGAGCACTTCGCCCGGGACCTGCAGGTGCAGGAACGCCTGACCCAGCAGATCGCCGACCGGCTGCAGGCGGACCTGCACCCCAAGGGCGTCGGCGTGGTGATCGAGGCCGAACACCTCTGCATGGCTCTGCGCGGTGTACGGGCGGTCGGCTCCCGCACGGTGACGTCCGCGTTGCACGGCCTGATCCGCGAGGACGCCCGGTCCCGGCAGGAGTTCTTCGCGCTCACCGGCGCGGCCCACGGCTGAACCGCCAGGTGGGCAGACCTGGCCGGCCCGTACGGTTGCGCGACCGTACGGGCCGGCCGGTCACTGCGCGAACATCCACCGCCGGCGGCGGAACTGAAGCGCGCAAACCAGGTCGTCGGGTCAGGGCGCGTTGGCCGGTCGATTGCCGCCGTGCAGGATGTCGAGCCGGTGGCGATACTCCTCGTCGTCGATCTCACCCCGTGCGTACCGCTCCGCGAGCAGTTGCTCGGGAGTGCTGCGGCGCGGGGCCCCGGCGCCCGTTCCGGAGACGCGGTTGAGGTAGCGGAACAGGGCGATCCCGCCGCCGATCAGCGCGGCCCAGAACAGGACTGCGCTCAGCCCCATCAGGGCGTAGCCCCAGCCATCCATGTGGTCGCCGTACCACATCATCCTTGTCTCCCCTCGTCGCCGTTCGGCGACATGTGCCCGGCCGGATCGTCCGGCGCTGACTCCAGACTGCGCCGATGCCGTGACAGCAGGCAGGGACTTTGGTCCTGCCATGCGTCGGCACATG
Source organism: Kribbella sp. (assembly GCA_035759015.1). Classification (GTDB taxonomy): domain Bacteria; phylum Actinomycetota; class Actinomycetes; order Propionibacteriales; family Kribbellaceae; genus Kribbella. The sequence continues at coordinate 2,603 of DASTVQ010000048.1, forward strand.
ACACCCTCCGCGCCCTGGAGATGTCAGGGAGAGCCGGAATATCTCAGCGGCCGGATCAGTTCTGGCGTAATACCCCCAGGGGGTATAGAGTGACCATTGAGGACGGACGGGAGAGATCGACATGGACGAGAACGCACGACCGATCGCAGACGCACCGGGAGCGCACCGGCACAGTGACACCGCCCACGGCCACGCCGGCCATGCGCACCACGCCGAGGGCCAGCACAGCGGCCCTGGCGGGCACAGCGACCACAGCGGGCACAGCGACCATGGCGGACACGGTGGACACGGTGATCATGCGGCCCAGTTCAAGGACCGCTTCTGGATCAGCCTGGCGCTGGCGGTCCCGGTGGTGTTCTTCAGCGAGATGTTCGCCGACCTGCTCGGCTACATGCCACCGGAGTTCGCGGGCTCGAGCCTGATCGCGCCGGTCCTCGGCACGGTGATCTTCCTCTACGGCGGGCAACCTTTCCTGACCGGCGGCTGGGGCGAGCTCAAGTCGCGGCAGCCCGGCATGATGCTGCTGATCGCGATGGCCATCACGGTCGCGTTCTCGGCCTCGTGGGTGACCACGCTGGGTCTCGGCGGATTCGACCTCGACTTCTGGTGGGAGCTTGCCCTCCTGATCGTGATCATGCTGCTCGGCCACTGGCTGGAGATGCGAGCCCTCGGGGCCGCGTCCGGGGCGCTCGACGCGCTGGCCGCCCTGCTCCCCGACTCCGCCGAGAAGGTCACCGACGAGGGCATCGTCGAGGTCGACCTGAGCGACTTGCGCGAACAGGACGTCGTCCTGGTCCGCTCCGGCGGCCGGGTGCCGGCCGACGGCACCGTGGTCGACGGCGAGGCGGAGGTCGACGAGTCGATGATCACCGGTGAGTCCCGGCCGGTCCCGCGGGGCACTGGCGACACGGTTGTCGCCGGCACGGTCGCCACCGACAGCGCGCTGCGGGTGCGGATCACCGCGGTTGGTGAGAACACCGCGCTGGCCGGGATCCAGCGGCTCGTGGCCGAGGCGCAGGCCTCGTCCTCGCGGGCGCAGGCGCTCGCCGACCGCGCCGCGGCCTTCCTCTTCTACTTCGCCTCGATCGCAGGTGTCATCACCTTCGTGACGTGGTCGCTGCTGGGCAGGGTCGACGACGCCGTCACCCGGACCGTGACGGTGCTGGTGATCGCCTGCCCGCACGCCCTCGGCCTGGCGATCCCGCTGGTGATCGCGATCTCGACCGAGCGCGCTGCCCGAGCCGGCGTGCTGGTGAAGGACCGGCTGGCGCTGGAGCGGATGCGCACCATCGACGTGGTCCTGTTCGACAAGACCGGCACCCTGACCAAGGGCGAACCCGCGGTCACCGGCGTCGCCATCGCGGCCGGCTCGATCACCGAGGACGAGCTGCTCGCCCTGGCGGCTGCTGTCGAGGCGGACAGCGAGCACCCGCTGGCGCGCGCGATCGTCCGGGCCCACCGCGACCGAGTGCCGGCCGGAGGACGACAGCACGAGGCCGAGGCGTCGGACTTCCGCTCCCTGACCGGGCGAGGTGTTCAGGCTGTCGTCGCCGGTACCGAGGTTGCGGTCGGTGGACCTGCGCTGCTCCGCGAGACTGGTGTACGGGTGCCGAGTGACCTGGCCGAGGCAACAGCTGTGTGGATGGAGCGCGGCGCCGCGGTCCTACACGTCGTACGCGAGGGCCAGGTCGTCGGAGCAGTTGCCCTCGAGGACGAGATCCGCCCCGAGTCACGTCAGGCCGTCGACGCGCTGCACCGGCGCGGCGTGAAGGTCGCGATGATCACCGGTGACGCTCACCAGGTCGCCGCTGCCGTCGCCGCACAACTCGGTATCGACGAGGTGTTCGCCGAGGTGCTGCCGAAGGACAAGGACGCCAAGGTCGCGGCTCTGCAGGCCCGCGGCCTGCGCGTGGCGATGGTCGGCGACGGTGTGAACGACGCACCCGCGCTGGCCCGCGCCGAGGTCGGTATCGCGATCGGGGCAGGCACCGACGTGGCGATCGAGTCCGCCGGGGTCGTCCTCGCCGCGGACGACCCGCGGGCGGTGCTGTCGGTGATCCAGCTGTCCAAGGCCAGCTACCGCAAGATGTGGCAGAACCTGGTCTGGGCCACCGGCTACAACGTGTTGGCGGTGCCGCTCGCGGCCGGCGTCCTGGCCTTCGCCGGCGTCGTGCTGTCGCCGGCCGCCGGTGCCGTGCTGATGTCGGTGTCGACCATCGTGGTGGCGCTCAACGCGCAAGTGCTCCGCCGGCTCGACCTCTCCCCCGACCGCCTGGCCGGCGGCTGACCATGCGGCCGGCGCACCGGTTACGGGTCGCGCAGAAGCGAGTAGCGTGGAGTGTTGACCAAGGAACGGTGACGTCGCATGAGCCTGCGGCAGATCAGCAGTGCTCGACGCTGGATGACCGGGTACTGGGCGTGCGCGGTCATCCACGTCGTGGCCGTCGCGTGTGACGTCACCGCGCTTCGCCGGCTGAGCAAGGCGGCGCTCATGCCGTCGCTGGCCGCCTGGGTGCGCGCCCAGGAAGGACCGCCGCTCCTGATCGCCGCGTTGCTCGCCTCCGCGGCCGGTGATCTCCTGATGGAGCTCAAGCTGCTCTTGCCTGCGATGGCCCTGTACGCCGCCGCGCACGCCTGCTACATCGCACTGTTCCTGCCCGGTCGTACTCGCGCGGCATGGCAAGCAGTGGCGGCGTACGGCGTACTGGGCTTGGCGGTCCTGCTGATGCTCTGGCCGGGCCTCGGTCTGTACCGTGCACCGGTTGCTGTCTACGCATTGATGCTGATGGCAACGGCCGTGACCTCGCTGTGGTACGGCGATCGCGCCGGCCTGGGCGGTGCGCTGTTCGTGGTCTCGGACAGCCTCATCGGAGTGCAGCTCGCAGGTCACGACTTCCGTACCCGTGGCTCACTGGTGATGGCGACGTACGGCATCGGCCAGTACCAGCTGGCGGCCGGTGCCCTCCGCGGCCATTGGCGCCGGCTTGCGGCAGCGAGTGGCCCGGGGCTCCAGGTGCAGTCTCGTCGGGCCTACGGGTGAGAGCCGGTCCGCGTCCATTCGGTGGGGAGCTTGCGGGTGTCGATCAGGAACTGGGCGACGTCACGCAGTTTCAGGTTGTTGTCCTGGGAGTAGCGCTTCAGCACGGCGAAGGCCTGATCACCGTCCAGGTCGAACCGCTCCATCAGGATGCCCATCGCCTGGCCGATCAGCTTCCGCGCGTCGATCGCCTCCGCCAGGCTGGCCTCCTGCCGCGCGGTCGCTACCGCGACGGAGGCGTGCTGGGCGAGGATGTGCGCCACCGCCTCGTCATCGGCGGAGAAGGCGTCCGGCTCGGCACTGTAGAGGCCGAGCACTCCCATGGTCGAGCGGCTGCCGGTGGCCAACGGCACATCCAGCACGCTGCGCACGCCGAGTTCCGCGACTCTCTCCGCCCACTCCGGCCAGCGGGTGTCGGTGGCTGTGTCGCGGATCAGGATCGTGGTGCGTTCCGTCATGGCCGTGGCGAGTGGGCCACGCTGAGTGGTCATCTGCAGGAGGTAGATCTCCGCGACCACGGGGTCGGTGGCCGCCGGGACCTCGGGGCGCTGGCCCTTTGTGGCCAGTGCGACACCGGCGTACGAGCAGTTCAGTGCCTGCAGGGCGAACTGAACCACAGCGTCGACGGTCTCCTCGATGCCGGTCGTGTCGTGCAGCTCGACCGCCAGCCGGGCGAAGGCGTCCGCCGTCGCCGCCACCTGCGGGTTCAACTCAACCATCTCTGTCTCCAGACCTGCGTCTGTGTTACCGTCCGCGCTGCTGGAGTGGTTCATGGCCAAATCATGCCGCGCTTGCGCTGAACCGGTCAGCGGGGGCCCAGAATGCCACATCCGACCGCCCGGATACAGCGGTTGTCCCGGTTGCCCTCACCCCGGACAATCTCGGGCTCATCCCTGTACGGTGGATGACTCCGCCGTCGCGGCGTGCAACTCGACACTAGCACCTGAGCCTGGACCTGGGGTCGGCCGGCCATGACGATCGGCCGACCCCAGGATGACCGTGGTCAGGCAGCAGCAGACACCTCCGTCGTGCTCCCCTGATCACCTTCGCCGGCACCGGCAGGCTTCATCCGCAGCGAAACGGCAGCCAGCACCGCACCCAGGACGGCTACTACGGCGGCACCGAGGAACGCGGCGGAGTATCCGCTCGTCAGCGAGACGCGCTCGCCGAGTCGGTCGGCGCCGTTCGCGGCCGCGACCGCGGTCATCGCCGCCAGACCAAGGGCAGAGCCGATCTGGTAGCTCGTGTTCACGATCCCGGACGCCAGACCGCCTTCCTCCGGACGTGCCGACGACAGCGCGATACCGAGACTCGGGATGAAGGCCAGCGACATCCCGGCCGCCGCGATCAGCGACGACGGCAGCACGTCGACCCAGAACGATCCGTGGGACCTGATCAGCGACAACCCCACCAGCCCGGCGGCCAGGACCGCCATGCCGCTCACGAGGGTGCGCTTCGGACCGATCGCCGCGATCAGTCTGGGGGCGACCACGACCATGCCCAGCATGATGAAGGTGGTCATCGGCAGCAGAGCAGATCCGCTCGGGAACGCACCGAGGCCCAGGACCTGCTGGAGGTAGAGGTTCAGGAAGAACCACATCGGGACCCAGGCCGCTCCCAGCAGCAACTGGGCGATGTTGGCGGCCGCGAGGTTCGGCGCGCGGAAGATGCCGAGCCGCACCAGCGGCTGCCGGCGGGCGGCCTGGATGGCGATGAACATGCCCAGGAGCACCACGGCGGCAGCCCCCACCAGGATCGTCTCCGCCGAGCCCCAGCCGACCTCCGGCGCGCGCACGATGCTGTACACGGCTGCAGCCAGGCCGGCGGTGACGGTCAGCGCTCCGGCCAGGTCGACCGAACCACGGCGTGCCGCGGCAGCCGGCATCAGGCCGGGCGTGGCCACGAGAGCGATCAACGCGATGGGGACATTGAGGAAGAACACCCACGGCCAGGACAGGTACTCCGTGATCACACCGCCGAGGAAGACCCCGGCCGTCCCGCCGGCCGGCGCCGCGGCTCCGTACAGAGCGATCGCCTTGGTGAGCTCGCGTGGGTTCCCGCCGAACAGCATCATCAGCAGGGTGAGCGCCGCCGGAGCGGTCAGCGCCGCACCGACGCCCTGGATCGCGCGACCGGCTATCTCCAGGCCCACGGTTCCGGCCAGGCCGGCCAGGACCGACCCGCCGAGCAGGACCGCCCAGCCGGCCGCGAAGACCGGCCGCGCACCGAGCAGGTCCGACAGGCGGCCGCCGAGCAGCAGCAGACCGCCGAAGGCTACGACGTAGGCGTTGAACACCCACGACAGGTTGCCCGGGGTGAAACCGAGATCGACCTGGATCTCGGGCAGTGCGACTCCGATGATCGAGGTGTCCATGATCACCATGAACTGGGCCGTGGCGATCAGCCCGAGTGCCCACCAGCGCCGTGTGGACGCCTCGGGCGAGGATATCTGGCTCATATGTTACTCCTAACCGGTATGGGGTATGCAATTGGCGCGGGCCGAGCCCACGGCCGTTTTCGATGCGGCACCACGTCCTCCGGCCCGGCCAAGTCGACGGGCTCGTGAGATCAGGTCGCGGCTCGATATACCTTAGGGGGGTATCCTATGGATGGCAAGCGCCCAGGCCGCGGAATCCATACGGTCCAGGGGTATGATTTCCGCACGCACGCGGAAGGATGACCGACATGGACGAGGCGCCGCACTACGGCTACATCGGCAACAAGGACGACTACCTCAAGCGGCTCCGCCGAATCGAGGGTCAGGCGCGCGGTCTGCAGCGCATGGTCGAGGACGAGCAGTACTGCATCGAGATCCTCACTCAGATCTCGGCCATCACCAAGGCCTTGCAGTCGGTTGCGCTCGGCCTGCTCGACGAGCACCTCAGTCACTGTGTCGTCGACGCCGCGGCCGCCGGTGGACCGGAGGCCGACCGCAAGGTCAAGGAGGCCTCCGACGCCATCGCGCGCCTCGTCCGCTCCTGACCCCTTGACGGAGGCCGGCCGGGGTCGGCTCAGGTTTCAGCGCTATGACTGGAGCAGCTCGTCCTTGATGCCGGGACGCTTGGGGTGCCAGTCGAGCGCCATCCGGGTTCGCACACTGCTGAACGCCTGATCCAGCGCCAGCGAGCCGGCGTACTGCTCGCCGAGCTCGATCGCTGCCTCCTCGACCGGCCACGCCTCGGCGCGGCCCGTGCCGCCGGCCGCCTTGTCCGCCGCCGCTGCGATCTCCGAGACCCGTACGGCTCCGTCGCCGATGCCGTGCAGGATCGCGCCTGGTTCGGCCCTCTCGATGGCCAGGACGAACAGCTCGGCAAGATCGTCGACGTGGACCGTCGGCCAACGCACGCTGCCCGCGCCGACGTAGCGTCCGGCGCCGTACTTGCGTGCCCAGGCGATCATCTCGCCAGGGATGCCGTCACCGTGCCCGTACACGACGCCAGGCCGGATCACCACCGTACGGACGCGTGGGGCCGCGGCCAGCACAAGGCGCTCGGCGCGAGCACGCGTCGAGTCCCCGACCGGCGGATCCTCGGCGAACGGCAACGAGCCGACCGCGCCGAGCCACCAGATCCCGCTCGTGTAGAACACCGGTACGCCACGGGCCAGCAACGTCGTGAGTGCCGCCAACTCGGCCGAAGCGTGGAACTGGCCCGCGTGGACGATCGCGTCCGGCCGCGCGGCATCGAGGGCGGCGGCCAGCGTCTCAGGTCGCGTCAGGTCGCCCGGCACCGTCGGGTAGGGGCCAGCGTTGTCGCGGCGAGACATCGCCACCACCTCGTACCCGTGCCGGTCCAGCGCCCGGGCGACGGCCGCACCGATGTAGCCCGTCGCGCCGATGACCAACACCCTCCTCACCGGCCCTGCCAAGTCCGTGGCCCGCGGGGTCGCTTCAGTCCTGCTCAAGGTCGCTCCTCAGTTGTCGAACTCGCCGAGTACGGCGGCGGACAGCACATCCAGGCCGACGCTTCCCACGTCCAGGGCCCGGCGGTGGAAGTCCTTCAGGTCGAACGAGTCCCCTTCTATGGCGCGCACATCTTCCCGCAGCCGCAACCAGGCCCGCTCGCCGAGCTTGTACGACGCCGCCTGCCCAGGGAGTCCCAGGTAGCGGTCGAGCTCGTAGCGCAGTCGTTCCTCGCTCTTGGAGGTATGTGCCCTCAGCAACGACATCGCCTTCTCGTCGGTCCAGCGACCGCCGCCGACCTCGGCCGGCGCGTCGAGGCCGCAATGCATCCCGACGTCGAGGACGACGCGGACAGCGCGGAACGACTGGCTGCTGAGCATCCCCAGCAGGTCCCCCGGATCGTCGAGGAAACCCAGCTCGGCCATCAGCTGCTCGGCGTACAGTCCCCAGCCCTCGCCATGGCCGCTGACCCACGAGCCCAGCCGGCGCCAACGGTTGAGCACGTCGCGCCGGTAGACGGTCTGACCGACCTGCAGGTGGTGACCGGGCACGCCCTCGTGGTAGACCGTGCTCACCTCTCGCCAGGTCGAGAACTCGGTCACCCCGGCGGGCTCCGGCCACCACATCCGGCCCGGCCGGCTGAAGTCGTCGCTCGGGCCGGTGTAGTAGATGCCCCCGTCAGCCGGCGCGATCCTGCACTCGAGGGTGCGAAGCGGCTCAGGGATGTCGAAGTGGGTGCCCGCGAGTGCCGCCACGGCGCTGTCAGCCTTTTCCTGCAACCACGCCTGGAGCGCAGCCACGCCCGACAACCGGCGGGCCGGATCCTCGGTCAGGTGGGCCATCGCCTCCTGGACTGTCGAACCGGGCTTGATGCGCTCCGCTGTCGTACGACGCTGCGCCGATATCCGGCTCAGCTCCGCCTGGCCCCACTCGTAGGCCTCGGCGAGATCAGGCGACGTACCGAGGTGATGTCGGGCGAACAGCGCGTACCTCTCCTCGCCAACGGGGTCGTCGGCGGACGCCTGGGCGAACAGCTCCTCGCCGAGGAACGTCGCCAACGTCTGGTACGCGTCGGCTGCTTGCTGAGCATTGTGCTGCACGTAGGTGCGAAGTGATCGAGGAAGGCTGCGGTCTGTGGACGCCTTCTCGGCGAGGGTGGCGAAGAACCCATCTGCACCGGCGTTGGCCAAGCTCTGCCGGGTGGCCGCCACCACCTGTCGCTGCGGGCTGACGGTGTCGCGGGCTGCGGCGAAGCTCAGCGACGCGATGTAGCTCGCGATCGTGGCCGGGACCTTGCCGAGCCGGGTGCCGATGGCTTCCCAGTCCTCGAGCGTCGAGGTCGGCATCAGATCGAACACCTGGCGGACGGTCTGCACCGGAGAGTCGATGTTGTTCAGCCAGGATTCCTCGGCGCCGGTGGCACGGATGAGCTCGGAGACCGTCAACTGTTCGCGGGCAGCTGCCACGGTCGCACGGTCCACGGCGTCGGCCGGCTCTGCTTCATCGAGGGCTGCGAGCGTCTGCCGACGCAGTGCCGACACGTCGGCTCTCGCGTCGGGTGACAGGTCCGGTAGGTCGGTGTCATGCCCGGTCACGCCGAAGGTGGTGGCCATGATCGGGTCCAGCTTGGCGTGGTCGTCGAGGAATCGGTCCATGATCTCGTCGATCGCCGTGGCCGGCCGCTCCCCATCGGCTGTCACCCTCTGCCGCCTCTCTCCGAACGCGTTCGACTCCTCCCGAAGGAGTCTGCAGGGCAGGTGATACCAAAGTCCAGTTGATGTTTCTATGGAAATCGATAAGCATTGCTTTCATGTTGGATCTGCGGAGGCTCAGAATGCTTCATGCCCTGGCGGCGCACGGCACTGTTGGCGCTGTCGCGAGTGCTCTGCACGTGACCGGCCCGGCCGTGTCCCAGCAGCTCGCGGCGCTCGAGCGGGAGGCCGGCATGCGCCTGGTGCGCCGACAGGGTCGCCGGTTGACCCTGACCGATGCCGGAAACGTACTGGTCGCTCATACGGCGGTGATGCTGGACCAACTCGCTGCCGCGGAAGCCGATCTGCTCGCACTGCGCACCGAGATCTGCGGCACCGTCCGGCTTGCCGCGTTCGCCTCTGCGACGGCGACCTTCGTCGCAGACGCCTGGCGAGCCGTGAGCGCCGGGCACGGCGACCGCCTGGCGCTGCGGTTGACCGGCATGGAACCAGAGGACAGCCTCCCCGCGTTGACCCGTGGCGAGATCGATCTGGCCGTGACGCACTCCTACGACCTGTTCCCCTTCGCCGTACCTCCTACTTGCGAGCGGTACGACCTGATCACGGATCCGGTCGCCGTCGCGATGCACGAGACGGACCCGGTCGCACAGGACGGCGACGCCGTCGATCTTGCGCGGCTGAGCGAGCGCTCCTGGCTGTCCGTCCCGTCAGACACGTCCTGCCACCAGATGCTGCAGCGGGCGTGCGGTGCGGTCGGCTTCGTGCCGCGTCTGGTCGCGCAGACCGACGACTATGGCGCGGTCCTCGCCCTGATCGCCGCCCGCGCCGGAGTGACACTGCTGCCGACGCTGGGCGCTCAGCACCTCCCCACGGGCGTGGTGCTGCGGCCACTGGAACGACCGATCAACCGGCACATCTTCGCCATCACCCGGCACCAAGGCGATCGCCATCCGGCGGTGAGCGTCGTCCTCGACCACCTGCGGACGGCCGCGTTGTCGTGGGACCACCGGGTCTTGCCCGCCGCCTCATTGTTGAGGGGGTAGCGGCAGAGTCGGCGTGACGCCGGCCCTTGCCGCCCCGTACGTCCGAGCACACCATCACCGTAGGACGGCCTGCATACGTTTCGGTCGAACCGACCCAGCTCGCTGCCCGAGCGGCCCCCGGTGGTGATCATGCTGCATGGTGCCTTGGGCAACGAAAGGCAGGCCGAGGAAGCCTACAGCTGGCGGGTTCATCACCCAGGTGGTTGCTTCATCTCTCGGCGAGAGTACCGAGCGCTGACGCTGTCGATTGGATTGCTTTATTCGAACTTGTGTCGATCATGTTCGGGTCGTTGACCGACCTCTGTACGGCGAGCACGGTTTCGCCACCGACTTGGCCGCGCTCGACGCGGCCGCGGTGCTCACCGCCCCCGACGACCCCGACGCGCCCGGCGGGGGCCGTCCGCTCGGTCATGACCGGATTCTGTCAGCCCTCGTCGCCGATCATCACCTGGGCGAGCTCGACCCGGGACCGGATGCCGAGCTTCCGGAAAGTCTTCTGCAGGTGGTAACCGACGGTCCGGGGGCTGAGGAACAACTGCGCCCCGATCTCGCGGTTGCTGGCACCCTCTCTGGCCAGCCGGACGACCTGCAGTTCCTGCGGAGTGAGGCCCGCCGCCGGGGCCTGCACGCTGGTGCGCACGCTACTGCCGGCCGCTCGCAGCTCGCTGTCCGCGCGTTGCGCCCAGGGTGTCGCGCCGAGTTGCTCGAAGGTGTCCAGAGCCGCTTGCAGCGGGACCCGCGCATCCGTACGACGACGCTGCCGACGCAGCCACTCGCCGTACAGGAGTTGTGTGCGGGCCCGGTCGAACGGGCGTGGCTGGCCGGACTGGTCCACTTCGTCGTGGAGCTCGAGCGCTTGCCTGTACAGCTGATCGGCCAGGGTCTCGTCGCTGGTCAGCAGCGCCCGGCAACGGGTCTCGACAGCGCGGGCCCATTGCCGACCGCTATCGGCGGTCCAGGCGCTCAGTTGGTCGAGGTGGCGCTTGACCTCGCTGCCCCGGCCGGTCCTGGCGGCCGCCTCGACCAGGTCGGGCGTTCGCAGCACAGTGACCAGCGGATGCTCACTTGAACCACCTGCGCGGAAGACGGACTGGTCCAGGGTCCGCTCGGGGTGGCCGAGCCCGAGGTCGAGCAGAGCCAGCGCCCAGCGGCCGATCGCCACGACCGGCGCGATCCGCTGCGCCTCGGCGTGACCGAGCGCAGCGGTCACCTGCTCGCGACAGGAGTCCGCCCGGCCCGCGACCGCGTCGAGCCACGCCAGCACAGCGCGGAAGTGACAGCTGCGATTGTCCTGTCCCAGCGCTTTCGCCAGCTCCAGTCCCTCGGTGGCGTTCGCGCCGGCGAACCGGTGCCGTCCCATCAGCATCTCCGCGGTGGCCAGAACCTGGAGCGCGAGAACCAGCATGTCGAGCCGCCCCTGCGTCCGGCAGACCTGAACCGCCGTCTCGGCAGCGGCCAGGGCAGCATCGTCATCAGCGAGTGACATGGAGGCGACCGCCCGCAGGACGAGTTCCAGCGGCTCGCGCGGTCCGTTGCCAGCGGCAACCGGCTCGGGTTCGATCTCGGCGTACGGGCTCGAGCTGAACGGCCGGTTCCCCGAGAGCGCCTCCAGTTGACTCGCGAGCCGCAGCACCGTCCGGACCAGGTGACGCTGCGGGCTTCGCTGTGCCAGCCGGATCGCCGACAGCGCCTTGGTGGCCTCCGCGGCCTTCCGTCTGTCGTTGGTGAACCACGCGTTCTTGACGGCGTCCACCAACATCGCGGCGGCCAGATCCGGCTCATCGGCGACGACAGCAGCCGAGCCGTCCACGAGCAGCCGATGGGTCGCCACGGGCGAGCCGCGATCGAAGGCCATCGCGGCCCGCAGGTGGTGGATGCGAGCCTTCACGACGACGTCGCTGCTCAGTTGCTCGGCCTGGTCGGCCAGCGACTCCGCTCTGACGGGCTGGCCGGCCGCGTTGGCGGCGCTCGCCGCGGCTGTCAGACGCCGGGCTCGCTCGGGGGCCGAGACGGTCAGCCACGCCGCCTTCTCGATCGCGGTGGCGGCGGTCGACGGCGCTCCCCGCTGCAGGGCCCGCAGCCCGTTACGCTCCAGCTCCGCCGCGACGATGTCGTCTGGTCCGGTCGCCGATGCCGCGAGGTGCCACGCACGCCGGTCCGGATCGAGCTCCGGATCCAGTGCCCGAGCGAGCGCCCGGTGGACGCGCACTCGCTCGTCCAACGTCGCCGTACGGTAGATGGCCGCGCGCAGTAGCGGGTGGCGGAACACCACTCGCGCGCCACCCAACGTGTCCTCGACCCGCACCATGCCTGACGACTCGGCGACAGCGAGCGCCTGCGTGCCAATCCCGTCCTGCTGCAACGCGCGGAGCACGACGGCGAGCTCGCCCGTGTCCTCCGCCGCGGCCGCGTGCAACAACTTCCGCGTGTCCTGCGGTAAGTGGCTCAGCTGCTTGATGTAGTGCTGCTGGATGCAGTCAGGCAGCGGCAGTGGCCCGACCAGCGGCTCCACGCCGGCTCGCTGCTGGGGCGTGAGAGCTGTCGGCAGCTCGCTGAGTGCCAGCGGGTTTGCCGACGTCTCCGCGATGACGCGCAACCGGACTTCGGCCGACAACTCGGGGTAGCGGTCCGCCAGGAGGGCCACGGCGTCGTCGACGTCCAGTCCAGTGAGTGGGAGCTCGGTGGTACCCGGGAACAGGTCTACGGTGCCCGATCGGAGCGCAAGCAGCATGCTGATCGGCTCCGAGACCAGCCGGTTCGCGACGAACCAGAGGGTGTCAACGGACGGCTGGTCGAGCCACTGACCGTCGTCGACAAGGCACAGCACCGGCTGCTCTTCGGCGGCCTCCGACAGGAGGGTCAGCGCGCCCAGGGCTACCTGCAGGCGATCTGCCGGCTGCAGCGAGATCAATCCGAACGCGCTGCGCAATGCTGCGGCCTGCGGTCCGGGCAACGCGTCCACACGGCTCAGTAGCGGTCGCAGCAACTGATGCAGCGCCGCGAACGGTAGCTCCGCCTCGCTCTGCACGCCGTAGCCGCGGAGCACCAGCATTCCGTGACCGCAACCTGCCGCATGGTCCAGCAAGGCGGATTTGCCGACACCCACGTCCCCGCGCAGCACCAGCAAGCCGCTCTCGCCGCGCCGGGCGTCGGCGATCAATTGCTCGATCGCCTGCTTCTCTGTCGCCCTGCCGTACAGCATGGTCAAACGCTACTGGCCCGTCCCGCGAACCGGCCGGGTGGATCGGTTTCGGGTCCGCAATGGCTCCAGTCCCTTCGGCAGGTCACGAGTCTGTGATCTTAGGCAGGTCCGGTCGGTTCGGCATCCGTCAATCGACCAGTTCAGGACCGGTGCCATACCGGTCGAGTGACGGATTCGCCACGATGCGCGGCTCCCTATCTTGCTTCCCATGGCTGACCGATCAGAAGAGGGCGCTGCCCTGCCGATAAATGTGAAGATGCGCGCGATCCGCCAGCAGGAGTGGGGCGGCCTCGAGACGATGCGGCTGGTCGAGGTAGACAGACCGGAGGTTGCGCCGACCGAGGTACTGGTCCGGGTCATGGCCGCGGGAGTGAACCCGGTGGACCACTTCACCCGGCTCGGCGTCGCCTACAACCGGGTGCTGGACCTCCCATTCATCAACGGCTGGGATGTCGCCGGCGTGGTGGTGGAGGTCGGCTACGGGGTCACGCTGTTCAAGCCCGGCGACCGCGTGTTCGGGATGCCCAGGTTCCCACGGGAGGCCGGCGCGTACGCCGAGTACGTCACCGCGCCGTCACGGCAACTCGCCCTGATACCGCCCGGGCTGAGCTATGCCGAGGCAGCCGCGCTACCACTGGCGGGACTGACCGCCTGGCAGATGCTTGTCGACACCGCTGAACTGCTTCCGGGTCAACGGGTCCTGGTCACCGCGGCGGCCGGCGGAGTCGGCCACCTGGCCGTCCAGATCGCCAAGGCGCGCGGTGCGTACGTGATCGGCACCGCCCGGGCCGCCAAGCATCCCTTCCTGTACGACCTGGGCGTCGACGAGGCCATCGACTACACCACGGCCGAGGTGTCCGAGACCGTCACGGACCTGGACATTGTGCTCCAGATGTTCGGCGGCGGGCCCGCCCTACGAGCGCTGAAGTGCCTCCAGCCGGGCGGCATCCTCGTCAATGCTCAGGCGGCCTGGACACCCGGCATGCACCAGCGCGCAGCCGAGCTCGGTGTCCGCGCCAGCGCCTTCCTGGTCGAACCGGACGCAGCTGGACTGGAAGCACTCGGCGACCTGGTCCGCGAGGGTGCTCTGACAGTCCACATCGACAGGAACCTGCCACTGGCTGCCGCGGCCGAGGCCCACGAGCTGATGGCAACGGCACAGACGACCGGAAAGGTCGTCCTCACGATCGGCGAGGAGACACGATGACGACGTATGTCCTGATCCACGGTGCCTGGCACGGTGGCTGGTGCTGGGACCGCGTGACGGAACGGCTGGTCGCCGCCGGCCATGAGGTTCACGCACCCACCCTGACCGGCCTGGCCGAACGTGCCGAGCTGCTCACCTCCGAGGTCGGCCTGCGGACACACGCGGAGGACGTTTCGACCTTCCTGCGCGAGAAGGACCTGCACGATGTCGTACTGGTCGGGCACAGCTATGCGGGCCTCGTGGTCCGGGAGGCGGCCGACCGGTGCCACGACAGAGTCGGCAGGCTGGTGATGGTCGATGCCTGGGCCGGTCGCGACGGCGAGTCACTGGACTCACTGGCTCCCGAGTTCTTCCGCACCTGGGTCGACTCGGTGACAGTCGACGGCCGCATCGCGGTGCCACCCGCCTCGAGCGTCGGTGTGACCGACCCCGACGACGTCGCCCTGCTGGAGGCGCGGCTCACCCCGCATCCGCGGCGCACCTTCTCCGAGCCCACGCGCTTGACGGGAGCCGTCGACGCGATCCCCTGCCAGGCCGTCGTCTGCACGCCGGGCGGGCCGATTCCTTTCGCCGCGTGGGCCAAGGACTTCGGCTGGCCGATCACCGAGCTGGAGTCGGGCCACGACGCGATGATCCTGCAGCCCGCCGCGCTCGCCGACATCCTGCTGGACCAGTCGAGCTGACTCACACCGATTGCCAGTTTCGCGGCGCGGTGACCCACCTGACAACAAAGTCGGCCCGGGCGGGTTCCGCCACAACGACGAGCGCGCGGGCCACCGCCGGATCCTCCGAAGTCCACACGACTCCAGATCGTCAAGCGGTGGCCCGCGTCACTCCAGGACCGCCAGATGGCCGATCACGACCCTGCAGCTGGGGTGTCAGGGGCAGGTTGACGAAGCTGGTGCGCCGGCGAAGCGGTCGGCTGTCCAGGCGAGGATGTCGGGCATGGCTCCGTCGTCGATACCGCTGCCGAGCCATGGGATCGTGTCGTGCCACAGCCCCGGGTACTTGCGGTAGTCCAGCTGAGCGTGCTGCTGGCACAGCGCCGCGGCAGTTCGATCGGTGATCTCAGCCGGTGTGAGCGTGTCGGCCGTCCCCTGCAGCAGCAGCACCGGGCCTCGAACCGGCGACTCACCGGCCGTGTTGCTTCGCAGATACCTGTGGAAGCTGGGTTCGCTCAGGTGGTTCGGCTGGACCAGGGCGTCGCCGGTCAGATCGGCGTAGGTGACCGCGACCACGTCCAGACACCCCGTGTCCGCGACATGCAGGCGGGACAGTGCCTCCGGCGTCAGAACCTGGTCAAGCGCCAACTCCGGGTGAGTCACCTTGGCCCCGCCCGCGATCAGCGGCAGCAGCCCGCTCAGCGGGAGGGGACCAGCCGGTTGATACGCAGCATTCGCGATGAGCTCGGGCAGCAGTGCGGCAGGCGAGGTGACCACGGCGCCGAGGTATCCGGGATCAGGTTGGTCGACCTGCCTCTCCGCGACCGCCAGTGCTGCCTGTCCTCCCTGCGAATGCCCCCACAACACCCAGCGCCGCGACAGCTGTGGCACCGCCCGCCTGGCTGCGGTCACGGAGCCGAGGACATCGTTGGCCTCTGCGGTCTTGTTCAGGTACTCGCTCCCGCCGGCCACGCCGAGCCCGGCATAGTCCGGCGCCACCACGGCCCAGCCCCGGGCGAGGAACGCCGCCATCTGGTTGCCGTGGTACAGGTTCTTCATCAGCGACGGCGCACAGTCAGGGTTGGTGCCGCTGGTCCCGTGCGCGTCCACCACCACCGGCCACCCGCCGCTGGGCGGACTCGTCAGCGGCGTCAGTACGACCCCTGAGGCGGCGATGTCGCGACCTCCAGCGGTACGCGAGTGGTACAGGATGCGGGTCGCGGTGGCCGGGACCGTCTCTCGGTAGTCCCCAGCAGTCTCGGCGCGGATCAGCGTTCCGGCCGGTCGCCAGGGTAAGGGTTGCGGCGCGTCGTAGAAACTGGTCCGCGGCAGGGCGTTCGCGCGCTGGGCAGCCCAGGCTTGGTCGATGAGGCATTGCTGGTCGCAGCCAGGCCCATCGTCGGCCACCGCGCCCTGGGCGGCGAGGGCTGACAGGGCTCCGGCCGTCAGGGCTCCGGCCGTCAGGACGCCGAGCAGCCGACCGGCCATCGTACGGAATGTCATCAGTTACAGGTCCTCTCAAGAACGAGCGTTCTTGAGCAGCTTCCGGCATGTCGTCGCCTGGGCGCATCCGCCATTCGACGAGTCCGCCGGCCGATGGCGGACGTAGGGTATGCCCTAGCGCCGGCGTCGCTCCGGCAGCCGGCGGTTGCCGACAAGCTCCGCGGCGACATCGCGGAGCTTGCGGTTGTTGTCCTGGGAGTAGCGACGCAGGATCGCGAACGCCTGGTCGGCGTCGATGCCGAATCGCTCCATCAGGATCCCCTGGGCCTGACCGATCAGCTTCCGCGCGTCGACCGCCCGCCACAGCGATGCCTCCTCCCGGGCGGATGCCACGGCGACGGAGGCGTGCCGGGCGAGAATGTCGGCGACCGCCTCGTCCTCGGCATCGAAGGCGTACGGCCGGTCGGCGACCAGGTTCAGCGCGCCGTGGATCGTCCGCCCTGCGGTCAGCGGAATGCTGAGCACACTGCGCAACCCCAGCCCGGCCATCTGCCGCGCCCAGTCCGGCCAGCGCGGGTCACAGGCCGTGTCGGCCACCGAGACCGTGACCTGGTGACGGATCGCGGTCAGGCACGGCCCCTCCCCGAGGGCGAGCTGCATCAGCACGCCCTGCCGGGTGACCGAGTCGGTCGCGGCCACGACCTCGAGCCGGTCGCCATGGTGTCGCAGGACCACATTCGCGTGATCACACCCGACCGCGCCGAGCGCGAACTGCACCACCGCTTCGACTGTCTCCTCGACGCTGCCCTCCGCGTGGAGATCCTGCGCCAGCCGCGCGAATACCCCGGCCACCTGGGTGAGCTGGTCCTGCGTGTCCATCCGTGCCAGCCTCTCCCGACGAGACGACCGCCCCCGCCCGGCCGGCAGGCCGGTGCTCTCCCATCATCCCCCCGACACGCCCTGTTGGGCAGGCCCGTCGGCAACGGTCCCGGCGAGCATGCTGGTTACCCAGCGGGAGCGTCAACGTCGGGAGGCTCGGATGTCGGACACGCTCTGGAGGACCGTCGTCTTCACCGCGATCGGCCTGCCGATGATCATCGCCGGGCTCGTGCTGATCTTCACCGACACCGGCCCGGTCAGCCTGCGGATCGCGTTGATCTCGCTGGGCGCCGTCCTCGTGGTGGCCGCCTCCTACCGTCGCGTCGAGCGGCGCTGACGGTGTAGCCGGCGGGCGACGACGACGATGTCTACTACGGCGACGAGCGCCAGTGCGGCCGCGACTGCGACCGTGCCCACCGGCAGGTCGAGCAGGAAGTACACCACAGCGGCTCCGCCGCACACGACGAGCCCGAAGCTCGCCAGCACGAGCCGCAACGTCAACGCGCTGCGGGCTGGAGCCGAACCTGCCGCTGACAGGAAACGATCCGGGCGGGAGGGGTCATTCATGGTGGCGACCCTTACTGACAGGTTTGTCCCCCGCCGGTGGTCTGACGCGGCCGGCGGACTCGCGAGGCGTTGACCCAGAGCAGTCGGCCGTAGTGACCGATCAGGACCTGGCAGCCCCGTCGACCGGTTCGGATGGCGTGCGCGGTCGCGGTCATCCAACGGCCGCCGATCAGAACCTGTACGACCGTGGGTGGACTCAGTGATCTCGGGTGCTTCCGTTCGCTGGTCACAACGTGCACTTCCCTCAGAGCGGGGTGCCGGTCACGCCCCTTCGTTTCGCTGGTCGGTGAGGACAGGCGGTGGGGCGGTGCCGTGCTGACGCGCGCGAGCAGCGCCGCCAGTCCGTTGCGTGGATGGTGACATTCTTCAGTTGTGACGCCATCCCCTGCGGTGCGGACGTCACTACGCCGGATACGACCGGCTCAGGCGTTGCTCTTCAAGTGCCCCGGGAGGGGGTTGACAAACCGTGGTCCGACCACATTCTCGGTCCCGACCATCCGTCGCGGCGCGATGGACGCGCAGCTCAGGAATCGAACGCCGCGGCCGCACCCGTCAGGTCTCGTCGTCGGGCGCGCGCTCCTCGGTCACAGACTCCAGGTGAGCCAGTCGTCCCTGGTCCTCGCCCGCGTCGAGCAGGTTGTCCCGCCCGGCACCGCTGTCGGGGTACTCCGCCATCGCGATGACCGGGTGGTGCAGGTCGAACGCCGGGCTCTCCGAGCGGATCCGCGGCAACCGCATGAAGTTGTGCCGTGGCGGCGGCGAACTCGTCGCCCACTCCAACGACCGGCCCCAGCCCCACGGATCATCCACGCCCACCATCGGCGACTTACGCGACTTGTACACGTTGTAGAAGAACGGCAGCATCGACACACCGAGGATGAAGGCGCCCACGCTGGACACCTGGTTCAAGGTGGTGAAGCCCTCGTTGGCCCCGTACGACGCGTAACGCCGCGGCATGCCCTCCACACCGAGCCAGTGCTGCACCAAGAAGGTCGTGTGGAAGCCGATGAACAACAGCCAGAAGTGCACCTTGCCGAGCCGCTCGTCCAGCATCCGGCCGGTCATCTTCGGCCACCAGAAGTAGAACCCGGCGAACATCGCGAACACCACCGTGCCGAACACCACATAGTGGAAGTGCGCCACCACGAAGTACGAGTCGGACAACTGGTAGTCCAGCGCCGGCGAGGCCAGGATGACGCCGGTCAGGCCACCGAACAGGAACGTGGTGAGGAAGCCGATCGACCACAGCATCGGGGTGTCGAACGACACCGAGCCGCCCCACATGGTCCCGATCCAGTTGAAGAACTTCACCCCGGTGGGCACCGCGATCAAGAACGTCATGAACGAGAAGAACGGGAGATTCACCGCGCCGGTCACGAACATGTGGTGCGCCCACACGGCCACCGACAGCACGGCGATACCGAGGGTCGCGCCGACCAGGCCGATGTAGCCGAAGACCGGCTTGCGGCTGAACACCGGCAGGATCTCGGTGATGATGCCGAAGAACGGCAACGCGATGATGTAGACCTCGGGATGGCCGAAGAACCAGAACAGGTGCTGCCACAACAACGGACCACCGTTGGCCGCGTCGAAGACGTGAGCCCCCAGGGCCCGATCCGCCTCCAGCATGAGCAGCGCTCCGGCCAGGATCGGGAAGGCGATCAGCACGAGGATGGACGTCACCAGGATGTTCCAGGTGAAGATCGGCATCCGGAACATCGTCATCCCCGGCGCCCGCATGGTGATCACCGTGGTGATGAAGTTGACCGCACCCAAGATCGTGCCCAGGCCGGCCATCCACAGCCCCATCACCCACAAGTC
>DASTVQ010000049.1:0-11155 GCA_035759015.1 Kribbella sp.
CGAGCGAACCCCGCGCTTGGCGCACGATGATCTGGCGCCCAGCCTGATGCTGGGGCTGCAGGTCAGCGGATCCAGCCTCGTCGTTCAAGACGGCCGCGAAGCTGTTGTGCGTCCAGGCGACCTGGTGGTGTACAGCTCGACGTCCCAGTACACCCTCGTCGACGCTGAGGGTTACCGACAGCACCAGTTGCGCATGCCGTTGGAGAGCCTGGCCCTGCCGCGGGACGTCGTGCGGCAGGTGACGGCAACGCGACTAAGTCCTGGGCACCCAGTCGCAGACTTGGCCACGGTCTACTTCCAGCGCCTAGTGGGCCGGCAGAACGCCTTCGCCGACGCCGGCGCCGACGCTCTAAGCCAGCCCAGTTTGGAGCTCATCCGGGCAGTGATCAGCACTCACCTTGACGTTGCCTCCGCGGCGGCCAAGGAATCGCTGCATGCCACGTTGCAGATGCGGATCGTGGAGTACGTGCGTGCGCACCTTGGCGATCCGACCCTCAACGCCGCTCAAATCGCGGCCGAACACCACATCTCCGTCCGCCACCTGTACAACGTCCTCGCCGCCGGCGGCATCTCCCTCGGCGAGTGGATCCGCAGTCGCCGCCTGGAAGCGTGCCGAGACGAGCTCGGCCGTGGCCTGTCTCAGAACGTCACCATCGCCGCCGTGGCCCAACGCTGGGGATTTCGCGACGCGTCCAACTTCGGGCGCCTCTTCCGCGCCGAATACGGACTCTCACCACGGGAGTGGCGCGAGACTGCGACGAAGGCGCAACCTGCCCGAGCGAGCCGCTAACACGGTCGAAATGTCGGCATTCGAGGATGCCGAGACCACGCACCGGGCTCTCGACGCACTGGCACTGCGTCAGGACGGACGTGCTGTCGCTGCAAGCACTATCGGTCGCCGAAAGGCGACCTTCCACGGGGCAGTGCAGTACGCGGTAGAGCCGAAGCTACTACCGACGAACCCCTCGAAACCGTCAACTGGAAGGCGCCCAAGCACGACGACAAGGTTGACCGGCGGGTGCTGGCAAATCCAGGTCAGGCGCGGGCGCTCCTCGCGGCCGTCCGTGAGATCTACCCGTCCCTGGAGTCCTACTGCGGGTGCGAGTACACGCCGGAGGTGCGTCACCTGACCCAAGCACACCTGGTCACCCTGCCGGACGAAGGCTGGGGCGAAATGCTGCTGGACGGCTCGCAGTTGCCTTGCTATGCGCCCGGATGCCAGAAGCTGCTCACCTGGGTGCCCGCGATCAAAGACACCATCGAGGAGGCCCAGCAGGAGGCCGAGATGCTGGCTGCCAAGCTGGGGGGAGGCGAGCGGTTCTCCCAAATCTCTCCCCACTGACCGCTCTAACGAAAACAGGCCAGGGGGCGGAAGTGCCTCCTGACCTGCGGTTACTGCTGGTGGAGCTTAGGGGATTCGAACCCCTGACCTCTTCCATGCCATGGAAGCGCGCTACCAACTGCGCCAAAGCCCCGCGTCGTTGCGACTGCGAAATACTAACCGACGCCCTCACCCGACGCGAAATCGGGGCCCTCCGGCACCGACAGCGACTCGCTCACCCCTGCGGGTCGTCGCTCATGACCGGCTCGGGCAGGGATCCGGCGTTCCACTCCTCCACGCGCCAGCGACCATGACGACCCGGCTGCAGCGACACCCAGTTGCAGTTCGACAGGCCGCCGAAGGCCGGCCAGTGCTCCTGCGGAATCCCCAGGAACCGACAGATCCCGACCCGCGCCGCCAGCCCGTGGGTGGCCACGACGACCGTGTCGGAGGGCTCCCCCTGCTCGATCGCGCGCACCAGGGCCGGAGCGAATCGTTCGGCGACCTCCTCGACCGTTTCGCCATTGGTGCCACGACGCTGGAGCTCGCCGGCGCGGATGCGCGAAGCCGCCTCCGGGTGGATGGCCGACAGCTCCTCCATGGTCATACCGGCCCAGTCGTCGACGTGGATCTCCCGCAGCGCCTCGTCGTACTCGATCTTGAGGCCGGTCAGCACAGCCAGCTCATTGGCTGTCGCCACGGCGCGCTTGAGATCGCTCGAGAACAGGCGGGTCGGCGCGAGGGAGGCCAGCCGCGCAGCGGATGCCTTGGCCTGGGCGACGCCCACTGAGTCCAGCGGGATGTCAGCCTGACCCTGGATCTTGTCCTGGAGGTTCCACTCGGTCCGGCCGTGCCGCCAGACGATCAACCGCCCCGCGGTCATTCGGGCGTAGAGGACGAGGCCGAGGAGCCTGTGACAGCGGGGCCGGGCTCCGGCAGGGGGATGGCCGGGCAGTCGCGCCAGAGCCGCTCGAGTGAGTAGAAGCTGCGCTCCTCGTCGTGCTGCACGTGGATGACCACATCCAGGTAGTCCAGCAGCACCCAGCGGCCCTCGCGCTCGCCCTCACGGCGTACCGGCTTGGCGTCGAGAGTGCGGAGCTTCTCCTCGATGGCATCGACGATGGCGCGCACCTGACGGTCGTTGGAGGCGGAGGCGACCAGGAACGCGTCGGTGATCGCGAGCTGCTCGGAGACGTCGAACGCGAGAACGTTCTCGGCCTTCTTGTCGTGGGCCGCCTCGGCCGCTGCGGTGAGCAGCTCGACAGCGCGTTCGGTCGCAGGCATGGATTCCTTCTAGTGGTTGATGTAGAGGTGGCGCTTGGCGATGTACTGCACGATCCCGTCCGGGACGAGGTACCAGGTCGGGTGGCCCATAGCGACCCGTTGGCGGCACTCGGTCGATGAGATCGCCAGCGCGGGCACCTCCAGCAGTGTGACCCGGTCCATCGGCAGCTTGTCCAGCGGCAGGTCCAGGCTCTCGGTGCCCGGCCGGGTACAGCCGACGAACTGGGCCAGCTCGAAGATCTCGTCGAGGTTGCGCCAGGTGAGGATCTGCGCCAGCGCGTCGGCGCCGGTGATGAAGAACAGCTCCGCGTCCGGGTGCAACTTGTTCAGGTCGCGCAGAGTGTCGATCGTGTACGTCGGACCCGGCCGGTCGATGTCCACCCGGCTGACGGAGAACCGGGGGTTGGAGGCGGTGGCGATCACCGTCATCAGGTACCGGTCCTCGGCCGGCGAGACCTCACGGTCCAGCTTCTGCCACGGCTGACCGGTGGGGACGAAGATCACCTCGTCCAGGTCGAAGTAGGACTGGACCTCGCTGGCGGCGACCAGGTGGCCGTGGTGGATCGGGTCGAACGTGCCACCCATCACTCCCAGACGGCGACCGGGTCGCTCCGGCACTGGCGAATCCACGTCAGCTTGTCGGCCGCTCAGCTGTGCGGCCGGCCCTTACCCATGATCACAGTGATGGCCAGCAGCGCGGCCAGCACGACGAGCGAGAACAGGCCGAAGAGCCACGGTGACGGGTCGGACTTGTCACCTGCGGCTTCTTCGAGGGCCGCCAGCTGCGGCACGAGGAGGGAGAGCATGGGAGGAAGCCTATCTCCTGGTACTGCGCCGCGGCGCGACCGGCTGCCTGCCGGTCGCGAGCCGCGGGAAGGAGGGATGTGTCAGCTGTGCCGGGTGTAGCGGCGCACGAGCCGGCGCCAGGCGGAGGGAACCGCGGCGGCGCGCTGGTGGGCAGCGGCGATCCGGTGCAGTTCATCGATGTGAGCACGAGCAACTTCGGTGATCATGTTTCCTTCACAAGGTTGTGCGAACACCCGGAGCGAGCGGCTCCGGATACCTCATATTGTACGGCGCCTGCTACCGTCACACAAACGAATTAAAGGTAGTTGGCCGATTCAGCCTACGAATCTGCCACGTTCCCTCGGAAGGAGCCGGAAATGGACGCGATCGATCGGCAACTGGTCGAGACGTTGCGGGTCAACGGCCGGTCCAGCTGGGCCGAGCTCGGCCGGGTGGTGGGCCTGTCCGGTCCCAGCGTCCAGGAGCGGGTACGCCGGCTGGAGGAGCGCGGCGTGCTGGTGGGGTACCGCGCGGTGGTCGCCCCGGACAAGGTGGGGCTCGGCACCAGCGCACTCATCGGGCTGTTCCAGCGCGACGACGTCGAGACGGATGACATCGTCGAGGGCGTCCGCGAGATCCCGGCCGTCGAGGACTGCTGGTTCGTCGCGGGCGACCAGGAGCTGGTGGTGAAGGTGCGCGTCGCCGACGTGACCGAGCTCGAGGCGGTGGTCGGCAGCCTCCGCCGCGTCAACGGGGTGGTGCGGACGCGGACGACGGTGATCTTGTCGACTCGCTGGGAAGCACGTCCCGCGCCACTACCCGACGCCGACTGATCCGGTCGCCCAGCAGGACCGCTCCGGCTGCAGTCAACGCCGCGACGGCCGCGACCGGCCAGAGCAACCGTGGCGCGTGCTCGTACGCGGCTCCGCCGAGCGCCGGGGCGAAGAGCATGCCGCTGACGGAGGCCGCGGCGTACAGGCTGGAGAAGCGGCCGACCATGCCGTCAGGGGCGGCACCTGCCACGTGAGCCGTCGCCGTGGGTTTGTAGAGCATCTCGCCGCCGGTGATGACGGCAACAGCGACCGCTGCGCCGCCGAGGGCGGGCCAAACGCCCAGTGTGGCGAGACCGACGCCGACGAGAGCGAAGCCGCTCGCTATCACCACAGCCGCTCTATGCCCGCGCAGCCGGATCGCCAGGGGTGCCTCCAGCAGCACGATGATGACGCTGCTCAGACCGATCAGTACGCCGTATGCGACCGCGGGTGATCCGGCATCGTGCAGCAGCAGCGGCATGGTCGCGAACAGTTGCCGATACGCCGCGTCGACCACGACGACCGCCCCGAGCAACAACAGCACCGACTTGTCCCGCAGCAGGGCCCGCCACAGTCCCGACGCCTGCAGGGGGCCCGCTGACCGCGCGGCAGGCGGCACAAACCGCCAGACCACGGCCGCCAGCACCACGCTCGTCACCGCATCGACCACGAAGACCAGAGAGAAGTCGTACGCCGCGAGCAGGCCGCCCAGCGGAGGTCCGATCGTGAAGCCGGCGTTGCTCGCCGACCGGGACAAGGCGATTCCCTCCCGGCGCCGTTCGGCGGGCAGGGCAGTCGCCACCAACGCGCTCAGGTTCGGCCTGCTCGCGCCGCCACAAGTGCCGGCGAGAGCGGCCAGCATCGGTAGCCCGGCGGCAGGCATCAGCGGCATCGCGAGGCAGGTGCCCGCCCAGCTGAGCTGACTCGCCACAGCAGCCGTGCGCAAGCCGAATCGATCGCCGAACCACCCGCCGCAGAGGTTCCCGGTCAGCAGGCCCACTCCATACGCCGCTGCGGCGAAGCCCGCCCGTTGCGGCGACATGTCCCGGTCCTCGACCAGATACAGCGTCAGGTAGATCCACGCCAGCGCCCCGGCCGAGCTGACCACCTGGCCGACCATCACGGCTTTCAGCCAGGCGGGCAGCTCGGCGAGGCGGCGCCAGTAGCCGGACATCTCGTACTCCCGGAGGTAGAGTGAGTTCCTATTAGGAACTTAGTGGCCCGGATAGCGTGGCTGCAACCCGGATGGGCAGAGGAGGCCGTGAGGTGCGACGCAGCAGCTACTCCCCCGAGCCGGACTGCGCCATCGCCCAGTCCCTCGGCGTGATCGGCGACGGCTGGGAGCTCCTGATCGTGCGGGACCTGGCGCGCGGGCTCGACCGGTTCGACCTGCTGGCGGAGTCCCTGCACATCTCGCGCAAGGTGCTGACGGAGCGGCTGACCGGCTTGATGGACGACGGCGTCATCGAGCGTGAGGCGTACCAGGATCGGCCGACGCGGTACGCGTATCGCCTGACCCCACGCGGTCGGGCCCTGCTGCCCGTCCTGGTCGCCCTGCAGGACTGGGGCGACCGCTGGCTCCTGGGTGACGGCGAGCTGTCGGGTACGAACGACGAGAACGACGTGCCGGCCCATCGCCTGCACGAGCTCATCGGCCACCGGATCCCCGCCGGGCTCTCACTTCCCGCCACGACCGGCGATCGCCGCGATGTGGTGGACGCCGACGCCCGTGCGACGGTGATCTTCGGCTACCCGGCCACCGCTCGCCCGACCCCGCTCCCGGACGGCTGGTCCGAGGTCGCCGGAGCCCCGGGCTGCACGTTGGAGAACAAGCTCTTCGCCCAGCGTGCCGCCGACTTCACGGCCGCCGGGGTCAGCGTGCACGGCGTGAGCACGCAGCGCCCGGACGAGCAGCGCGGCTTCGCCGAGCTGGAGCAGATTCCGCACCCGCTCCTGTCCGACACCGAGCTGGCCCTGACCGCCGCCCTCCGGCTGCCCACCTTCCGGATGGCCGGTACCGAACGGCTGAAGCGGTTCCTCCTCGTCGCCGGGGCGGACCGGGTCGTCCGCGCGGTCCGTTACCCCGTCATGGACATCCCGGACGCGGTGGACTGGGCGTATCGGACCGCCCGGAGCCAAGGATGAGCGTCGAGATCTGGTGGGCGCACATCACCGACGCCCGCCCGGGCCTGGCCGACGACCTCGATGCCGACGAACGGGACCGCCTGACGGCTTATGCCCACGAAGACGATCGCGCCCGATTCCTGGTCGGTTGCGCGGTGGTCCGCCGCGTCCTCGCCTCCCTCCTGTCGACGCGACCCGCAGCGGTCGTGCTCGACCGAAGCTGTGGCGAGTGTGGCCGCCCACACGGCAAGGTCGACGCGATCGATGCCGAGGGCATCCAGTTGTCGGTCTCGCACTCCGGCGACCTGATCGCTGTCGCCTTCCACCCCGGTACGCCGGTCGGAGTGGATGTGGAACTGATCGACCCGGCGATCGAGATCAACACATTGGCCACTGTCAGCCTCGCCGAGGTCGAGGCGAAGGAGCTGAACCTGTACGAACCAGCCGCGCGGGCGCGGGCGTTCACGACGTACTGGACGCGCAAGGAAGCGATCGTGAAGGCGACCGGCCACGGGATGCGAGCCGACCTGCGCGAGGTGGTCGTCGCAGCGCCTGACCAGCCGGCCGCGCTGCGCAGCTGGCCTGCGTACGACGGTCCCGTGGAGCTTGTCGATCTCGTTGTCGAGGGTGACTACGCGGCTGCCGTCGCTGTGCTCAGCGCCGATCCTGTGACAGTCCGGGCAGCCGACGCGCGGGCGCTGCTGTCCGGCTGACCGCGAGGGCTCAGGTGCGGATCTGTCCCTCGCCGGTGACGACGTACTTGGTCGAGGTCATCTCCGGCAGACCCATCGGACCGCGGGCGTGCAACTTCTGGGTCGAGATGCCGATCTCGGCGCCGAAGCCGAACTCACCACCATCGGTGAAGCGGGTGCTTGCGTTCACCACCACCGCCGCTGAGTCGACCGCCTGGACGAACCGGCGGGCTGCTGACTGCGATCGGGTGATGATCGCATCGGTGTGGCCGGACCCGTACCTGCGGATGTGTCGCACCGCCGCGTCCAGCGACTCGACCACGGCGGCCGACAGGTCGAGCGAGTTGTACTCAGTGCCGTAGTCCTGCTCCGTCGCCGGCACGACGTCATTGCCAGCGGCAACCACTTGCTCGTCGCCGTGCACGGTGACACCGGCCTCGGCCAGAGCCGGCAGGGCCTTGGCGAGGAAGGCATCGGCGACATCCGCGTGCACCAGCAGGGATTCCGTGGCGTTGCAGACACTCGGCCGTTGCGTCTTCGCGTTCAGCAGGATGGTGAGCGCCACGTCGAGATCCGCGTCCGCGTCGACGTACACGTGGCAGTTGCCCACGCCGGTCTCGATCACCGGCACGCTGGACTCCGTGACAACCGTCCTGATCAGGCCTGCGCCACCACGTGGGATCAGCACATCGACCAGACCGCGGGCCTGCATCAGCTCCTTCACCGCCGCTCGATCGCCCGGCACGCCTTGGATCACGTCCGCCGGCAGCCCGGACTGCTCCGCCGCGGCGCGGAGTACGTCGACGATGGCGGCGTTCGACTCCGCCGCGGAGGAAGACCCGCGCAGCAGGACCGCGTTGCCGGACTTCAGGCAGATCCCGGCCGCGTCTGCCGTCACGTTCGGCCGGGCCTCGTAGATGATCCCGACGACGCCGAACGGTACCCGCACCTGCCGAAGCTCCAACCCGTTCGGGAGGGTGTAGCCGCGCACGACCTCACCGACCGGGTCCACCAGACCGGCGAGCTGCTCCAGCCCGGCCGCCATGCCATCCACCCGGCGGCTGTCGAGAGCCAGCCGGTCCACGGTCGACTCCGGCGTACCGGCCTCTCTGGCGGCCGCGACGTCCTTGGCGTTCGCCACGACGATCCGCTCGGTGTTCTCGCGCAGCGCCGCCGCCATGGCGTGCAGCGCAGCGTCCTTATCGGCGCGGGAGGCGGCAGCCAGCGCGTACGAAGCCTCGCGGGCGCGCCGGCACAGCTGGATGATGTCGCTCATGCCCTCATCGTAGGGCGCGCACTCGGCCCGGCCAGGGCCGTCCCATCACAGCAGGCCGGCCACGAAGACCAGAGCCGCGGCGGCCCACATCATGACGGCCTCGGCGGGGTTCTCCGAGAACACGCGTTGACATCCGGACGTGGAGCGGCGTTGCCGGGCGCTTTCCTCAGCTGAGGACGACGAGGTCGTCGCGGTGGACTACCTCTCGCTCGTAGGCGGAACCCAGTTCGCGGGCCAGGTCGCGGGTGGAGCGGCCGAGCAGGCCCGGCAGCTCGGCGGCGTCGTAGTTCACCAGGCCGCGGGCGATCACCACACCGGCCGGAGACACCAGGTCCACCGGGTCGCCCGCGGAGAACGTGCCCTCCACGCCACTGATGCCGGCCGGAAGCAGGGAGGTACGGCGCTCGGTCACGGCCCGTACGGCGCCCTCGTCGAGCCTCAGGCGGCCCTGGCCGGACGTGGCGTGGGCGAGCCACAGCAGCCGGGTCTTGCGGCGACGGCCGGTCGGGTGGAACAACGTGCCGACCGGTTCGCCGCGGAGCGCCTCGGCGACGCGACCGGCAGAGGTCAGCACGACCGGAATGCCGGCCTCGGTGGCGATCGCGGCGGCTTCGACCTTGCTGTACATCCCGCCGGTGCCGACGGCTGATGAACCAGTACGGCCGATGTGCAAGGGCGCCAGATCAGCCGGTCCGTAGACGTCGGTCAGCATGGTCGTACCGGGTTTGCGGGGGTCACCGTCGTACAGGCCGTCGACGTCGGAGAGCAGGACGAGCACCTCGCCGTGCACCAGGTGGCTGGTCAGTGCGGCGAGCCGGTCGTTGTCGCCGAAGCGGATCTCGCTCGTGGCGACGGTGTCGTTCTCGTTGACGATCGGTACGACGCCCAGCTCCAGGAGGCGGGCGAAGGTCCGGTACGCGTTGCGGTAGTGGCTCCGCCGGGTGACGTCGTCCACCGTGAGCAGCACCTGGCCGACCTTCAGCCCGTGGACCGCGAAGGCGTCGCTGTAGCGGGCCATCAACAGGCCCTGCCCCACCGAGGCGGCTGCCTGCTGGGTGGCGAGGTCACGCGGCCGGGAGTGCAGGCCCATCGGGGCCAGGCCGGCCGCGATCGCACCGGACGACACCAGCACGACCTCCGTGCCGGCGACCCGGCGGGCGGCGATCGCGTCGACCAGCAGTCGCAGGCGGTCCAGGTCGATGCGGCCGCGCTGGGTCAGGGACGACGAGCCGACCTTGACCACGATCCGGCCGGCGCCGGTGACCTGGTGCCGCCGGCTCATGCGTCCTCGGACCCGCTCTCGTCGTCCCGGGCGGGCGTCTTCTGGGCGGCCTTGACCTGCGCCGGCGACAGGTCGACCTCGTCCTCGACCCAGCTCTTGCCGTACTCGGACAGGTCGACCGGCGCCGGCACCTCGCCCGCCTTGAGGGCCTGGTACTCGGCGTCCTTCTCCCGGCGACGTACGACGGCCGGCCGTGGCTCCTCCAGCCGGTGGTCCTCACCCCGTCGGGCCAGGATCTCGGCACCGGCCTGCACCTCGGGCGCGAAGTCGAACACCACCGCGTTCGGGCCGTCGCCGATGATCACCCCGTCGCCCTCGACAGCGCCGAGGCTGAGCAGCTCGCGCTCGACGCCGAGCCGGTTCAGCCGGTCGGCCAGGTAGCCCGTCGCCTCCGCGTTGCCGAAGTCGGTCTGGCGGACCCAGCGCTCCGGCTTCTCACCCTGCACCAGCCACGCGCCCTCAGGCGTCCGGCGGACCTTGAACTCCGGTCCGCTGATCGCCTGCGGGCGGATCACGATCCGGCTCGCCTCCTTCGCCGGTGCTTCCGCGCGGCGGCGGCGGACCACGTCGGCCATGGCGAACTTCAGCGCGTCCAGGCCCTCGTGGCTGGCGGTGGAGATGGCGAAGACCTGCATGCCGCGCTGCTCCAGCTCCGGGGTCACCATCGCGGCGATCTCCTTGGCGTCCGGCACGTCCATCTTGTTCAGCGCGACCAGGCGGGGCCGGTCCTCCAGCCCACCGTGCGCGGCAAGCTCGGCCTCGATCACGTCCAGGTCGCTGAGCGGATCGCGACCGGGTTCGTACGTCGCGCAGTCGATCACGTGCACCAGCGCCGCACAGCGCTCCACGTGGCGCAGGAAGTCGTGCCCGAGACCGCGCCCCTCGCTCGCGCCCTCGATCAACCCCGGTACGTCGGCCACGGTGAAGGTGGTCTCACCGGCCACGACGACGCCGAGGTTCGGGATCAGGGTGGTGAAGGGGTAGTCCGCGATCTTTGGACGGGCCCGGCTGATCGCGGCCACCAGGGAGGACTTGCCCGCACTCGGGAAGCCGACCAGGCCGACGTCCGCGACGACCTTCAGCTCGAGCACGATGGTGCGCTCCTCGCCGTCCTCGCCCAGCAGGGCGAAGCCGGGCGCCTTGCGGGTCGAGCTGGCCAGGGCCGCGTTGCCGAGACCGCCCTTGCCGCCTTGGGCCGCGACGAACTCCGCACCGGGGCCGACCAGGTCCGCCAGCACCTCGCCCTCCGGGGTACCGATGACCGTGCCGTCGGGGACCGGCAGGACGACGTCGGCGCCCTTGCTACCGGCCTGGTGATCGCCCCGGCCCTGGGCACCGTTCGTGGCGGACCGGTGGCTGGAGCGGTGGTAGTCGACCAGCGTGGTCAGGTCGGGGTCGACCCGCAGGATGACGCTGCCGCCATCACCGCCGTTGCCGCCGTCCGGGCCGCCGAGGGGCTTGAACTTCTCCCGGTGCACCGAGGCGCAGCCGTTTCCGCCGTTGCCACCGGTGACATGCACCGTGACCCGGTCGACAAAGCTCGGAATCGCCATCGGTCATCTGCTCCTAAAGGTGAGG
>DASTVQ010000050.1:0-21396 GCA_035759015.1 Kribbella sp.
GAGCTCGATGGCGGGGTTGTAGTACGCGTCGGACCGCTTGGCGACACCGTCGAGCCCGCGGCCGGCGTCCTGCGGGCGCTTCATCAGGCCGAAGGTGCCGTCGCCGATCGCGTTCAGCAGGCCGTCGTCGACGATCTTCTCCAGCAGGTCGACCGACTCGGCGAGGACCTGCCGGGCGCGCTGGGCGATGAAGCCCTCCGGGGACGGCCAGAAGTCCTCATGAAGGTTGCCCGCGGCCCCCAGCACGTACCGCACGTTCTGCAGCGCCAGGTCGCGGTCGGAGATCCACGGCGTCACGACGGCCTCGGTCATCATGCCGACCAGCAGGATGCCCTGTCCGGTCATCGCGCCGACGAGGTTGAAGAATCCGTCCAGCAGGTAGCCGCGGAACACGTCACCGGTCATGTGCCGGGTCGGTGGCATCCATTTCAGCGGCGCGTCGGGGAACAGCTGCCGGGCCAGCAACGCGTGGGCCAGCTCGAGTCGGAAGGAGTCGGGGATCTCCGGGGTGATCTCGAAGGCGTGGCCCAGGCCGAGCTGCCAGTCCTCCAGCCCGGCCTCCTTGGCGAAGTACTCGTTCAGCAGCTGCGAGACCGTCACCGTGTGCGCGGCCTCGACCGCGTCCGCAGTGGTGAGGTAGTTGTCCTCGCCGGTGTTGATGATGATCCCGGCGCGGGCGTGGATCTGCCGGCTGAACCGCTGGTCCACAAAGGTGCGGATCGGGTTGATGTCGCGGAACAGGATGCCGTACATCGAGTCGTTCAGCATCATGTCGAGCCGTTCCAGCCCGGCCAGCGTCGCTATCTCCGGCATACACAGCCCCGAGGCGTAGTTCGTCAGCCGGACGTAGCGGCCCAGCTCGCGGGAAGACTCGTCCAGGGCGGCGCGCATCAGCCGGAAGTTCTCCTGCGTGGCGTAGGTGCCGGCGAACCCTTCTCGCGTCGCACCCTCCGGGACGTAGTCGAGCAGCGACTGCCCGGTCGAGCGGATCACCGCGATGACGTCCGCGCCCTCGCGCGCCGCGGCCTGCGCCTGCGGGATGTCCTCGTGAATGTCGCCGGTGGCAACGATCAGGTAGATCCACGGCCGCTGCTCGGGATCACCGTGCCGCTTGATCAGCCGGTCCCGTTCCCTGCGCCGGGCGTCCACCCGCATCAGACCGGCCCCAGCCGCCTTTCGAGCCGCCGCCCGGGCCCGTACGGCGTCGCGCCCCTCCGGCAGCCGGAACGTCACCGACCCGGACGCCGCCTTCTGCGCCAGCACCGACAGGTCCTCGGCCTCGCCGCGGACCAACGCGTCCCACACCGGCAGCGCGAGACCGTGCTCGAGCCCCACATCGGCCCGCACGGTGTCGGCCAGCCGGTTCACCCACGGGATGCCCTCGCTGTCGGCCCCGCTGAGCCCGGCCAGGCGGAGCACGGCCCGCTCGACCGAGACCGTGGTGTGCTGCTTGGCGAGATTCACGATCGGCCGGCCGGCCTTGCGAGCCAGGCTCCGCGCCTTCCGCACGGTGACGGGGTCGAGGTCGAGCTTCTTCACGGCACGGGTCACGAGCGCCATCCTTGGTCGTCGTACACGATGCGACCGTCGACGACGGTCCGCAGGCAGACCGGCACGGGGGCCGCGTCGCTCAGGTCGGGCAGGACCGGCACGCCGGCCCGCGGGTCGGTCGACCAGGCGGCGACGCGCTCGTCCGGCGTCTGCACGACGAGGTCGGCGTCGCTCTCCCACACCGCGTACGTCGCCGCGGTCCCCGGCGCCAGCACGCCGGCATCGTCGATCCCGGCGGCCCGCCAACCACCGCGCGTGTGGGCCGCGAAGGCCGCCCGCACGGTGATCCGCTGGTCGGGATCGTGATGGAAGGCGGCCGCGCGGACAGCCTCCCACCCGCCGAGCTCGGTGACCGGGGCATCCGAACCGAAAGCCAGTACGACGCCGGCCCGGGCCATTGACCCGAACGGGTTCATCCCGGCCTGCCGATCCCCCACCCGCTCGGCGTACATGCCGTCCGGGCCGCCCCACAACCGGTCGAACATGGGCTGCACGCTGGCCACGACACCACACCGTGCCAGCGTCGCGATGGCGGCCTCGTCGACCATCTCGACGTGTTCGAGCCGGTGCCGAGCGGCGACCAGCGCAGGGGCGCCGACCTTCTCGGCGGCGAGCTCGAAGCCGCGCGCCACGTTGTCGAGAGCGGCGTCGCCGATGCAGTGGAACCCGGCCTGCACGCCTCGCTCGGTGCAGCCGACCACGTGCTCCGCGATCTGCTCGGCCGTGAGGTACGCATGGCCACAGTGGTCCGCGCGATCGGCGTACGGCGCGCGCAGGGCCGCGGTGCGGGAGCCGACCGCGCCGTCGGCGTTCAGGTCGCCGGCAAGACCGGCAAGGCCGAGCTCGGCGATCCGGTCGAAGGCGCCCAGCTCGCCCCAGTACAGCGTCGCGGCGAGCCCAAGCTCCGCCGCGGCCTGCTGGACCAGGGGCAGCTCCCACAGCGGCCCGATGTGGGGAGCCGCCATCTCGTGGAACGCACCGATCCCGCGCTGCGCCATCGCGGCCACCGCCGCCCGGGCATCCGCCAGTCGCTGGTCGGTGCTGACCAGGTCGCCGATCGCATCCCGCACCAGATGGTGAGCGTCTCGTTCGACCCGGCCGTCGGCGCTGTACCCCGCTTGTGCGGGCAGATCGACGATCGCGGCGCCCAGCGAGGACGACACGACGCCCGAGTGGCCGTCGACCCGGGACAGGTAGACCTGACGGCCGTCGCCGGCGCGATCCAGCTCGGCGGCGGTCGGGGGCCTGCCCTCCGGCCAGGCCGTCTCGTCCCAGCCCTGGCCGACCACGACCTCGTCGGCAGGCAGGTTTCGGGCGAACGCGGCAAGCCGGTCCAGGCAGTCGGCCAGACCGGTGGTCCCGACCAGATCCAGTCCGGTCAGCAGCGCGCCCGTCTGGGCGGCATGGACGTGCGCGTCGACGAACGCCGGGGTGACAAGTCGGCCATGCAGGTCGACGACCTCGTCCGCACCGTTGGCGTACGAGGTCGCGCCGGTGTCGTCGCCGAGCCAGGTGACGACACCGGCGTCGAAGGCGATCGCGGTCGCGTGCGGGTCGGCCGGGGAGTAGACGGAACCGTTGTGCAGCAGGATGCGCCGAGCTGTCATGGGGTCAATCCTGCCCGTGCCGCCGGTCCTCGGCGGCAAGCCGGCCCTCGAACAGGTCACGAACGCCCTGCTCCGAGCGCAGCAGGTCCAGCGCGTAGTCGGCATGGCCGGGCACGTAGCCGTTGCCGATCAGCATCGTCACATCCGCGGCGAGCCCCTCGGCGCCGAGAGCGGCCGCTGAGAAGGAGGTCGCCATGGAGAAGAAGATCACCGTGCCACCGGCGGCGGTGGACAACACGGCGCCGTGCTCGCATCCTGGCACGTCCACACAGACGACGGTGATGTCCGCCGGTCCCCCGGACTGCTCGACGGCAGCCGCCAGCGCCACCGGGTCCCGGGCGTCCGCGAGGGCCACCACGTCAGCCAGTCCCGCGGCCCGCAACCGCCTCGCCTCATGGTCGACCGGCACGATGCCGATGGTCCTCGCCGCACCCGCCCGCCGGGCGGCGGCCAGGGACAGCGAGCCGCTCTTACCTGCACCGCCGATCACTGACACGACAGGCTTTATGTCTTTGTCGACATACTTCCGGACCACCCGTGCGGTCAGGGCCGGGGCGCCACAGACGTCCATGACTGCCAGCGCCAGCTCGGGAGACAGGTCCTTGGGCAGCTTCGCCACGATCGACCGGGCGAAGAGGATCGCGTGACCCGCCGCCGGCACCTGCTCGCTGCGACCGTCCCACCGGCTCAGGCCGTCGGTGATCCGCAGCGGGGTGAGCGTCAGGGAGACGAGGGTCGCGACGCGATCCCCGGGCTTCACCCCCAGCCGGGACTCCGGGCCGACCTCGTCGACGACGCCGACCAGCATGCCGCCCGAGCCGGTGACCGGGTTCTGCATCTTGCCTCGCTCGGCGACGATCCCGAGCACGGCCGCCCGGACCGCCTCGCCGTCGCCACCGTGCGCCTCGGCGAGCTGGCGGTACGAGGCTGCGTCCAGGTTGAGCCGCTCGATCGAGATCCGCACCTCGTCAGGCCACAGCTCCGGACTCGCGTCGAGGCGGCGGGCGGCCTGTGGCAGCACGCCCGCGGGTTCGAGCACGCGGTGCAGTCCGACGGGTGAACCGGGGCTGGTCGGCACAGGGGCCTCCTTCGAGCGGCCAGGTTGTGGACACGGCTGCGGGGCTCAAGGGATCGAGCCGCGCTAGATGTTACTCAGAGTGGGCTTGGGAGGAAATCTTGCGGCGTATCGTTGCACGGGAGGGAAGTTCTATCGCTATCCTCACATATGACCGCACCAATCGTGGATCCCGTGGGAGAACACTCGTGACCGATCTGATCAGCCCGGAGCTGGCCGCCGAACCGCTCGCGGGGCAGCCGTACGCCTACCACCGGGCGGAGCTCGTCGAGCCGGACTGGACCCGGCTGCCCGGGTTCAAGGACGTCACCGAGCAGGAGTGGCGATCGGCGCAGTGGCAGCGGTCACACTGCGTGAAGAACGTCAAGCAGCTCCGCGACGTGATGGGCCACCTGCTCGAGGAGCGGGTTTACGAGGACCTGGAGCGCGACCAGGCCGAGCGCGCCACCATGTCAATGCTGCTGCCGCCACAGATGCTGAACACGATCGTTCCGCGCGACGACCACGCGGGAACCTTCACGGAGGCTTTCTACGCCGACCCGGTCCGGCGCTACATGCTGCCGATGTTCTCCGACCGCCGGGTGGACTGGCCCTCCCACCCGCACGCGACCCGGGACTCGCTGCACGAGCACGAGATGTGGGCCACGGAGGGGTTGACCCACCGGTATCCGACCAAGGTGCTGGCCGAGATCCTGCCGACCTGCCCGCAATACTGCGGTCACTGCACCCGGATGGACCTGGTCGGCAACTCCACCCCGGTGATCGACAAGCTCAAGTTCACGATCAAGCCGCAGCAGCGTCTGGACGACATGCTCGACTACCTGCGTCGTACGCCGGGCGTCCGGGACGTGGTGGTCTCCGGTGGCGATGTGGCGAACATGCCCTGGCCGCGGCTGGAGGCATTCCTCACCAGCCTGCTGGAGATCGAGAACATCCGCGACATCCGGTTGGCGACCAAGGCCCTGATGGGGATGCCGCAGCACTGGCTGTCGGACGACGTCCGGGCGGGCGTCGAGCGAGTGGCGCGGGTTGGCCGTCAGCGGGGCGTGATGATCGCGATGCACACCCACGTGAACGCGGCGCAGTCCGTGACGCCGCTGGTGGCCGAGGCGACGAAGGCGATGTTTGAGGCGGGCCTGCGCGATGTGCGCAACCAGGGCGTGCTGATGCGGGGCGTGAACGACTCGATCCCGCAGTTGCTCGACCTCTGCTTCGCGCTGCTGGATGGCGCCACGATCACGCCGTACTACTTCTACATGTGCGACATGATCCCGTTCTCGGAGCACTGGCGGGTGTCGGTCAAGGAGGCGCAGCATCTCCAGCACGGCATCCTCGGCTACCTGCCCGGGTTCGCCACTCCGCGCATCGTCTGCGACGTCCCGTACGTCGGGAAGCGGTGGGTGCACCAGCTCAGCGACTACGACGAGGTGCGCGGGACCTCCTACTGGAAGAAGAACTACCGGACCGGGATCGAGCAGCAGGACCCGGAGGCGCTCAACCGCACCTACGAGTACTACGACCCGATCGACACCCTGCCGGCCGAGGGACAGCAGTGGTGGCTGCAGCACGCCGGGGACTCCCTGGCCGAGGCCGAGAAGCGCGCGGCGGCCTCACGCAGCGCGGCCGAGTCGCAGAAGCTGATCCAGATCAGCTGACCTCGTCTCCGCTGATGTCGTCGGACAGGGGGCGACGGCGCCGGCGGTTGTCAGCCGTGTCCGGCAGTCCCGCGCATCGCGTGCGGGACTGCCGGACACGGCTGCAGTTCTCACAGGGCCGGCGGGCGCCGCTCGTAGGGCGTGCTGAGGACGATCGTCGTCGTGGTCGACACGTTCGCGCGGGCACGGATCACTGCCAGCAGATCCTCCAGCGCCGACGGCGTGGCCACCCGCACGATCAGGACATAGCTCGAGTCGCCGGCAACCGAGTAGCAGGACTCGATCTCGGGGACGTCACGCAACCGCTCGGGTGAGTCGTCCGGCTGCGACGGGTCGATCGGGCGGATCGAGATCAGTGCCGTCAGAGGCAGTCCCAGAGCCGTGTGGTCGATGGTTGCCGCGTACCCCTGGATGACGCCGCGTTGCTCCAGCCGCTTCACCCGCTGATGCACGGCCGACGTGGACAGACCGGTCGCCTTGCCAAGATCGGTGAAGCTCATCCGTCCGTCGGACGCGAGCAGCGCGACGATCTTGCGGTCCAGGTCCTCCATTCCCGAGACCCTACTCCGAGCGGGGCATTCACCGCAGGCGATACCGGCGAGCGGGCACTGCCCGCGGTGCGACCGGAGTCCACCGCGAAGACGATGAGGGGCCGGGTCCCTGCGCCCGGCCCCTCCGGCACGTCATGGAGATTGTTCGCTGCCGTTACGAGACTGGCACGACAATCCGGTCCACCAACACGTCGTCCTCGAAGAGCGAGAGGGTGGCCGTGGTGAACGTGACGTCGACGATGTTCGGAGTCCACTGATCGTTCGGACACGTGGGTGTCGGAGGCAGCGGCTCAGGAGTATCCGTCGTGACGGTGAAGATGAACTGGCCGTTCCGCGGTGTCGGCTGCGGACCGGTGGTTCCGGCAACATCCACCGCTGTGTCCTGACCCGGAGCAACGTTGCCGCCGGGGTTCGTGCATTCGACCGAGGCAATGCCTGGCGCAGCGATCGTGATCTCGAAGGTTGTGCCGCCCAGGCCGGCGACCTTGCCTGTACAGCTGACCTGCAGGCCGATGTCGGTACAGACGGTGGCGTTGCCGCCGCCCGTAATGAAGTGCCCGCTGGTGGCGAAGGCCGGCGTCGCTGCGAATCCAAAGATGGCGAGCACGGCGGCCAGAGTGATGACAACGATTCGCTTCATATATTCCCCCTGCGCAACAGTACTTCGCTGCGCACTGAGTACTGGGTCAAGCAGATGCGGTCCCCTGCCGGGGACGTTCACAGACCGTGGTTCTCCCTTGCCGGGCGGTGGTGCCCGCGCTCGTGCCCGGGTCGATGGGGCCATGACCTCCCCCTGAAGATCTGGAACCCGTTCCGTGACCGGAACGGCAGATTCTCCTGGCGGCACTGGCGCCTGCAAGACATCCGGGTCGGCGGTGCATACCACCTCGGCCCCTACCCCTTGGACCTCCCCCGCTCCCCCAGAGCAACCGGCGTCGCCGGAAGACTCTTCGTCGAGACTAAGCACGGTCAGGTCGACGACACAATGGCTGCGGGCGCATTTCTGGACTCATTTCGTCCGCAGGGCCGCATCGCACGGAACCCAGGTCGGGACCGCTGTCCCGGCCTGGGGTGCCGTGCTCGTCGGCGACCTCAGTCGTTGGTGCGGCTGAGCGTGAGCACTACTCCTGCGTGGTCGGACGGCCACAGACCGGTGACCGGATCCTTGGCGCTGCTGTCGGCGCCGGTCACCTCACCCGCGACGACGCGCAGGTCCTCCCCCGGTGCGGTCCGGGCGAAGATCATGTCGATGCGGTGGTCGAACGACGGCGGCGCCGGCTCGTCGACGGTCTCGTTCAGGCCGGACGTCCAGCCCTGGTTCGCCGGCCGCCAGGTCAGCCACATGTCGGTGAACCCACCTGGGCCCGTGATGAAGTTGTACGGACCGGAGTGCGGCGTGTGCAGGGGGTCGGTCGGCTTGGTGGTGTTGTTGAGCGGGTCGGAGTTGCAGTCGCAGGCGATGATCGTCGTCCGGCTGCGGTCACCGGCCGGACCGCTGAGAAGTTCGGCGGCCTGGGCCAGCGCGAGGTCGGAGCTGAACGCCTCGAGGTGGGTGTTGACGAACCGGATCGGCTTGCCCGACCCGTGCGCGACGTCCACCCAGTTGTAGCCCCGCACGAACGCCATGTTGATCCCTACCACGGGGATCACGAGCTTCGCGTTGTACTGACCGCTGCCCTCGTCCAGCACCCGCAGGTTGCTGCTCGCGCGCAGCAGGATCACGTCGCGCATGGTGAGCCGGACGTCTCGTCCCTGCGTCGCGGTGCCGTTGAACGGGTTGCCGACGAAGGCAGGCGCCTCCACGTCGGACTCCTGCTGAACCACGACCGCCTTGTACGGCACGCCTTCCTTGCGCAGGTCCCCGAGCAGGATCGCGAGGTAGTCGTAGTCGACGGTCTCGGCGTTCGGCGCGCCGGGACTTCCCGTGCCGGGCAGCTCGAGCGGGCCGTGCCGCCACAGCGCGACCTCCTGCAACCCGATGAGATCGGGCTTCGCCGTGGCGATCTCATCCGCGAGCAGCTCGCTGCGCCGTGGGAAGTTCGTCTGGTCCACGATGGATCGGGTCACATGGTTCGAGTTGCCGAGCGCCACGAACGCCGCAGCACCGGTCAGCCCCGCGGTGTCCCGGATCGGACGCTGGATGTCCGCGCCCAGGTAGATGTTTCGGGTCATCACCGTCACCGGCTTGCCCGGCTGGTCCGACCTCGCCTCGGCGGACACGGCCGACAGCGGCACGACCAGCAGCCCCAGCACGGCGGCAACGGCGACGGTGACTCTGGACGATGACAATCGCTGACGCAATCGCATGGCATTCCCTCCCTTGAGAACGTCTGCCCTGATCCTTGAGCGCCACGAACGGTCTGGCAAGGTGCTGGCACCGATCTGTCGGTCGGCTGTGAAAGCATCTGCACATGTCTGACTCCGCCGACCGGCTGATGCTGCTGGACACCGCGTCGCTGTACTTCCGGGCGTTCTTCGGGATTCCCGACACGACCAAGGCCCTGGACGGTACGCCGACCAACGCCGTCCGCGGCCTGCTGGACTTCATCGCCCGGCTGGTCGAGAACCATCGCCCAACGCAGATGGTGGCCTGCTGGGACGAGGGCTGGCGACCGACGTGGCGGGTGGCCCTGGTCCCGACGTACAAGGAGCACCGGGTCGCCTACGTGAAGGACGGTCAGTCGATCGAGGAGGTGCCGCCCCGGCTGGATGTCCAGATCCCGCTGATCCGGACCTGCCTGGACGCGCTCGGCATCGCCGTCGTGGGTGCGGCCGACCACGAGGCCGACGACGTGATCGGCACGCTGTCGCACCGGTCGCGGATGCCGGTCGACGTGGTGACCGGCGACCGGGACCTCTTCCAGCTGATCGACGACTCCCGTGGCATCCGGGTGATCTACACCGCCGCCCGCGGGGTCGGGCGCGCCGACGTCATGGACGAGGCCGCGCTGCTGGCGAAGTACGAGATCCCCGCCCGGCGGTATGCCGACTTCGCCACGCTGCGCGGCGACACCTCCGACGGACTGCCCGGGGTCAAGGGGGTGGGCGACAAGACCGCCGCCGCCCTGATCACGACGTACGGGGATCTGGCGGGCATCCGCAGAGCGGCGGCCGACCCGGGCGCGCCGATGTCACCGTCGGTCAAGCGCAAGATCCTGGACGCGAGCGACTACCTCGACGTCGCCCCCAAGGTGGTGGCGGTGGCCACGGACGCGCCGGTGGGCGAGTTCGACGCGACCCTGCCGAGCGAGGTGAAGGAACCGGAGCGCTGGCTCGAGCTGGTGGATCTGCTGGACCTCGGAGGCAGCGCCCAGCGGGTGATGGCCGCGCTGCAGAGGGGCGCCGCATGAGCGACGACGACAAGCTGACCGAGATCGCGCACCTGGTCTTCGACCTCGCCCGGGCCGGCGAGAACCAGCGGCTGGCCGCCTACCTCGAC
Source organism: Kribbella sp. (assembly GCA_035759015.1). GTDB lineage: Bacteria > Actinomycetota > Actinomycetes > Propionibacteriales > Kribbellaceae > Kribbella. Next base: position 9,879 of record DASTVQ010000050.1, read on the forward strand.
GGCGGCGTGCCGGTGGACCTGACCGATGCCGGCGGCAACACCTTGGTGATGCTCGCCGCCTACAACGGCCAGGCCGGCACCGTGAAGCTGCTCGCCGACCGGGGCGCCGACGTGAACCGGGTGAACGACCGCGGTCAGACGCCGATCGCCGGCGCGGTCTTCAAGGGCGATACCGAGGTGGTGCACACCCTGCTGGCCGCCGGCGCGGATCCGCGGGCCGGCACGCCGAACGCGATCGAGACCGCCCGCATGTTCCACCAGATGGCCCTGCTCGCCGAGCTGGAGGGACGAGCGTGACCACTACCTTGGAGCTGGCCGAGCAGTATCGCGACGAGCTCACCAGCCTGCGCCGCGCCCTGCACCGGGTGCCCGAGTACGACCTGGACCTGCCGAAGACGCAGCGGCTCATCGTCGACGCTCTGGAGGGGCTCGATCTCGAGATCACGCTCGGCAAGGAGCTGTCGTCCGTCACCGCGGTACTTCGCGGTCGCCGCGGACCAGGGCCCATCGTGCTGCTGCGCGGCGACATGGACGCCCTGCCGGTGACGGAGCGGGCGGACGTGCCGTTCGCCTCCACCCACCCGGGCCTGATGCATGCCTGCGGCCACGATCTGCACATGGCCGGACTGGTCGGCGCGGTGAAGGTCCTGCACGACCTGCGAGACGAGCTGGCCGGTGACGTGGTGTTCATGTTCCAGCCGGGCGAGGAGACCACCGGCGGCGCGCCGATCATGATCCGCGAGGGCGTGCTCGAGGCGGCCGGCCGGCGGGTGGACTCGGCGTACTGCCTGCACGTGCAGTCGGCCGGTGATCCGCTCGGCGTCTGGAACAGCAAGGCCGGCCCGCTGATGGCGGCGTCCGACCAGCTCCACGTGCGGGTGATCGGCGCGGGGACCCATGGTTCGGAGCCCTTCCGCGGCAAGGACCCGATCCCGGTCGCCTGCGAGATGGTCGGCGCGCTGCAGGCGATGGTGACGCGGCAGTTCGACGTGTTCGACCCGGTGGTCCTCACCGTCGGCCGGATCGCCGGTGGCACCAAGGAGAACATCATCCCCGACGAGGTCGTGTTCGAAGCCACCGTGCGCAGCTTCTCGGCCGAGGCCCGGGCCAGGGCGGCCGAGTCGAGCGTCCGGCTGATCGAGGGGATCGCCGAGGCGCACGGGCTGACCGCGGAGGCCAGGTACGAGCTGGGCTACCCGGTGACGGTCAACGACGATGCGGAGTTCTTGTTCGCCCGGCAGGCCATCGTCGACCTCTTCGGCCCCGACCGATTCCGTGATCGGGCGAATGCCGAGTGCGGGTCGGAGGACATGTCCTACGTGCTGAACGAGGTGCCCGGCGCCTACGTCAACCTCAGCGCCTGCGCGGCCGCGGACTGGGACGGTGCCCCGGACAACCACTCGCCGCTGGCCGACTTCGACGACTCGGTGCTCCCGGATGCGGCTGCCCTGCTTGCCGAGCTCGCCGTACGGCGCCTCAACCGGTCGACCTGACCGCCGGCGGTCGGCGGCCCGGGCACGCACGATGTCCTCGGCTCAGGCGGGGGCCGTGACGCCCTCCGCCTCTTCGTCGACGTCGACCACGGCGCCGCTGAACTGCGCGTTGTAGAGGCGCGCGTAGGCGCCGTCCAGCGCGAGCAGCTCGTGGTGGTCGCCCTGCTCCACGATCGAGCCGTCCTCCATCACCAAGATCAGGTCCGCGTCGCGGATGGTGGACAGCCGGTGCGCGATCACGAAGCTGGTCCGGTCCGTCCGCAGCGCGGCCATCGCCCGCTGCACCAACACCTCGGTACGGGTGTCGACCGAGCTGGTCGCCTCGTCCAGGATCAGCAGCTGCGGATCGGCCAGGAAGGCCCGCGCGATGGTGAGCAGCTGCTTCTGGCCGGCGCTGACGTTGTTGCCCTCCTCGTCGATCACCGTGTCGTAGCCGTCCGGCAGGCTGTGCACGAACCGGTCCACGTACGTCGCCTTGGCCGCGGCCAGGATCTCCTCCTCCGTGGCGTCCAGCTTGCCGTACGCGATGTTGTCGCGGATCGTGCCGCCGAACAGCCAGGTGTCCTGCAGCACCATGCCGATCCGGGACCGCAGGTCGTGCCGGGTCAGCCCGGTGATGTCGACACCGTCGAGCGTGATCCGGCCTCCGTTCAGCTCGTAGAACCGCATGATCAGGTTCACCAGCGTGGTCTTGCCGGCGCCGGTCGGGCCGACGATCGCCACCGTCTGGCCAGGTTGCGCGACCAGGCTCAGGTCGGTGATCAGCGGCTTGTCCGGGTCGTACGAGAACGACACGTGCTCGAACTCGACCCGTCCGCGAGCGTCTCGCACCCGGGCCGGGCGCTCCTCGTCCGGCACCTGCTCGGGGGCGTCCAGCACCTCGAACACCCGCTCGGCCGATGCGACACCGGACTGCAGCAGATTGGCCATCGACGCCACCTGGGTGAGCGGCTGGGTGAACTGGCGCGAGTACTGGATGAAGGCCTGCACGTCGCCCAGCGACATGGTGCCCGACGCGACCCGTAGACCACCGACGACCGCGATCACGACGTAGTTCAGGTTCCCGATGAACATCATCGACGGCATGATCACGCCGGAGATGAACTGCGCACCGAACGCGGCCTGGTACAGCTCCTCGTTCTTCTGCCGGAAGCTCTCCTCGATCTCGCGCTGACGACCGAACACCTTGACCAGCTCGTGGCCGGTGAACGCTTCCTCGATCTGGCCGTTCAGGGCGCCGGTGTGCATCCACTGAGCGATGAACCGCTTCTGCGAGCGCTTGGCGATCGCCGCCGTCAGGACCATCGAGATCGGGATCGTGACGAGCGCGATCAGCGCCAGCACCGGCGAGATCACGAACATCATGGTGACCACGCCGATCACCGTCAGCAGCGAGGTGAGCAACTGGCTCAACGACTGCTGCAGGCTGGTCGAGATGTTGTCGATGTCGTTGGTCACCCGGCTCAACAGCTCGCCGCGCGGCGCGCCGTCGAAGTAGCTCAGCGGCAGCCTGTTGAGCTTGTCCTCGACCTCGGACCGCAGCTCGAAGACCGTGCGCTGCACGACACCGTTGAGGATGAATCCCTGCAGCCAAGACAGCAGGAACGCGCCGACGTAGAGGCAGACCACGAGCATCAGAACGTTGCGCAGGGCATCGAAGTCGATCCCCTGGCCGGGTACCAGGTCGATCCCGCCGAGCAGATCGGCCAGCCTGTTGTTGCCCGTGGCCCGGGTCTGCTCGATCACCTGTTCCTTGGTCGCACCGGCAGGCAGGGTGCGACCGATCGCGCCGGCGAAGATGAGGTCGGTCGCGCGACCCAGGATCTTCGGCCCCAGCACCGACAGCAACACGCTGCCGGCCGCCAGCAGGAACACGCCGAAGACCTGGACCCGGTGCGGCCGCAGCCGGCGCAGCAGGCGCTTGGCCGAGGGGGCGAAGTTCATCGACTTGTCCCCGGGGATGCCGCCCGGTGGGCCCCACGCGCGGCCGGTGGTGGGTCGCCGGGTCTCCTTGAGCGTCGCGACCGCGGGCGTCTTGTCGCTCATGCCGCTTCCTCCGCGGATCGCTGGGACTCGACGATCTCGACGTACGTCGGACAGGATTCGAGCAGTTCGTCATGAGTGCCGCGTCCCACCACCGCGCCGTCCTCGAGCACGATGATCTGGTCCGCGTCGATGATGGTGGACACCCGTTGCGCGACGATCACGACGCAGGCGTCGGCCGTGACCGGCCGCAACGCCGCCCGCAACCGCGCATCCGTGGCGAGGTCGAGGGCCGAGAAGGAGTCGTCGAACAGGTAGATCTCGGGCCCGCGGACGAGCGCCCGGGCGATCGCCAGCCGCTGGCGCTGACCACCGGACACGTTGGTGCCACCCTGGGCGATCGGTGCGTTCAGGCCTTCCGGCATCGCCTCGACGAAGTCGCGGCCCTGCGCGATCCGCAGCGCCTCCCACAGCTCCTCGTCGGTCGCGTCGGGGTTGCCGTAGCGCAGGTTGCTCGCCACGGTGCCGGAGAACAGGTACGGCCGCTGCGGCACCAGGCCGATCCGCCTCCACAGCGCCTCCGGCTCGATGTCGCGAACGTCGATGCCGTCCACCCGGACCGTGCCGCCGGTCGTGTCGAACAGGCGCGGCACCAGCGACAGCATCGTGGTCTTGCCTGCCCCGGTACTGCCGATGATCGCCGTCGTACGGCCGGGCGAGGCGGTGAACGTGATGTCGCGCAGCACCGGCTCGGCGGCGCCCGGGTACTGGAAGTCGGCGTGCTCGAAGACCAGCTCGCCCCGGCCGACGAAGTCGGTGATCGGCATCACCGGCGGGAGGACGGACGACTCGGTCCGCAGCACCTCGCTGATCCGCTCCGCGCACACCGCGGCCCGCGGCACCATGATCATCACGAAGGTGCCCATCATCACCGAGAACAGGATCTGCATCAGGTAGCTCATGAAGGCCGTCAGCGCGCCGACCTGCATGGCCCCGTCCTCCACCCGGGACGCGCCGAACCAGAGCACCGCGATGGTGGACATGTTCAGGATCAGCATCACCACCGGGAACACCAGCGCCATCAGCCGGCCGGCCCGCACCGCCGTGTCGGTGAGGTTGGCGTTGGCCTGGCCGAACCGCTCGACCTCGTGCGGCTCGCGGACGAACGCGCGCACGACCCGGATGCCGGTGATCTGCTCGCGCAGGACCCGGTTCACCCCGTCGACGTTGACCTGCATCCGCCGGAAGTTCGGGATCATCCGGCGGGCGATCAGGCCGATGGACAGCACCAGCAGCGGTACGGCGACCACCACCAGCCAGGACAGGCCGACGTCCTCGCGGACCGCCATGATGACGCCGCCGATCATCGTGATCGGTGCGGCGACCAGCATCGTGCAGGTCATCACCACGAGCATCTGCACCTGGGTCACGTCGTTCGTGCTGCGGGAGATCAGCGTCGGCGCGCCGAACCTGCCGACCTCGCGGGCGGAGAACTGACCGACCCGGTGGAACACCCCGGCCCGCACGTCCCGCCCGAAGCCGGCCGCGGTCTTGGCGCCGAAATACACCGCTGCGATGGTGCAGACGACCTGGATCAGGCTGACGGCGAGCATCCAGGCGCCGGTGCGCATGATGTAGCCGGTGTCGCCCGTGGCCACGCCGTTGTCGATGATGTCGGCGTTCAGGCTGGGCAGGTAGAGGGCGGCGATCGTCCCGATCAGCTGCAGGACGACCACCATGGTCAGATTGCCGGCGTACGGACGCAGGTGCGTACGCAACAGGCGCAGAAGCATCAGTGGTCCCCAGAGTGGTGGATGCGGACACCGTCGAGCACGAAGTCGACGATCTCCTCGGCGGTCAGCGGATGACCTTCAGAGATCAGTGGATGGGTGGCGGAGAAGGTCATCAGCCGGATCCGGCGGGCGACCTCCGCGGGCGGGTAACGAAGTTGAGCGGCGTCAGGGGTGAGCACGGCGACGAACGCGGCGTTGGTCGCCTCGGAGCCCTCCTGGCGCCGAACCTTGTCCTCCGGCGACGGCTTGTGGTCCGGTGGCCGGTGCATCCGCATCGCCAGCAGTAGTCCGATGACGTCGCGAAGCCGGGCCTGGATGGCCTCCACGGCGGCGATGGTCCGCTCCCGCAGCGGGAGCGAGCGGTCGATGGCCAGCAGATCGCGGCAGAGCGGCGCCGGGTCGAACGCGGCCGCGATGGCGGCGTCGATCAAGGCGTCCTTGCTGCCGAACGCCCGGAAGATCGTCCCCTCGGCGACCCCGGCCGCCTCGGCGATCTGGCGGGTGCTCACGTCTTGGCCGTGCTGTCGAAGCAGCGGCAAGGTGGCGGCCACGAGCGCCGCACGGCGCTCGTCGGGTGGCAGCGGAGTTGCGCGTGGGTTCACCCCTCGAGGCTAACTGAGTGAGCACTCACTCACAACAGTCTTTCAGCCCGGCCTGCCCACCAGCAACGCCGCGACCCCGTCCAGCACCCGGGCCAGCCCGAACTCGAAACCGTGGTCGGAGTCGTACGCCGCGTTGAACTCGATCCCGACGGCGGTCCCGACCCGGGAGGCGAGCGGGAACCTCGCCGCGTCGCCGATCTTCTGCAACAGCGGCTCGTGCGCCCGCCACCACTGCTCATCGGTGATGCCGGAGCTCTGGATCACATGTTTCGCCTCGATCGCGCTGCGCACGGCGCCATGGACGTAGCCGTTGACCAGGGCCACGACAGCGTCCATCTCCACGTCGGTCAGGCCGATGCCCTCGACGGCGCTCAGCTCGTACTCGTACTTCGCCATCAGGTGCGGTCCCAGCGGGGGCCGGCTGGTCGCGACCTGCAGCAGCCACGGGTGCCGCAGGTAGAGCTCGCGGTTCTCCCTCGCCACGATGTCGAGCTTGGCCCGCCAATCGCCGTCCAGCTGTCGTCGCGGCAGCTCGCCGTACACGGTGTCGAGCATGACGTCGAGGAGCTCGCTCTTGCCGGGGACGTAGCGGTAGAGCGTCATCGCACCGACCCCGAGCTCGTCGGCCACCCGGCGCATCGACATCGCGGGCAGACCCTCGGCGTCGGCGATCGCGATGGCCGACGCCACGATCCGGCTCACCGTCAGCGCCGGTTTGGGTCCGCGGGTGGGCGGGGTCTGCAGCCCCCAGAGGAGCTCCAGGCTCTTCGCGGGATCCCCGGCGCCGCTGTACTCGGTCGTCATGTGCGCGATTCTCCCGGACTGGCTACGCTCGTGCCGCCTTCTCGTACAGTGTACCCAGTACGGAGCTTGTTTGACCTCCAGCGTGGTTGAGGTTCTAACGTCGATCGCAGGATGCCTAGCACCCGCCGTCGGGTGCGCCAACTGTCGGTGGCGTCGGGCAGCATCGACACCTCGACCACCTCTGAGCCGCGGAGACCTGCTGTGAGTATGGAAATGACCGCGTGGACCTCGATGTACCACGCGATGCACGCGCAAGACGGGAAGCGCCCGTTCTCCCGGGAGACCCTGCGGCGGATCCTCGCGTTCGCCCGACCGCACACGCGCCAGCTGATCCTGTTCCTGGTGCTGAGCACCGTGGCGGCCGTGCTGGCCGTGGCGACGCCAGTGCTCGCCGGGCGCGTGGTCAACGCCATCGTCGCCGGGTCCGAGTTCGGCCTGGTGCTGCGGTTGGCAGTGCTGATCGCCGTCATCGCGGTCGCCGAGGCCGGCATCGGGCTCCTCACCCGCTGGTTGTCGGCGAGCATCGGGGAGGGTCTGATCCTCGACCTGCGGACGGCGGTGTTCGACCACATCCAGCGGATGCCGATCGCCTTCTTCACCAGAACTCGCACGGGCGCGCTGGTGAGCCGGTTGAACAACGACGTGATCGGCGCTCAGCGGGCGTTCAGCGACACGCTGTCCGGCGTGGTCAGCAACCTGGTCACGCTCGTGCTGACGCTGGTCGTGATGCTGGGAGTGTCCTGGCAGATCACGCTGCTCGCGCTGGTGATCCTGCCGCTGTTCGTGGTGCCGGCACGCCGGATCGGCAACCGGCTGGCCGGTCTGCAGCGGGAGGCGGCGAACTACAACGCCACCATGAGCACGCAGATGACCGAGCGGTTCTCCGCTCCCGGCGCGACGCTGGTGAAGCTGTTCGGCCGCCCAGCCCGCGAGTCGCTCGAGTTCGCCATCCGCGCGCGCCGGGTGCGCGACATCGGGGTCCGGACCGCGATGGTCCAGTGGGTGTTCGTCACCGCGCTGACCCTGGTCTCGGCGCTTGCGCTGGCGGTGGTCTATGGCCTCGGCGGCTTCTACGCGTTGCGCGGTCAGCTCGACGCCGGCGCCGTGGTGTCGATGGCGCTGCTGCTGACCCGGCTCTACGCCCCGCTCACCGCGCTCGCGAGTGCGCGACTCGAGGTGATGACCGCGCTGGTCAGCTTCGACCGGGTCTTCGAGGTGCTGGACCTCGAGCCACTGATCAAGGACAAGCCCGACGCCGGCACCGTGCCGCCCGGTCCGGTCTCGGTCGAGTTCGACCACGTGCGGTTCGCCTATCCGTCTGCCGACAAGGTCTCGCTGGCCTCCCTGGAAGAGGTCGCGAAGCTCGACACCCGCGGCGGGATCGAGGTGCTGCACGACGTCTCCTTCCGGGCCGAGGCCGGACAGATGGTGGCGCTGGTGGGTTCCTCCGGGGCCGGGAAGTCGACCATCGCCCAGCTCATCCCCCGCCTGTACGACGTGGACGCCGGCGCGGTCCGGCTGGCCGGCGTGGACGTGCGGGACCTGTCGGCCGCAGCCCTGCGAGACGCCCTCGGCATGGTGACGCAGGACGGTCACCTCTTCCACGACTCCATCCGGGAGAACCTGCTGCTGGCCCGGCCGGAGGCCACCGACGACGAGCTGTGGGACGCCTTGACCAGGGCCCGGCTGGGTGACCTGATCCGCTCGCTGCCCGACCAGCTCGAGACGGTGGTCGGCGAGCGGGGGTACCGGCTCTCCGGCGGCGAGCGGCAACGTCTCACTATCGCGCGGCTGCTGCTGGCGCAGCCGCGGGTCGTCATCCTCGACGAGGCGACGGCCGCGCTGGACTCGACCTCCGAGGCAGCCGTCCAGGCCGCGCTCGGCGAAGCCCTGGCGGGCCGGACCGCGGTGGTGATCGCGCACCGGCTGTCCACCATCCGCGCCGCCGACCTGATCCTGGTGATCGAGGACGGTGAGGTTGTCGAGCGAGGGACGCACAGCGAGCTGCTCGCGGCCGGCGGGCGGTATGAGGAGCTCTACCGGACCCAGTTCGACCTGCCGGGCTCGACCGATCAGCTCGCGCCGCACGAGGTCACCGCCTGATACCTCAGACAGCTCCGAACAGTTGGCCGGCCACGGCCTCACCATGACCATCCCGTTGCGAGACGGCGTGAAGTTCGCCGACGGCGGGACGCTCGACTCCACCGCCGTGAAGATCTCGATCAACCGTGGTCTGACCCTGGCCGGCTCGGGCCGCAAGAGCGAGCTCGGACCGACCAGCTCGAGCCAGGGCGGCCGGTGCTGCTCGGCGACGACCTCCCGTCGGCCATCGACCCTCCGCCAGGCTGCCGGTTCCACCCTCGTTGCCCGGTGGCGGTGGACAGATGCCGCACCGCCGTACCGGAAGTGCGAGGCATCGGCGAGGGCGGCCACCGGGTCGCGTGCCACCTGGTGAACGATGACGGCAGCGGCCCCGACGTACGAAGCATTACCGACCAAGGAGCTCATCGATGACCTTCACCACCCGGCCTACGTTGCGCGGCACGTTCGGGATGGTCTCTTCCACGCACTGGCTGGCCTCCCAGTCGGCGATGCGGACCCTCGAGCTCGGAGGCAACGCCTTCGACGCCGCCGCCACGGCGGGTTTCGTGCTCCATGTGGTGGAGCCGCACCTGAACGGCCCAGGTGGCGAGGTGCCGGCGATCGTCGCCACCGCCGACGATCCGACGCCGCGCGTGCTGTGCGGTCAGGGCGCCGCACCGGCCGCTGCCACCATCGACCATTTCCGGTCGCTTGGGCTCGACCTGATCCCCGGGTCCGGCCCGCTCGCCGCCGTTGTGCCCGGAGCTGTCGACGCCTGGCTGCTGCTGCTGCGCGATCACGGCACACGCCCCCTTCGGGAAATTCTCGAGCCCGCGATCGGCTACGCCCGGGGCGGCCACCCGCTGGTCGGCCGGGTCGGCAGCACGGTCGAGGCCGTGCAGGATCTCTTCACCCAGCACTGGCCGACGTCGGCCGCGGTGTGGCTTCCAGGCGGCCAGCCGCCGCGCGCCAACTCGCTGTTCCGCAACCCCGCGTACGCCGACACTCTGGAGCGGCTCCTCTCCACCGCGGAGACAGCCGGGGCCGACCGGATCGCGCAGCTCGAGCGGGCCCGGAGCGTCTGGCGAGAAGGTTTCGTCGCGGAGGCGATCGACCGGTTCTCCCGGCTGCCTCACCGCGACTCGAGCGGCCAGGACCACGGCGGCCTGGTCACCGGGGACGACCTCGCCGACTACCAGGCGACCTGGGAGGAGCCGGCGACACTCGACTGGCAGGGCCACACCGTCGCCAAGACGGGGCCATGGGGTCAGGGGCCGGGCCTCCTGCAGTCGCTCGCCGTACTCGCCGAGCTCGGTGATCCGGCCGACCTGGACCTGACCGGCGCGGACGGCGTACATACGGTGACAGAGGTGATCAAGCTGTCCTACGCCGACCGTGAGGCCTGGTACGGCGACGGCTACGACGTACCGCTGAAGACCTTGCTGTCCCCCTCCTACGCCGCCGAACGAGCTGCCTTGATCGGCAAGGAGGCGTGTCTCGACCTTCGCCCGGGCAGCCCGGACGGCCGGCTGCCGGTGCTGCCATCCGTTGCCTCGGGCAACGCGAAACTCGATGCGGCCACCGGCGAGCCGACCGTCTCCGTCGACGGGACGACGCGCGGCGACACGTGCCACATCGACGTGATCGACCAGTGGGGCAACGTCGTGTCGGCGACACCGAGCGGTGGTTGGCTGCAGAGTTCGCCGACGATTCCCGAGCTGGGCTTCTGCCTCGGCAGCCGGCTGCAGATGTTCTGGCTCGAGGAAGGCACGGCCTCATCCTTGGCCCCCGGTCTGCGCCCCCGCACAACGCTGACCCCGACGCTGGTGCTGCGTGACGGGCGCCCGGTCCTTGCGTGTGGTTCCCCTGGCGGCGACCAGCAGGACCAGTGGCAGTTGATCTTCCTGCTCCGGCACCTCGCCGGCGGTCAGGACCTGCAGGAGGCGATCGACGCACCCACCTGGCACACCACCGGCTTCCCGTCCTCGTTCTATCCGCGGGCGACGGAGCCGGGTGGTCTGGTGATGGAGAGTCGGCTCGGCCCGGACGTTCGCGACGAGCTGGCCCGGCGCGGACACCGCGTGACCGAGGCCGGACCGTGGAGCCTTGGGCGTCTGTGCGCCGTCAGCCGGGAGGCGGACGGCGTCCTTGCCGCGGCGGCCAACCCGAGAGGTATGCAGGGCTACGCCTGCGGCCGCTGACACCACCGAAGGCGGCTGGGCGCCCTCAGTCGGGTGCGCCTTCGAGAGCGGCTGCGGCCGCTACATGCTCGCGCGCCGCCTCCACCGCGGCCGGGCGGTCGCCCGCCGCGATCGCGTCGATCAAGCGGATGTGCTCGACCCACGAGTGCGGCGCGCGCTGCGCCGCCCCGACCCGGAACACCCAGTGCACGTGGTGGTACATGGCCGCCGAGATCGAAGCAAGCCATCGGTTGCCGCTGATCGCGATGACCGCCAGGTGCAGCGCGCTGTTCAGCTCGGCCACCCGGTCCAAATCCTGCGCCTCCGTGGCGGCCTGTGCTTGGTCCAGCAAGGTGCGCAACCGGGCCACGTCCTGCTCCGTCGCGCGCGCTCCGCGGCGAGTCCGGCGGCCAGTGTCTCCAACTGCTCCCGTACCGCGAACAGGTCCCGTACGGCGGTGTCGTCCAGGGTGGCCACGACAGCGCCCCGGCGCGGCAGCATCTGGACGAACCCTCCCGTCTCGACCACCCGCAGAGCCTCACGGACAGGGTTACGAGACACGCCGAGGTCGTCGGCAAGCC
>DASTVQ010000051.1:0-44283 GCA_035759015.1 Kribbella sp.
TGGCCATGGGTCTGTTCCTGGCGCCGGTGTCGTTCCACCGGATCGTGTTCCAGCAGAAAATGCGCGACCGGATGATCCCGATCGCCGGGCACCTGGCCACCGCCGGGCTCGCCTTCCTGATCGCCGCGATCGCCGGCGGCCTGCTCCTGGCCCTGGACGTGGCCCTGTCGCGGCCCGTGGCCTTCCTCATCGTCGGCCTCGTCGTCGCCTGGTTCATCGGCTTCTGGTACGTCCTGCCCGCCTGGGTCCGCCGGGCAGGCTGATCCGGCTCGGGCGGCCCGAGGCGCCGACGTCGGCACGGCAGCTTGGGACTCTGGGAATATGTTGAGTCTTCAACTATGTTGGAAGGAGCATCCACTCTTCGAGAGGCACGACGATGAGCGACACCACCCAGACCTCGACGATCGAGGTGAGCCGGATGCCCGTCCTGTACCTGAGCCACGGCGCTCCCCCGCTGGCCGACGACCCGCACTGGCCGGCCGAGCTGGCCGCCGTCTCCGCCGGCATGGACAAGCCGACCGCGATCCTGATCGTGTCGGCGCACTGGGAGGCCGCGCCGCTCACGCTGGCCGCGACTCGGACCGCGCCCCTGGTGTACGACTTCTGGGGCTTCCCGGAGCGCTACTACCAGGTCCAGTACGCCGCGCCTGGTGCGCCCGAGCTGGCCGACCAGGTCCGCAAGCTGCTGCACTCCCCCGCGACTCCCGTGTACGACGACCCGTCGCGCGGGCTGGACCACGGTGCCTACGTGCCGCTGAAGGAGATGTACCCCGACGCCGACATCCCGGTCCTGCAGGTGTCGATGCCGACGCTGGACCCGGCCGAGCTTTTCGAGATCGGCCGCAAGCTCGCGCCGCTGCGTGAGCAGGGGGTCCTGATCGTCGGCAGCGGCTTCACCACGCACAACCTGAGCGCGGTGAACCTGGGCGGTGACGCCGACGCACCCGCGCCGTCGTGGTCGACCGAGTTCGACGACTGGGCCAAGCGTGCGCTGGCTGCTCAGGACATCGACGCGCTGATCGACTTCCTGCACAAGGCCCCGGCCGCCCGCGTTGCACACCCGCGGACCGAGCACTTCGCGCCGCTCTTCGTGTCGCTGGGAGCCTCGCAAGACTCCCTCGGCACTGCGGAGAGCGTGGTGGAGGGTTTCTGGTACGGCATGTCCAAGCGCTCGTGGCAGCTCACCTGACGTAGCCCCCCGGGGATGAGGTCAGGCGGGGTTGGGGAAGGTGGCGAGGTGGGTGGTGCCGATGCTGCTCAGCCAGACCTTGCCGTCGCGTTCCCGTACGCCGGTGGGCATGCGGAAGTCCGGGTGTCGCCCGCGAAGGTCGTGCACCAGGTTGCCGGCATCGTCGTACGCCTGAATCTCGATCACGTCGGCGGGCTTCGGCCGGAGCGCCTCGGGCAGCGCCCAGAGCAGCTTGCGGAGCACTGGCGGCTTGTCCAGCAGGAAGTCCAGCAACGCGTTGCGCGGTGAACCCAGTGCCACCCAGATCAAGCCATCGGACCCGCGAGCGATGTTGTCCGGCAGGCCCGGCAGTACGGTGACCAGCTCGGGCTCGGCGCCCGGCTTCGTCAGCTCGAGCCGGTACAGCCCGTAACTTGCCGTCTCCGCGAAAAAGAGTGCGGTGCCGTCGCCGCTGAGCGCCACCCCGTTCGGGAATGCCCGGCCGGACGCGAGCACCGTCAGCTCACCATCCGGGGTTCGGCAGTAGACGCTTCCGGTGGCGGAATGCTCGAGCAGATCGGCCATCCACTCGTCGAAGCCGAACCGGGTCGAGGAATCGGTGAAGTAGATCGTCCCGTCCGGGGTCACGTCCGCGTTGTTGCAGAACTTCATCGGCCGTCCGTCGATCTCGGCCAGCAGCGTGTCGATCCTGCCGTCCTTGTCCACGGTCAGCAGGCCGCGGCCGGCATCGCACACCAGCAGCTTGCCATCCGGGAGCCACTCCAGCCCGAGCGGCCGGCCGCCCGTGTCAGCCACGGTGGTGATCGTGCGTCCGTCAGCGCTGATCCGCAGGATGCGCCCGTCGAGCAAGCCGGTCAGCACACTGCCGTCCTCGTCGACCAGCACGTCCTCGGGTCCTTGGCCGGGCATCGCGACGGACTCCGCCGTGAAGCTCCCCGGATGTCGCTCCGGGCCGGCGGGCGGTGGCGTCCAGCGAACCGGGGCGATGCTCGACTTCGCTCTCATGCGCAGACGATAGCCGTTCAGCTACACCCAGTTGTGCAGGAAGTGGGCCACCGGTACGAGGTCACTCCCCAGTGGCGCCGTCGATGCGTTCACGGAGGAGGTCGGCGTGACCGTTGTGGCGCGCATACTCCTCGATCATGTGCGTCAGCACCCACCGCAGCGTGACCGGCTTGCCCTCGTCCTCGCCCACGTCGCCGGGTTGCAGTCGGCTGACGATCGCCCGCGCCTTCGCCACCGCTTCGTCGTACCGGCGGAGGTCGTCGGCGTACTGCGCCGGGTCCAGATCGGTCCAGTCGCCGGCGGGCCGCTCGTCCGAGGAGTACGCAAAGATCACAGGCTCATCGGTGAAGGTGCCGACGAACCAACCGATCTCCACCTCGGTCAGATGCCGGATCAGCCCGTGCAGCGTCATCGTCGAGGGCTCCACCGCGCGGCGCCCGAGCTGCTCCGGGGTGAGACCGTCGCACTTCCACCGCAGGGTGGCGCGTTGGAAGTCGAGGAAGCCGGTGAGCGTCTCCTTCTCGCCCGCCTCCAGGGGTGGGTCGGGCCTACCGTTCAGTTCCATGTCCGGAACCTACTCCGGGCCTCCGACAATCTCCCTCTCGCGACGGATGAGTTCGCCCCCCGGCCCGCGCAGACTAGTCCCATGTGCCGTCACACCGGGCCGATCCGATGAGCCGCCGCATCGCCATCGCCGCCGTACTGGCCGGATCCCTGCTTGCCGGGTCCTTGCTGACCGGCTGCACGAGCGACCGGGAGCCGAGCGCCGGGGCAGTCCCGAGCCAGAGTCCGACGGCTACGCCGACCAAGGACCCGTTGACAGGGTGTGTCGAGCAGCTCGACTACTGGGCGAAGGAGAATCTGCGGAGGGCGCCGGACGAGGGGTACGACTACCAGCACATGGCGCTGACCGCGGACAAGTACGACGAGCTGCGGCAGATCATCCAGGCCGCCCGGCCGTTGCAGGCCAAGGGAAAGCTGCCGCCCACCTGGATCCATGACCGCTCGACCGAGGCATGCCGCCGAGTGCTCGCCAAGCCGACTCCGACGGGCAGCGTGGGCGGCTGGCCGCAGTAGTCGCGCTGCTCGCAGGATGAGCAAACCGGAGGGACCTCCGAAACGGCGTATAGGCTCGATGCATGACATCGACTGAATCCACCGATCGTCCGTACGGCGCCTTCCCCGTCCGGATCGGCGTCCAGGTCCAGCCCCAGCACGCCGACTACGCCGAGATCCGCCGGACCGTGGCCGCGGCCGAGGAGATCGGCGTCGACATCGCGTTCAACTGGGACCACTTCTACCCGCTCTCCGGTGAGCCGGATGGCCTGCACTTCGAGTGCTGGACCATGCTCGCAGCCTGGGCCGAGGCGACCGAGCGGGTCGAGATCGGCGCGCTCGTCACGTGCAACTCCTACCGCAACCCCGAGCTTCTGGCCGACATGGCTCGTACCGTCGACCACATCAGCGACGGCCGGCTGATCCTCGGCATCGGCTCCGGCTGGTTCGAGAAGGACTACGACGAGTACGGCTACGAGTTCGGTACGGCGGGCGGCCGACTGGACGCACTCGGCGAGGCGCTGCCGAGGATCGAGCAGCGCTGGGCCAAGCTCAACCCGACTCCGACCCGCGACGTCCCGGTGCTGATCGGCGGTGGCGGTGAGAAGAAGACATTGAAGCTGGTCGCTCAGCACGCGACCATCTGGCACGGCTTCGGCGATGCCGAGGTCCTCGCGCACAAGCACGACGTGCTCGACGCGCACTGCAAGGCGATCGGGCGCGACCCGGGCGAGATCGAGCGGTCCACCGCTGTCGGCGATGGCCCTGACGTGGTCGGCAAGTCGTTGCTCGACGTCGGCACCCGGCTGTTCACCATCAGCACGTCGGGGCCCGACTACGACCTCGGCCTGGTCCGCGACTGGGTCGCCTGGCGTGACGAGCAGAGCAAGGCCTGACCTACCTCCCGCCTCCGAAGAACCGTGAGGCAGGACCCACGGTTCTTCGGACGCAGTGGGGGCAACGCTAGGATTTCGGGCATGCCCACGCTTCCTACTGATGGTTCTGTGCTGCCCATCACCCGCTGGGGTGAGCCGGTCATGCACAAGCTCTGCGAGCCGGTCACCGAGTTCGGCGACGAGCTCGAGAAGCTGGTCGCCGACATGACCGCGACCATGAACGCCGCCGAGGGAGTCGGTCTGGCGGCGAACCAGGTCGGCGTCGACCTTCAGCTGTTCGTCTTCGACTGCCCGGACCAGGACGGCGTCCGGATCCAGGGCGTGGTCTGCAACCCGGTGATCGAGGTGCCCGAGGGCAAGGACCGCAAGCTCGACGAGGGCGAGGAGGGCTGCCTGTCCCTGCCTGGCGCCTTCACCAAGTGCGTCCGTCCCGACTGGGCCCGGGTCACCGGCGTCGACGAGAACGGCGAGCCGGTCAGCTACGAGGGCACCGGCCTGCTGGCCCGTTGCCTGCAGCACGAGACGGATCACACCCAGGGGATGGTCTTCGGCGACCGACTGTCCCGCAAGTACCGCAAGCGCCTGCTCGCCGAGGCAGAGGAGCTGGCCCCGGACTACCCCGACGACTGGCCCGTCTCCCCGATGCGCAACGAGGACGACGAGCACACCGAAGAGGGGCTCAAGGCGTGAGGAGACGCTAGAGCCAGAGCGAGTCGCGCAGGTCGTTGCCGAGGATCCTCTCGACCGTCTGCTCGGCTGTCAGGGAGCTCGAGTCGAGCCACAGTCCGCGCCGAGGCGTGTCCTCCAACCCGCGCTGCAGCGAGGCGACCGCATCGGCGAGGGTCATGCCTGGCTCCTGCCAGTCCCGGTACGAGGTGGCACCTCGCCCGACCTCGCGCGCCACGATGGCCTCGACCGACGGGTTGAGGACGACCAGGTGCCGCTCGGCCTTGACCGACTCCATCCAGGCGGTGACGTACTCGCCCAGGACGATGTCGGTGCAGACGAAGTCGAAGCCGGCATCGACATAGTGCTGCGCGACAATCGCCGACGCCTCGTACCGCAGGGCCAGCTGGCGCAGCGCCTCCGACTCGGGGGCGGGGGTCATGTCGACCCTGCCTGCCGCGACCATCCGGTAGAACACATCGCCGTCCAGCGCGGCCGCCGGCGGGCCCAGGCGTGCGGCGAGGAGCGGGCCGATCGTCGTCTTCCCGGCTGCCTGCATCCCGGTGATCAACACGACTCTCTGCATGGCGGCCATCCCATCACTGCGGAAACCCCGACAGCCAATCGTTTTGGTCGGCCTGGTTTGCCCAGACTCGGCCTGGTTTGCCCAGACTCGGCCGGTGTGCCCTAGACGCTCGGCCTGGTGGCGTAGAACGCGACGGCGGCAGAGGCTGCCACGTTGAGGGAGTCGACGCCTCCCGCCATCGGGATGCGCACCGTCAGGTCAGCGGCGGCCAGCACCGACGGCTTGAGCCCGTGGCCCTCGGTCCCGAAGATCAGCGCGAGGTTCTTGTCCTTCCGGGCGACGAGATCGTCGAGGCTGATCGAGTTGTCGGTCAGTGCGAACGCGGCCGTCACGAACCCACGCTCCCGCAGGCGCTGCAGATCCTTCGGCCAGCTCTCCAGCCGGGTCCACGGCACCTGGAAGACCGTGCCCATCGACACCTTCACCGACCTCCGGTAGAGCGGGTCCGCGCAGCCGGGCGTGATCAGCACCGCGTCCACGCCCATCGCGGCGGCCGCCCGGAACCCGGCGCCGACGTTCGTGTGGTCGACGATGTCGTCGAAGATCGCGATCCGCCCGTGCGGTCCGTTCGCGAGCAACGCGTCCAGGTCCGCGGTCGGCTTGCGCCTGTACGACGCCAACGCCCCACGGTGGACGTGGAACCCGGTGACCCGCTCGGCCAGCTCCGGCGTCACGACATACACGGGAACGTCCGGCCATCCGGCGAGCACGTCCTCGAGCGAGTCGAGCCACCGCTCGGCCAGCAGGAAGGAGCGCGGCTGATATCCGGCGGCGGCCGCCCGGCGGATCACCTTGTCGCCCTCGGCGATGAAGAGCCCGTGCTCCTCCTCCAGCAGCTTGCGCAGGCTCACCTCACGCAGGTGGACGTAGTCGGCCAGCCGGTCGTCGTCCGCTCGGTCGATCGGGACGAGCCGGCTCATGACCGCCGTACCTGGGAGGCCACGGCCACGACGTCGCCGATGACGACGATCGCGGGAGCGCCGACCCCGGCCGCAGCCATGGTCTCGGCAATGCCCGCCAGATCGGACTCCACCATCCGCTGGCCCGGCAGGGTGCCGTCGGCGATCGCGGCGGCCGGCGTATCCGCCGGCCGACCGTGCCCGATCAGCGTCTGCGCGATCAGTGGCAGGTTCTCCACCGCCATCAGCAGCACCAGCGTCCCGGTGAGCTGCGCCAGCGCCTGCCAGTTGACCAACGAGTCCGGATGTCCTGGCGGGATGTGCCCGGAGATGACGGTGAACTCGTGCGTCACCCCGCGATGTGTGACCGGGATGCCCGACACGGCCGGCACCGAGATCGAGCTGGTGATACCCGGGACGACGGTCCACGGCACGCCCGCCTCGGCGCAGGCGATGGCCTCCTCGAAGCCACGGCCGAACACGTACGAATCGCCGCCCTTGAGTCGCACCACCACCTTGCCCTGCTTGCCTCGGTCCACCAGGATCCGGTTGATCTCCTCCTGCTGGGCCGACCGGCCCCTTGGCAGCTTCGCCGCGTCGATCAGCTCGACGTCGGCGTGCAGCTCGTCCAGCAGTGGCTGCGGTGCGAGCCGGTCGGCGACGACGACGTCCGCCTGGGCCAGCAGCCGCCGCCCGCGCACAGTGATGAGGTCGGGATCACCCGGCCCGCCGCCGACCAGGTAGACACCGGGACGACGATCGATGGAGTCCCGCGCGCCGAGCGCGCCGGTGCGTAGCTCCTCCAAGATGGCGTCCCGGACGGCAGCCGACCGGCGATGGTCCCCGCCGCCCAGCACCCCCACCGTCACTTGATCGTGCTGCCCCGATGCAGGTGTCCAGGCGGTGGCCCGGGACCGGTCGTCGGACCGGACGCAGAAGATCTGCCGGGCCTCCGCCTCGACCGACACCTGATCGTTGACCGAGGCATCATCCGTCGCCACCACGACGTACCAGGCGTCGGCCAGGTCGCCGTCGGCGTACCCGCGCTCGATCCAGCGCAGGGCCGGGTTGTTCAACAGGCCCTCGATGGTCGGCGTGATCGCCGGGGAGATCAGGTCGATCTGCGCCCCCGTCTCGAGGAGCCGGGGCAGCCGCCGTTGCGCCACGCCGCCGCCACCGACGACCACGACGCGTCGACCGGTCAGCACCAACCCGGACAGGTACGGCGCGGGCTCGGTCACGCGCCGGCTCCAGCACTGATCCCGGCCGACTCGAACGTCGCCATCTCCGCGAGCGCCCGGACCGCGCAGGTCAGGATCGGATAGGCCAGCACGGCACCGGTCCCCTCGCCCAACCGCAGGTCCAGGTCCACCAGCGGCTCCAGGCCGAGGGACTTCAGAGCGACCGCGTGGCCCGGCTCGGCCGAGCGGTGTCCCGCGATGCAGTAGTCGATCGCGGCCGGCTGGAACGCCTGCGCCACCAAGGCAGCGGCCCCCGCGATCACCCCGTCCAGGATCACCGGCACCTTGTTGGCGGCGGCGCCCAGGATGTAGCCGGCGAGTGCCGCGTGCTCGAGGCCGCCGTACGCCGCGAGGACGCCCAGCGGGTCTGACGCCGGCACGTCGTGCAGCATCAGGCCTTCACGGACCACCTCGGTCTTGTGCGCGAGAGTGGCGTCGTCGATGCCGGTGCCCCGGCCCGTCACGTCGTCCGCCGTCATCCCGGTGAAGGTCGCGATCAGCGCCGCCGAGGCCGTCGTGTTGGCGATGCCCATATCCCCGGTGAGCAGACAGCGGTAGCCGTCCCGGACCAGCTGATCGGCCAGATCGAGCCCGACCTGGATCGCCGCGAGCACTTCCTCGTCGGTCAGCGCCTCCTCGGTGGACAGGTCCCGCGTGCCGGGGCGCACCTTGGCGTGGACGATGTCCAGCCCCGCCACGTCTGTCGCGACCCCCACGTCCACCACCCGTACGTCGACCCGGTTGTTGGCCGCGAAGGCGTTGATCGCGGCACCGCCGGCGACGAAGTTGGCCAGCATCGCGGCGGTGACCTCCTGCGGCCACGGCGACACGCCCTGCGCATGCACTCCGTGATCGGCCGCGAAGACCGTGACCACCGCGGGTGCCGGCACCGCCGGTGGACAGGTGCCGGTCATCCCGGCCACCCGGATGGACAGCTCCTCGAGCACGCCGAGGGAACCCGCCGGCTTGGTGAGCGCGAGCTGTCGCTCGGTGGCGGCGCGCATCGCCGTCTCATCGGCCGGGCCGATCCGGGCCAGGTACTCCTCCACCGCAGGTCCTTCCGCTCGTGTATCGCGTCCACACGATCTTCGCATCTTCTGGCGGGTGCCCCAGCCGACAGTCGCGCCCTGTGGACAGTAATGTCGGTGACAGGCAGATCCACTCTCCCGAGCACCCGGAGGAACACACGATGTCGCTCGACCGACCAGTCGCGCCGGACCCGTACGAACTGCTTCCCGCGGTCGGCTCCTTCACCGTCACCAGTGACGACGTCCGCGACGGCGAGATGCTCGACGACGCCCACGTCTTTGCCGGTGGCAACACCTCGCCGCACCTGCGCTGGGAGGGATTCCCGGCCGAGACCAAAGGGTTCGTCGTCACCTGCTTCGACCCCGACGCCCCAACCCCGTCCGGCTTCTGGCACTGGGTCCTGGTCAACCTGCCCGCCACCGTGACCGAGCTACCCACCGGCGCCGGTGCGGCCGAGCGCCTGGACAACGGCGCGTTCCACGTCCGCAACGACTTCAGCACCAGGAACTACGCCGGCGCGGCTCCGCCCGATGGCGACCAGGTGCACCGCTACTACTTCGTGGTGCATGCCATCGACGTGGACGCCCTCCCCGTCGACCCCGACTCCAGCGCCACCTACGTGAGCTTCAACCTGGCCTTCCACACTCTCGCCCGAGCCATCATCACCCCCACGTACAAGGTCGACTGACCCACCGAACAGCACCAAGCCACACCAGCCAGGCACCAGACAGCACCACGCCAACACCAGCCAGGCACCAGACAGCACCAAGCCACACCAGCCAGGCACCAGACAGCACCAAGCCAACACGAGCCAGGCACCAGACAGCACCAAGCCAACACCAGCCAGGCAGGATTGTTCATCGGTCCGAAGTTGCCCCTCCATTCAGCCGACCGGTCACCCGCCCAGCACACCGAGGGGCAACTTCGGACCGATGGACATACCGGCAGTAACCTCAACCGCCCGGCGGTAACCGTGGCCACGCCAAGGGCAACTTCGGACCGATCGACGTCAATAACGTCAACCGCCCGGCAGTAACCTCAACCGCCCCGCAGTAACCTCAACCGCCCGGCGGTAACCACGACCCCGGCAGGAAACCCGGCCACGCCCAGGGGCAACTTCGGACCGATCGACAGCAAGGCCTCGGCTCATGCCGGCAGGTGCCTCAGCGGCCAGGCGGGAGGCGCAACCAGCCGGCGCTGACCGCAACCACCAAGACGTCATACCCGCGAAGATGGCGGCCGTTCCCAGATGTGCATGCATCTGTGGATCTTGTTCACAGGTGCATGCACGTCTGAGGAACGACGGCTGGGAGGTTCAGGCGAAGGTCTCGCCTGCCTCGGCCTTGCGGAGCAGCAGGGCCGGCGGCTCGAATCGCGGACCGTACGCCGCCGCCAGCTCGCGGGTCCGGGCGATGAAGCCGGACAGCCCGCCGGCGTAGGCGTTGATGTACTGCAGAGCGCCACCGTGCAGCGGCGGGAAGCCGATGCCGAAGATCGACCCGATGTTCGCGTCGGCCACCGAGCGCAGCACGCCCTCGTCCAGGCACTTCACCGTCTCCAGCGACATCGCGAACGTCATCCGCTCCTGCAGATCCGTGAACGGTACGTCGACGTCGGCCTTGACGAAGTGGTCCCACAGGCCACGCCACAGGTGCTTCGGACCATCCGCCGGGTAGTCGTAGAAGCCCGCTCCGGCGGCCTTGCCCTTGCGGTCGAACTCGTTCACCAGCCGATCCGTGACTGCCATCCCCGGATGTCCGTCGAACGCGCCGGCGCCCTCACCCGCGGCCCGGGCGGCGTCGCGGATCTTCTGCGGCAGGGTCAGCGTCACCTCGTCCAGCATCGCCAGCGGCGGTGCGGGGAAGCCCATCTGGGTCGCGGCCCGCTCGATCGTGATCGGGTTGACGCCCTCGGCGACCATCGCCGCGCCCTCCATCACCAGCGTGCCGAACACCCGTGAGGTGAAGAACCCGCGGCTGTCGTTCACCACGATCGGCGTCTTCTTGATCTGCCGGACCACGTCGTACGCCTTGGCCAGGGCGCGGTCGGAGGTCTTGGCACCGACGATCAGCTCGACCAGCGGCATCTTGTCGACCGGCGAGAAGAAGTGCATGCCGATGAAGTCGTCCGGGCGGTCGATGCCCTCGGCGAGCGAGGTGATCGGCAGGGTCGAGGTGTTCGAGCAGAGCAGCGCGTCCGCCTCGACGACGGCGGCGATCTCGCCGAACACCTTCTGCTTCAGCTCCTCGCTCTCGAACACCGCCTCGATCACCAGGTCGCAGCCGGCCAGATCGTTGGGGTCGGCCGTCGGGGTGATCCGGCCGAGCAGCTGCTCCACCTTCTCGACCGTGGTGCGGCCCTTCTGCTGCTGCTTCGCGAGCAGCTTGTCCGAGTAGGTCTTCCCCTTCTCGGCGGCCTCCAGCGAGACGTCCTTGAGGACCACCTCGATGCCTGCCTTGGCGCAGACGTACGCGATCCCGGCGCCCATCATCCCCGCACCGAGGATGCCGACCTTGCGCGCCTTGTACCGCGGTACGTCGGCCGGCCGCGACGCGCCCGCGTTGATGGCCTGCAGCTCGAAGAAGAAGGCGTTGATCATGTTCTTCGCGATCTGGCCGGTCGCCAGCTCCACGAAGTAGCGCGACTCGATCCGGCTGGCCGTGGCGAAGTCGACCTGGGTGCCCTCGACGGCCGCGCTCATGATCGCCCTCGGCGCCGGGTACGGTGCGCCCTTCAGCTCCTTGCGCAGGTTCGCCGGGAAGGCGGGCAGGAACGCGGCCAGCTTGGGCGAGGCCGGCGTACCACCCGGGATCTTGTACCCGTCGCGGTCCCACGGCTGCTTGGCATCACCGTCGTACTCGGCGATCCAGCGGTAGGCGGCCTCGAGCAGCTGCTCGCGCGGAACCACCTCGTCGACGATGCCGACGGACTGGGCGTGCCTCGGCTTCATCCGCTGACCCTGCAGCAACACCTTCATCAGCGCGTCCTGCAGACCGAGCATCCGGACGGTGCGGGTGATGCCGCCACCACCGGGAAGCAGGCCGAGCGTCACCTCCGGGACCCCGATCTCGATCCGGTCGTCGTCGGCCACGATCCGTCGGTGACACGCCAGCGCGATCTCGAGACCGCCGCCGAGGGCCGCACCGTTGATGGCGGCGACGACCGGTACGCCGAGGGTCTCCAGGACCCGGAGCTGGCGCTTCACCTCCTCCAGCGTCTCGAACAGCTCGGCCGCGTTCTCGGGCTGGACCCGCGCCAGCATCCGCAGGTTGCCGCCGGCGAAGAAGGTGTCCTTGGCACTGGTGACGACCACGCCCTTGAGGTCGGCCTTCTCCTGTTGCAGGCGCTCCACCGTCGCGGCCATCGCGGCGAGGTAGGTGTCGTTCATCGTGTTCGCCCCGGCGTCCGGGTCGTTCATCGTGAGCGTGACGACACCGGCGTCCTCGGTCCATTCGATCATGCGGAGAGCCTCTCGATGATGGTCGCGACGCCCATGCCGCCGCCGACGCACAAGGTGGCCAGGCCGTACCGGAGCTCGCGGCGCTCCAGCTCGTCCAGCAGGGTTCCGACCAGCATGGCGCCGGTCGCGCCGAGCGGGTGGCCCATCGCGATCGCGCCACCGTTCACGTTCACCTTCTCGTGCGGTGCGCCGAGATCCTTCATGAAATGCAGCACCGCGGCGGCGAAGGCCTCGTTCATCTCGAACAGGTCGATATCCCCGACGTCGAGACCGGCCTTCGCCAGAGCCTTGCGAGCGGCCGGCGCGGGGCCGGTGAGCATGATCGTCGGATCCGCCCCGCTGACGGCCGTGGCGACCACCCGGCCGCGCGGCGCCTGCCCGATCGCCTCGCCGGCTCTCTCGTTGCCGACCACCACCAATGCGGCGCCGTCCACGATGCCGGAGGAGTTGCCGGCGTGATGGACGTGCTCGATCCGCTCGACGGTGACGTACTTCTCCAGCGCCACCGAGTCGAAGCCACCGTGCTCACCGATCGCCGCGAAGGACAGTGGCAGGCCCGCCAGCGTCTCGACGGTGGTGCCGGGCCGGACCAGCTGGTCGTGATCCAGGATCGGAAGGCCGTTGCGGTCGGCCACCGGGACCACGGAGCGGCCGAAGTACCCGTTGGCCCACGCCTTGGCGGCGCGTGCGTGCGACTCCGCGGCGTACGTGTCGACATCGGTGCGGGACAGACCGTCGATCGTCGCGATCAGATCGGCGCTGATGCCCTGCGGGATGAAGCCGGTCCGCAGCGCCGTCTCCGGGTCCATCGCCCACGCGCCGCCGTCCGATCCCATCGGCACGCGCGACATCGACTCCACTCCACCGGCCAGGATCAGGTCCTCCCAGCCCGACCGGATCCGCTGCGCCGCCTGGTTCACCGCTTCCAGTCCGGACGCGCAGAACCGGTTGAGCTGCACGCCACCGGTGGTCTCGGGATACCCCGCCGCCAGCACCGCCGTACGCGCGATGTCCATGCCCTGGTCGCCGATGGGCGTCACGACACCGAGCACGACGTCGTCGATGTGGGTCGGATCGAGGTCCGGGTGCCGGCTGCGCAGCTCCGTCAGCAGACCGGTGATGAGCTGGATCGGCTTCACCTCGTACAGGGCGCCGGCCGCCTTGCCCTTGCCGCGTGGGGTCCGGATCGCGTCGTAGAGGAAGGCTTCGGCTGATGCGGTCATGACTGATCCCGTCGGTCTGCCTCGAGTGGACCACCTGATTGTGACAGTTTTGGTGTCACAATGGTCAAGTGGGGGCAACTATGATCTCCGCCATGTCCGTCTCCGATGCCGCACCAGAGCCTGCCGGTGATGCGCTGCTGACGGTGGACGAGCTGTCGGCCCGGGTCGGGATGACCGTCCGCACGCTGCGGTTCTACGCCGGCCGGGGCCTCATCCCTCCGCCCGTACGCCGCGGTCGCGTCGGGTACTACGGGCCCGAGCACATCGCCCGGCTGGACCTCGTCCGCGAGCTGCAGGCGCACGGCTTCACCCTGTCCGCGATCGAGGGTTATCTGGACCGGATCCCGCCCGACGCCACGCCGGGTGACATCGCCCTGCACCGGACCCTGCTGACTCCGTGGATGCGGGACCTGCCCGAGACGCTCGACCGAGCCGCCCTGGTCCGCCGGACCGGCCGGGACCTGACGGACGACGACATCGAGATGCTGGTGGCGCTCGGCGTGGTCGAGCCGACACCCGACGAGGACGTCTTCCAGGTGGCGACGGCCCATCTGAGCCTCGGCGTCGAGCTGCTCGACCTGGACCTGCCGGCCGACGCGGTGCTCGCGGCCGGCCGGATCTTCACGGCGCACGGACGCGCGATCGCCGAGGAGCTGACTGAGGTCTTCCGGACCAAGGTCTGGCCGCACTACCGGGACTCCGGTGGACCGCCGGAGCACATCCGCCAGCTGGTCGAGCGGTTCAAGCCCGTCACCATCCAGGGCCTGGTGCTCGCCTATGAACGAGCGGTCGGCGAGACCCAGCGCGAGACCATCCGCCGCTCGCACAGCAAACCCCCACGCTCCTGAGCCGGCGCTCGCACGAGTCCTCCACGCGTTGCGCCCGCAGGTGACTTCGCCAGCACAGCGGATAACCTCGTTCCAGAATCCGAATGTCGCAGGCGATACGTCCGCGAACGGCTCACGGCGGCGGGCGACAATGCGGCGGGTACGTCGTCATTACCGAGAGCAGGAAGGCGCGCCCATGTGGATGACGGGACCAGGTGCGGCTGGGGTGTCAGACGGCGGCGCCGGCCGCGGAGATGATCAGGCTGATCATCGCGCGATGACGGACCGGTCCCACGCGGGTTGTTGTGCGCCCTCTCGGACCGCCGCCGGTTCGGGTCCTGGCACCGCACGCGTGCCCGAGCCCGGCGGCATCCCCGCCGGCCTGCAGACGCCTGTGCCGGTGCCCGCCGGCTCGTTGGAGATGGGAGATCCCTTTGCCGAGGGCTACCCGGCCGACGGTGAAACTCCGGTCCACACCGTGCACCTCGATGCCTTCGCCGTTGACCCCACGGCGGTCACGAACGCCGAGTTCGCCCTGTTCACCGAAGCGACCGGTTACCGCACCGAGGCCGAGCGGTACGGTTCGTCCGCCGTGTTCCACCTGGCCGTCGCCGCACCGGACTCCGACATCCTCGGACATGTCGCCGCTGCGCCGTGGTGGCTGACCTTGCGCGGCGCCGACTGGCGGCATCCGGACGGTGCGGACTCCGGCGTCGACGACCGGCTCGACCATCCAGTCGTGCATGTGTCACACCACGACGCGGTGACCTACTGCCGGTGGGCGGGCAAGCGGCTGCTCACCGAGGCCGAGTGGGAGTACGCCGCCCGCGGCGGACACCAGCGCCGGCGGTTCGTCTGGGGCGACGAGCTGACTCCTGGCGGCGAGCACCGGTGCAACATCTGGCAGGGCTCCTTCCCGGGCCACAACACGCTCGAGGACGGCTACCTGACCACCGCGCCCGCGCGCAGTTTCCAGCCGAACGACTATGGCCTGTGGAACCTCGCCGGCAACGTCTGGGAGTGGTGCGCCGACTGGTTCTCGCCGCATTACTACCGTCGCTCACCGGCTGCCAACCCCGCCGGACCCAAGTACGGCGAGGGCCGGGTCATGCGCGGCGGCTCGTACCTGTGCCACGACTCCTACTGCCACCGCTACCGCGTAGCGGCCCGGTCCCACAACACACCCGAGTCGTCGTCCGGCAACCTCGGCTTCCGCTGCGCGCGCCGCTGACCGACGGCTGACCGCTCAGCGAGGGGTCGGGATCCGGAGGTAGGCCAAGCCCTGAAGGTCGAGCCAGGTGTCGTACGGCGTGGCGATGACGCGGAGCAGGACGGCGTCGCAGTTGGCGCAGCGGGCCACCAAGCCCGGGGCCTGCGTGTACACATGGGCCTCGGCGAACACCTTGACGTCGCCGCAGCCGGCGCACTGCCCCGTCGCTGCGGTGATGTCTACGGTGAAGATCTCCCTCAACGCACCCGCAGCCGCGTTGCCGTCGAGATAGGTGGACGTCATCGTGGGCCTCCTGTGGCTCCGAAGCGCTCTGTTCTGACTCTGGCCGGTTCGTGCCCGGCGGTGACGAGCAGGTCGGCCACTGCCTCGACGAAAGGCGTCGGCCCGCACACATAGATCGTCGGTTCCTCTTCCGGCGACCAGGTCGTCGCCTTCAGGAGCCCGGCGTCGATCCGCCCGACCGGTCGCGTCTCACTGGGAGGCGCCTCCCGGGTGTAGACCAGCGTCCCCCCCGCCACCTTGCTCAGCTCGTCGGCGTAGATCACCGAGGCCGGACGCCGGACCGAGTAGAGGAGGCGCACCGGGACGGAACTACCACTCGCCGCATGGGCCTGCAGCATCGCCCGCAGCGGTACGACGCCTGAGCCGCCGCCGATGAGCTGGATCGGTCCGGCCTGCTCGGGCCTCCACACGAACCAGCCGCCGAGTGGTCCGCGAACCTCCAGCGGGTCGGCGACCGACAGCACCTTCCCCAGGTACGGCGAGACCTCGCCGCCCGGCACCTGCTCCACCGTCAGCTCGAGCTGGTCCCCCGGGCCGGTCCAGGCCGAGGCGATCGAGTAGGACCGCGACGCGCGGTACCCGTCGGGCGCGGTGAGGCGCACGTCCAGATGCTGCCCGGCGAGATGCCCTGGCCAGTCCGGCAGCTCCAGCACCAGGGTCCGGGCGGTCTCGGTCTCGTCCCGCGTCGCGATGACCGTGGCGACCTGCCAGGTCAGTCGCCGGTGTACCGCTGCTCTCTCCATGGGTCTCCGTAGTTGTGGTACCCGACGCTCTCCCAGAAGCCCGGCTCGTCGATGTCGGACAGCATCAGGCCCCGCACCCATTTGGCGCTCTTCCACAGGTACAGGTGTGGCACCAGCAGGCGGGCCGGTCCTCCGTGCTCGGGCGCCAGCGGCTCGCCGTCGTACTCGTAGGCCACCCAGGCCTGTCCGTCGAGCAGGTCCTCGATCGGCAGGTTGGTGGTGTAGCCGCCATAGGAGTGCGCCAGAGCGAAATCAGCGGCTGTCTCGACGTCGGCCAGCAGGGTGTCCAGGGAGACCCCCTTCCACTCGGTGCCGAGCTTGGACCAGCGGGTGACGCAGTGCAGGTCCTTCGTGATCTGTTCGCTCGGCAGAGCGGTGAAGGCATTCCAGTCCCAGCGGTACACCGCACCCGTCTCGGTGGTGATGGTGAACTCCCAGTGCTCCGGGAGGATGTGCGGGGTCGGTCCGGCCGAGAGCACCGGGAAGTCCTCGGTCAGGTATTGCCCGGGCGGTAGCTCGGCATCGCCACGAGGGCGACCGGTGAAACCCGGTGACACGATGCCCATACGACCTCCTCGAGAGGTAGGGGTACTGAACGAAGTCAACCACGGCCGGGGCGATCGATGCCCCCACCGTCTCAGGGCGGGGTCGCAATGCCCGCCGGCAACAGACCTTGGCCCCTGCTCCCCCAGCGGAGCGACCGGCTCGAATGGTGACAGGAGCAGCCGACCGAGGGGACACCGCTGATGACCGTACAGACTCCGCTGCCTGTCCGGACCGCGTTCGCCGCCGTACTGCGCTGCTGCGGCACCACAGTCAGAATGCTGCTTCGCCGCCGGATCCACCAGCCGGAGAACCATCTGGGGATGCGTTTGCACTTCGCCGATGGAACCTCGGCCGTGGTGTACCGCGAGACGGTCATCGAGCGGCAGCCGGCAACAGAACCATGCGCCCTGATCGTCTGCTTCCGACTGCGCGCTGTGCGCGGCCGGGCGCACGCCGCGTTCCGCTGGGAGAGCCTCCTCAACACCCCGTTGTTCGCGGGATTCTCCGGCCTCGTCTCCAAGCTGTGGCTCGCGAACGACGAGCGCGGCGTCTATCGGGGTGTCTACCAGTGGGATGGTCCGGCGAGCGCGGCGGCATACGCGCGGTCGCTGTGGCGCGTGCTCGAGCTGGTCAGCGTCCGTGGGTCGATCCACTACCAGGTCTTGCCGGGTGTGCTGGTGGACGACCTGTTGAGCCACCCCCCCGGGACCGGACCGGATGCCTGGTGGCGGGTGGTGGGAGCCGACGCTAGATCCCCATCGTTCGGCCGATGATCTCCTTCATGATCTCGGTGGTGCCGCCGTAGATCGTCTGGATCCGCGTGTCGAGGTAGGCCTTCGCGATCGGGTACTCGGTCATGAACCCGTAGCCGCCGTGCAACTGCAGGCACCGGTCGGCGACCTTCTTCTGCAGCTCCGTCGTCCACCACTTCGCCATCGCCGCGTCCGACACGGTCAGTGCCCCGGCGTTCAGCTCCTCGATGCAGCGGTCCACGAACACCCGGGCGATCTGCGTCTCCGTGGCCAGCTCGGCCAGCACGAACCTGCTGTTCTGGAACGACCCGATCGGCCGCCCGAAGGCCTTGCGATCCTTCACGTACTGCAGCGTCGTCTCCAGCATCCGCTCACAGGCGGCCGCCGCGACGACGGCGATGGTCAGCCGCTCCTGCGGCAGCTTCTCCATCAGGTAGACGAAGCCCTTGCCCTCCTCGCCGAGGAGGTTCGCCACCGGTACCCGCACGTCGTCGAAGAACAGCTCCGCGGTGTCCTGCGCCTTCAGCCCGATCTTGTCCAGGTTCCGGCCGCGCTCGAATCCGGGCATGCCCCGTTCGGCCACCAGTAGCGAGATGCCCTGGTACCCGGCGGCCGGGTCCGTCTTGGCCACCACGATGACGAGGTCGGCCAGGATGCCGTTCGAGATGAACGTCTTGCGGCCGTTCAGCACGTAGTGGTCGCCGTCGCGGACCGCGGTCGTCTCGATGCCCTGCAGGTCGCTCCCGGCGCCCGGCTCCGTCATCGCGATCGCGGTGATCAGCTCCCCGCTGCAGAACCGGGGCAGCCACCGAGCCTGCTGTTCCGGTGTCGCGTAGTCCAGCAGGTACCCGGACACGATGTCCGCCTGGATCGTGAAACCCGGTCCACTCGCGCGGGCGCGGGTCATCTCCTCGATCACCACGGCGTTGAAGCGGAAGTCGCGCACGCCGCCACCGCCGTACTGCTCGGGCATCATGAACCCGAGCAGCCCCGCCGCCCCGGCCGCGGTCCACAACTCGCGCGGCACGATGCCGGCCTCCTCCCAGCTGTCGTGGTGCGGCACGATCTCCTTCTCGCAGAATGCCCGCACGGTCTCGCGGAAGGCCTCGTGGTCGGCGTCGAAGAGGTGTCTGTGCACAGTCGGGCTCCTGTCTGCTGGGTCTTCAGGCCTGTACGGCGGCGCCGGAGTCGAGGAGTTCCTCCACGCCGGTGACACCCCAATCGGTCAGAGCCGCCCGGGTGTGCCGGCCGGGCGGCGCGGGAGGCTCCCCAAGCTCCGTGAGAGTCCGGGAGAACCGTGGCGCCGGCGCGGGCTGCCGCACACCGGCCGCGTCCACAAAGATGCCCCGGGCAACCAGATGCGGATGGTCCGCGCCGAGTGGCAGCACCGGGGCCACGCAGGCGTCGGACCCGTCGAACAGTTGGGTCCACTCGGCCTGGGTGCGCTGGGCGAAGGTCTCGGCCAGCACCTTCCGCAACTGCGGCCAGTTGGCCGCGTCGTACCGGTCTGGAGCGGCGATGCCGAGCACCCGGACGAGCTCGTCGTAGAACTTGGGCTCCAGCGCACCGACGGCCAGGTACTCCCCGTCGGAGGTCTCGTACACGTCGTAGAAAGGCGCACCCGTGTCGATCAGGTTCGTACCGCGCTCCTGCCGCCAGGTCCCGGCAGCCATGGCGCCCAGCATCATCGTCGTGAGATGCGCCGCACCGTCCACGATTGCGGCATCCACCACTTGGCCCTCGCCGCTCCCCCGAGCCTCGAAGAGCGCAGCCAGAACGCCGACCACCAGGTACAGGGAGCCCCCGGCGAAGTCTCCGAGCAGGTTCACCGGCACCTGCGGCGGCCCGCCGGCCCGACCGATCGCGTGCAGCGCACCCGACAACGCCAGATAATCGATGTCGTGGCCGGCGGTGGTGGCGAGCGGACCGTCCTGGCCCCAGCCGGTCATCCGGCCGTAGACCAGCTTCGGGTTCACCGCCCGGCAATCGTCCGGGCCCAGCCCGAGCCGCTCGGCGACACCCGGGCGGAATCCTTCGACCAGCACGTCAGCCTTCGCGACGAGCTGGAGGACGGCGTCGATGGCGGCGGGGTTCTTCAGATCCAGGACGACGCTGCGGCGGCCGCGGTTCAACAGCTCCCGCTCCGGCGGCCCGATCATCAGCCCACCACCGGGACGCTCGACCCGCAGCACCTCGGCGCCGAGCTCCGCCAGCATCATGCAGGCGAACGGGGCCGGCCCGATGCCGGCCAGTTCCACGACCTTCACCCCGGAGAGCGGACCCATGCGAGCATTGTGACAGTAAAACTGTCACAGTCGTCAAGTCACCGTACTCGCTGCAGCCGTGGCTCGCTCGGCTCGGAGCGCGCGACCGGAATCAACGCCAGCGGCAACACGACGGACAGCGCGAGCAGGACCAGCAACACTGCCGCCTGCCCAGCCGGCAGTTCCTGCAGGTGTCCGGCATGGAAGGCGAGGTGCGGCACCGAGAAGGCCAGGTACGCGACGAGCGAGACGATCACGAGACGGCGCTCGAGCCAGACGGCCGCAGCGACCAGAACGACGGCGATGCCGAGCGTTGCCCCGCCGAAGTCGCGGAAGAGATGCTCGCTGTACGGCGGCGTCAGGTCGACCGTCGGCACGTCGTCGTAGAAGCTGCGCGGGAAGAGCGCCGTCCACGTGCCGAGGACCACCTGGACCGCCGCAAGGACCGTCAACCCGACCCGGAGCAGCGTCCTCACACCGTCACCACGTACCGGTCGGCAAGAAAGTCCTCGAAGGACCTGACCCCGTACGCCGGACCGGGCACGAGCGGATGCCCCGCCGCAAAGGCGGCGAAGGTCCTTCCGGGCAGCCTGACCGTCACTATCGGCCGCCGGGATCGCTTGGCTCGCCTCCAGGCCCGCGCGAGTTCCGGCAAGGCGCGCTGCTGGGGCCCGCCGATGTCGGGAAGGCGGCCTGCCGGCTCCGCCTCGGCGATCTCCACGAGGCGCCCGGCAACCTCGTCGGCCGCGATCGGCTGCAGCACCACGGAAGGCGCGAGCACCACCGGCAAGTAGCGCTGAGCCGTGAAGACCTCGTCCACCAGATCGTGGAACTGGGTGGCGCGCAGCATGGTGTGGGGCAGGGACGACTCCCGGACGAGTCGCTCGATCTCCACCTTGTCCTGGTAGTAACCGAGCGGGATCTGCTCGATCCCGACGATCGAGACCAGCACCAAGTGGGCGGTGCCGGCATCGCGGGCCGCGTCGAGCAGGGTCTTCGTCAGTGTGATGTCGTTCCGACCGCGTCCCGTCGCAAGGTGAAGGACCACCTCCGCGCCTGTCACTGCCTCCCGGATGCCTTCGCCGGTCAGCAGGTCGCCGGTGACCAGCCCTGGTCCGCACTTCCTGCTCAGCGCCCGGACGTCGTGCCCGGCCGCGCGGAGACGAGCGACGGTCGGGCGGCCGAGTGTGCCTGTCGCACCGGTGACGAGGATGGTTCCCATGTGTCGGTGTCCTTTCGTTCACCAGCCCAGACCGGACAACCCCCCGATTCGTGACAACTGCCTTTCGGCGAACCGGAGCTTGACCGGATTCATCGCGAAGTCCAGCCTCGAGATCCGATCCCCGTCCAGCCGGACGAAGCACACCGCCCGGATACCGTCCTCGCTCGTCGCGATGATCGCCGGCTCGCCGTTGGCCTCGCCGAAGTGAGGTACGACACCTCCGCCGAAACGCTGCAGCACGCCGACGAGGTAGCGAGCCACCTTCTCGGCGCCCTCGACCGGGTTGCGCGCCGCGTTGACGACACCGCCGCCGTCCGCCCGCGCCACCACCCCGTCGACCAGCATCGCCTCCAGCGCTGCCACGTCGCCGCGCCACGCCGCCGCCAGGAACCGCTCGACCAGTTCCCGCCACTGCACCGGATCGACCTGACGCCGACCCCGCTCCCCAGCACCCTCGTCAGCGGGTTTCTGTCCGGCGACCGGCTCGGCCGCGGACCGTCCGTCAGCGACCCGCCCGGCGGACCGTCTGTCCGCGACCCTGCCGGCAGCGGACCCTCCGTCAGCGACCCGCTCGGCGGCCGACCGTCTGTCCGCGACCCGCCCGGCAGCGGACCCTCCGTCCACGGGCCGCCCGGCGGCCGACCGTCCGTCAGCGACCCGCTCGTCGGCTAGCCGTTTGCGGGCCCGCGAGTGCAGTTGCCGGGCGTTCGCCTCCGTCGTACCGATGAGGTCGGCGACCTCCCGGTGGCTGTAACCGAACGCCTCGCGCAACACATACGCCGCCCGCTCGCCGGGCGTGAGTCGCTCGAGCAAGGTGAGCAGCGCGAACGAGACCGTCTCCCGCTGCATCGCCAGCTCGAGCGGGCCGAGATCGTCCAGGCGGCTATGGCCGCCGATCCTGGTGAGCACCGGCTCGGGAAGCCAGGGCCCGACGTACACCTCACGTCGGGCCCGTGCCGAGGTCAGCTGATTGAGGCACAGGTTGGTGACAGTCCGGGCGAGGAAGGCGCCGGGGTCGGCCACGCCGGCCCGGTCGGCGCTCTGCCAGCGCAGCCAGGCGTCCTGAAGCACCTCCTCGGCGTCGGTGACCGACCCGAGCATCCGATAGGCGATCCCGAACATGCGCGAGCGCTGTTCCTCGAACACCTCAGGCCCCTCGCTCCCCGCCGACACCCTCCGTATTCTGTCAGCCCTTCCCCCGCGCACGGCAGCACGCCCGACCCCGCAGGCCCCAGGCCCGGGCCCTGGCCGGGCCCTGGCTGGGCTGCGGCTGAGGCTGGGGCTGAGGCTGCGGCTGAGGCTGGGGCTGAGGCCGCGGCCGCACCGGTCCGCAGCTGTGGAAACTGTTCCGCCGATTCGTCGGATCTGGTGCGGACTCGCCGCGTTGGTGCCCCAGATGCGACGAATCGCCGGAAGGTTTTCCCCAGACAAGTCCGGGACCGGGTGGCACTGGGTGAGTGATGGTTCGTGGGAGGGCGGGGAGTGGAGGGCGGGGGGTGGAGGTCAGGGGGTGGGGGCACCGGGTGGGATGAAGCGGAGGTCTGCTGGGGCGCCGCGCTCGATCAGGTCCAGCAGGGCGGCCGTGTCGAGATGTTCGTCGATGGCGTCGGCCAGGCGGTCGAGGCGGGACTCGCGCTGTGCCGCGAACGAGACCGAGCCGTCAGGGGCCGGCCTGCCCGTCATCGCGGCAACCTCCGTGAGGAAGGTGTGACGAGTGGCGTCGTCATCCAGCAGGCCGTGCCAGATCGTGCCCCAGGTCGCCCCTGCCCGGCAACCGCCCGGGAACTCCGCCGCCTCTCCCGTCAGCCTCACCACGCCATGGTGGATCTCGTACGCCGTCCGAGTCGGCCGGGCCAGCACCTTCTCCCGCGCGAAGACGGTTGCTACAGGCAACACGCCGAGACCGGTGTGGTCGCCACCGCCCTCGATGCCGTACGGGTCCTCGATCGGACCGCCGAGCACTTGGTAGCCGCCGCAGATGCCGAGCACCGGCAGCCCCGCGCCGACTCGCAAGCTGACGGCGTCGGCCAGACCGGTCGTACGCAGCCAGGCGAGGTCTGAGGTGGTGGCGCGCGAGCCTGGCAGAACGACCAGGTCGGCATCACGGACGTCGGCCGGATCAGCGGTGAAGAAGACCCTGGTGGTCGGCTCGACGGCGAGCGCGTCGAGGTCGGTGAAGTTGCTGATCCGCGGGAACCGCACCACCGCAACCGTCAGCACGGACGATCCGCCGGCGCGGGCAGCTCCGGCAGAGCCGGCGGACGACAAGGCTGCTGACGCGTTCCGGCCCGGCACGTCGAGGGCATCCTCGGAGTCCAGCCAAAGGTCCGGCAGCCAGGGCATCACGCCGAAGGTCCGGCGGCCCGAGACCTGCCTGAGCATGTCGATGCCGGGCTCGAGCAGCGACAGGTCGCCGCGGAACTTGTTCACGACGAAGCCGCTGACCAGCCGTTGATCCGCCGCGTCGAGCAGTGCAACCGTGCCGAACATCGAGGCGAACACGCCGCCGCGATCGATGTCGCCGACAACCACCACCGGGGCACCGGCGTGTCGGGCCAGGCCCATGTTGACGTAGTCGGACTGCCGCAGGTTGATCTCGGTCGGACTGCCGGCACCCTCGGCGATCACCACGTCGTACCGGGAGGCCAGGTCGTCGTACGCGGCGAACGCCGCCTTCGCCAGCTCGCCGCGTCGGGTCAGGAAGTCGGTGGACGACAACTCGCCCCATGGCTCGCCCATCAGAACGACGTGACTGCGGCGATCGCTGCCCGGCTTGAGCAATACCGGGTTCATCGCGGCCTCGGGCTCGGCACCGGCGGCGACAGCCTGGATCCACTGGGCGCGGCCGATCTCGGCACTGTTGGCGCAGACCATCGAGTTGTTCGACATGTTCTGGGCCTTGAACGGCGCGACCCGCACGCCTCGGCGCGCGAGCCACCGGCACAGACCGGTCACCAGGGTTGTCTTCCCTGCGTCGGACGTAGTACCAGCCACCAGCAACGCATTCACTGGGCCGACCCTAGTGGTTCATGTCGCGGCAGGGTCAGTCCGGTGGGTGCGAGTGACGTCCGGTCAGCTCCTCGGTGGCGGGTCGCTGCGGTGCCGCGAACCGATGGCTCGCTGCTTCCGACCGCCTGGTTAGAGTTGCCGCATGGAGAATGAGATCACCGTCGTGGACGCCAGGGACCAGAGCCGGTACGAGGCACACGACGCCGAGGGCAATCTGATGGGCTTCGTCGACTACAAGCTGTCGGAGAAGACGATCGCTTTCCTGCACGCCGAGACGCTGCCGGCGTACCGGGCCCAGGGTGTCGCCGGGCTGATCGCAACCAAGTCGCTCGACGACGCACGCGACGCGGGCCTGCGGGTCAAGCCCTCCTGCCCCTTCTACCAAGACTTCCTCAAGGAGCACACCGAGTATTCCGACCTCGTGGACGCGAAAGGACCTGCCTCGCTGTGACCGCACCGACGATGGGCAAGCTCGACTGGCAGCCGGCCGCCGACCACCCTGACCTCCTCGCCGAACCCGTTCGCGCCGTCCTCGGTGACCTCGCGGTGTACGCCGCCGCGATCGACCCGGGCCTGGCCGACACAGCCGCCTTCTGCGCCGAGTACGACGTACAGCCGGCCGCCTCGGCCAACTGCGTCATCGTGCACGGCAAGCGCGCGGGCGAGTCGACGTACGCGGCCGTGATGGTTCTGGCCACCCACCGGGCGGACGTCAACGGGGTGATCCGCAAGCACCTCGGCGTCCGGAAGATCTCGTTCGCGGCGCAGGACGACGCGGTCGGCTCCACCGGTATGGAGTACGGCGGGATCACGCCGATCGGGCTGCCGTCGGACTGGCCGGTGCTGGTCGACGCGGCTGTCGCGCAGGCCGGACCCGTCGTCATCGGCAGCGGCATCCGCGGCTCGAAGCTTCTGCTCGCAGGCGCGGATCTCGCCGGGCTCCCGACCGCCACCGTCCTCGAGCTGGCCACACCCGCCTGACACCAATCTCTGTGAAGCACGACCTCGGCGCGGACGTCAGGTCCAGCTCAGAACAGCATCGTGCTGACGGCGATGAGGCCGATCAGCACGATCAGCGCGCGCAGCCCGGTGGGGGGCAACCTTCGGCCGTATCTCGCGCCGATGAACCCGCCGATGGTCGAGCCGACCGCGATCAGCACCGCGGCCAGCCAGTCCACGTCGGCCACGATGATGAACAGCACCGCGGCGACGGTGTTCACGACCGTGGCCAGGATGTTCTTGATGCCGTTCATCCGCTGCAGGTTCGAGTCGAGGCCGATGCCCAGGACCGCCATCAGCAAAACGCCCTGCGCGGCACCGAAGTAGCCGCCGTACACGCCGGTCGCAAAGACGCTGGGCCACACCCACCAGGTCCCGTGATGGCTGCCGTCCGGCAGATTGATCCGCTTCGACAACCACGGCTGCAGGATCACCAGTGCACAACCCAGCAGGATCAGACCGGGCACGACCGCGTGGAAGGCGGAGTCCGGCAACTTGAGCAGCAGCACTGCCCCGACGATGCCACCGAGCAGCGAAGCCGGCAGCAGCCGCAGTACCCGGCGGCTCTGCCCGGCCAGCTCGCGCCGGTACCCGAATGCCCCGGCCGCGGTGCCGGGCGAGAGCCCGACTGTGTTGCTCACGTTGGCCACAACCGGCGGGATGCCGACAGCGAGCAGCGCAGGAAAGGTCATCAGAGTGCCCGAGCCCACCACCGCGTTGATCGTGCCTGCGCCCATACCCGCCACCAGGACGAACAGCGCCTCGAACCATGTCATCGTTGACAGACTCTACGCAGCAGGTCCCAACTCGCGCCCAGGCGCCCGTCCGGTGGTCCACAAACAGAAATCCGTCGGTCCGAATCCGCCCTCTCACCACGACCGGCGAGGAAGCAGCTTGCATGGTTGAAGGGCGATTTCGGACCGACGGATGCGTGCGGGTAGGTGGTCAGCGCTCGAGCGGGGGCTCGGGCTCGCTGGGGGGCGGCTCGGGCGCCGCGGTGACCGCCGGGTTGGCGGCCTGGGTGCGAGAGCTGACGGCGGCGTTCTGTGCCGCGGCGATGGCCTCCTGCACCGCGTGGTCGGCCTCGGCCACGGCAGCGTCGGGAGTGACCGCTGAGCCGACACCGCTCTCGACCTGTGCCACTTGGCCATCACCGAGCTCAGGCTCGGGGAATGGACCCTCAGCCTTCTGCGGGATGCCCGCGATCTGGCCGACCGCACTGCCCAGACCCTCCATGGCCTTGCCGATCTCGCTCGGGATGATCCACACCTTGTTGGCATCGCCCTGCGCGATCGACGGCAGCATCTGCAGGTATTGGTACGCCAGCAGACCCTGGTCCGGCTTGCCGGCGTGAATCGCGTTGAAGACGGTCGTGATGGCCTGCGCCTCACCCTGCGCCTTCAGGATCCGGGCCTCCCGCTCGGCCTGGGCGCGCAGGATGCGGGACTCGCGATCACCCTGGGCTGTGAGGATTGCCGACTGTTTCTGACCCTCGGCGGACAGGACGGCCGACTGGCGCATGCCTTCCGCGGTGAGGATCGCGGCGCGCTTGTCACGGTCGGCGCGCATCTGCTTCTCCATCGAGTCCTGGATCGACGGCGGCGGGTCGATCGAGCGGAGCTCCACCCGGTTCACCCGGATACCCCACTTGCCGGTCGCCTCGTCCAGCACGTACCGGAGCTTCTCGTTGATCTCCTCACGGCTGGTGAGGGTCTGCTCCAGGTCCATGCCGCCGATGATGTTCCGCAACGTCGTCATGGTCAGCTGCTCGATAGCCTGGATGTAGTTGGAGATCTCGTACGTCGCCCGGACCGGGTCGTTGACCTGGAAGTAGATGACGGAGTCGATCGACACCATCAGGTTGTCCTCGGTGATGACGCCCTGCGGGGGGAACGCGACGACCTGCTCGCGCATGTCGATCGTGTAGCGCACCTTGTCCACGAACGGGGTCAGCAGGTTCAGCCCGGGCTGCAGGCCCACCTTGAACTTCCCGAACCGCTCCACGATGCCGACGGTCTGCTGCTGCACGACCCGGACGGACTTCACTAGTGTCACGATCACCAGCAAGGCGACCAGTGCCAGCACGATGAGGAACGCGGTCACGAGACCCTCCACTCGACAAAACCTATGAACGGACAGTCTTTCCTACCGACGGGTCACCGACAGCGGCTCGACCAGCAGGATCAGGCATCGACTTCGATCGCGCCGAACGCCCGCTCGACCTTCCACCCTCGACTTTACGTCGGGGTGGGTAACGGCTCGGGCGGACCGCCGGTCGACCCGGGCCGAGGGCAACGAAAGGCCGGCGTCAGGTGTTCGGGCCGAGCTCGGGGTGCGGGTTCAACGGCTCGGCGACCGGGTAGACCACCGCGGTCGCGCCGTCGATCTCCATCACCTCGACCCGGACACCCGGTGGGATCGTCGACATACCGTCGTACGGGCGAGCCGTCCACAGCTCGCCGCCGAGCTTGATCGAACCGCCACCGTCGGGGTGGATCTCCTTCACCACCACACCGCTGCGCCCGATCACGTGCGCGGTGCCGGTCTTCAACTCACCGTGCTGGTGCAGCTTGCGCACCAGCAGTGGGCGGATCGCGGCCAGCATCGCGGCCGAGGTGATCAGGCCGACGACGACCTGCAGCCAGAGCAGGTGCGGAAACAGTGCCCCCACACCCGCGGCGGTGACCGCCCCGGCGGCAAGCATCAGCAGGGTGAAGTCGAGCGAGGCCAGTTCGGCCAGGCCGAGCACGACAGCGATGCCGAGCCATGCCGCCCAGACGTTGTCACTCAGCCAATCCATCATGCCGCCAGCGTATCCGCGTCGAGGGGCGCCGACGCCGAACACGCGTCGCCCGGCCACCCGTCCGGCCGCGCCCCCGGCCCGCGGGGCCAGACCCAAGCTTGTCCAACCCCCGACCGGGTTTCCATCCGCACCCGCCGAGCCGAAATCCGTATACCTGAAAAGGTCTAGTAGACCCTTTCAGGTATACGGATTTCGCGTGCGCGGCTGGAGGCGACTCGGGCGACGCGCGCAGCCTGCGTCTCCAGCCTCAGAGGGCGCGGGCGGACCAGCGGCCGTCGCGGTGATCGAGGCTGAGCGCGAGGTCGAAGGTCTCACTCAGGGTCTGGGCGGTCAGCGCCTCCTCGAGCGGACCCTCGGCGACCACCCGGCCCTGCTTCATCAACATGGCGTGCGTGAAGCCCGGTGGAATCTCCTCGACGTGGTGCGTGACCAGCACCATCGCCGGAGATCCTTCGGCGGTCGCGAGCGAGCTGAGCGAACGGACCAGTTGCTCGCGCCCGGTCAGGTCGAGGCCGGCAGCCGGTTCGTCGAGCAGCATCAGCTCCGGATCCGTCATCAGGGCCCGGGCGATCTGCACCCGTTTGCGCTCCCCCTCGGACAGGGTGCCGAAGGTGCGGTCGGCGAGGTGACCGATACCCAGCTCGGTGAGCAGCTCCTTGGCCCGCTGGTGGTCCAGCTCGTCGTAATGCTCGCGCCACCGGCCGACGACGGCGTACGAGGCGGAGACGACCACGTCGGCGACCCGTTCCGATCGCGGCAGCCGGTCCGCCAGAGCGGCGCTGGTGAGGCCGATCCGCGGCCGCAGCTCGAACACGTCGACCGCACCGAGCACCTCGCCGAGCACACCAGCCACACCGCTCGTCGGGTGGATCTGGGCGGCCAGAACCTGCAGCAAGGTCGTCTTGCCGGCACCGTTCGGGCCGATCACGACCCACCGGTCGGTCTCGTCGACCACCCAGTCGACCGCGTCCACCAGACGCGAACCGCCTCGCACCACGGAGACCTCGGCCAGCTCCACCACTGCAGTCATGGACCAAAACCTACGGGGTCGCCGCGAGTTCCCGGCGGCGACCCTGGCCGTGTCCCGGTCGTTCACGCGCAGTGGGAGACTGTGGGGCGTGCTGACCACTGCCGCCTCGGTCCGATTCACCGTCTGGACGAACGCGATGCTGACCGGCGCCTGCGACCCCGACACAGCGGCCCGCAGGATCCTCGCCGACGACGTCGGCCATCACGTCTCGGGCCTGAGCGCCCACCCCGCGCCGACCACCCTGCCCGTCGCGCTGAACCTCCTCCGCACCGCCGGCGCCACGCACGCATACCTCGCGCTGCCGGTGCCGGGTGACCCGATCGGGCTCGCCGGACCGCCGCCTTTCAACGAGGCCGCCCTCGAGTCTGGTGAAGCCGTGGTGATCGCCGGCGCGGAGATCGGCCTGGTCCCCTCGTACGTCGGACCGGCAGTGCAGTGGACGGTCCTGCAAGCGAGCAGCCCGGCACCTGCGGATCTCGGCGAGGCGGACCGTGGACTCCGGGCGGCCTTGATCGAAGCTGCGGAGTCCCTCGCGGCCCTCGACGTCGCGAAGTGGAAGCCGGAGGTCGCGGACGCGCTGATCGACATCCGCCGGATCGGCTCCGGCAAGGGCGACGACCTCGCGCCCGGCTACGAGGCCCGCGCAGTCAAGGCAGCGGCCACCGCGCGTCGCTGCCTGGCGATCGCTGATGCCGCTCTGGAGGACGACGGGGCCGCAGTGACCGGCGCTGAGGCCGTTGCGCGGCGACGAGCACTGCTGGATCTGGCGGCCTCGGCCAGACGCGCCCTGGTCGCGGCATGTGGACCGCCCGCCGGGCATTGACACCGGCTGGGTAGCGTTTCGTTCACCATGACTGGACAGCCGA
Source organism: Kribbella sp. (assembly GCA_035759015.1). GTDB lineage: Bacteria > Actinomycetota > Actinomycetes > Propionibacteriales > Kribbellaceae > Kribbella. The sequence continues at coordinate 29,825 of DASTVQ010000051.1, forward strand.
CGGCCGAGTACGACGCTCCCCCACCGGCCCGACCCACCTTGCTGGTCACTCTGACCGGCACGGATCGCCCGGGCCTGACGTCCGCCGTCTTGTCGATCCTCGCCGGGAAGGGGCTCGACGTACTCGACGCCGAGCAGGTGGTTCTGCGGGGCAGGCTGGTGCTGGGCGTCCTCGTGACGGCACCCCGGGACGACACCTCGGTGCGCACCGAGCTGGCTGCGCTCGCCGAGGAGCTGGAGGTCGAGATCGAGGTCTCACGCGGCCTCGGCGACAACGAGCCGCGCCGTAAGGGTCGCAGCCACGTGACCCTGATCGGCAACCCGTTGTCCGCAGCGGGCCTGGCCGCCATCGCCGGACGCATCGCCGACACTGGCGCCAACATCGACCGGATCAGCCGGATGGCCCGCTACCCGGTCACCGCGATCGAGATCGCCGTCTCGGGCGCCGACCCGGACGTCCTGCGCACGATGCTCGCCCTGGAAGGCGTCGCACAAGGCCTGGACGTCGCTGTGCAGGCAGGCGGGCTGCACCGGCGCACCAAGCGGCTGATCGTGATGGACGTCGACTCGACCCTGATCCAGGGCGAGGTGATCGAGATGCTCGCGGCGCACGCCGGACGGCTCGAGGAGGTCGCGGCGGTCACGGCGCAGGCGATGCGCGGTGAGCTCGACTTCGCCGAGTCGCTCCGGCAGCGCGTCGCCGCGCTCGAGGGCCTGCCCGCGTCCACGCTGGACGAGGTCTACGACGCCATCGAGCTGGCCCCCGGGGCACGCACGCTGGTGCGTACGCTGAAGCGGCTCGGGTACCGGTTCGCCATCGTCAGCGGCGGGTTCAGCCAGATCACCGACAGGCTCGCCGCCGAGCTGGGCATCGACTTCGCGGCGGCGAACGAGCTGGAGGTCGTCGACGGCAAGCTCACCGGCAAGGTGCTGGGCGACATCGTCGACCGGCCCGGCAAGGCGCTGGCCCTGCGCCGGTTCGCCGCGTCCTGTCAGATCCCGCTGTCGCAGACCGTCGCGATCGGTGACGGCGCCAACGACCTGGACATGCTGGCGGCGGCAGGGCTGGGCGTCGCCTTCAACGCCAAGCCGGTCGTCCGCGAGGCGGCCGACACGTACCTGAGCGTGCCGTACCTCGACACGATCCTCTACCTCCTCGGCATCAGCCGCGAAGAGGTCGAGGCCGCCGACGCCGAGTTCGGCTGACGCTCCCTGCGCACGTTGTGTGACGAGGTTGACCAGGGCGCGAGGACGACGTGTCCTGGTGGGTCGGCCGCGTGGGTTTCGTGCGTGCCGCGTCCCGGGGTGGGTGCACCTATCCTTCGCGTATGTCTGAACAGCAGGGTGGGGTGACGATGAGCGGGCCGGGGGCACTGTTCGCCATCGGTGGCGCCGAGGACAAGCTGAAGAAGCGGACCGTGCTCAAGGAGTTCGTCGACGCGGCCGGCGGCCAGCAGGCGCGGATCGTGGTCATCCCAACCGCGTCGGCGCTGGGACCCGACGTCGTCGACGTGTATTCCGCCCTGTTCGCCGCACTCGGCGCGCAGGATGTGGTCGGCGTCCGCCCCGAGACCCGCGAGGACGCGGACGACCCGACGTTTATCGAGCCCCTGCAGCGGGCAACCGGCATCTTCATGACGGGTGGCAACCAGCTCAAGCTGAGCAGTGTCGTGTCCGGTACGGCGTTCGGCCGGGCCGTCACCGCGGCCCACGCGCGGGGCGCGGCCGTGGGCGGTACGTCGGCCGGCGCGAGCATCCTGGCGGAGCACATGATCGCCTTCGGGCGGTCCGGCGCGACGCCGCGACAGCGGATGAGCCAGCTGGCCGGCGGACTCGGACTGGTCCAGGGCGCGATCGTCGACCAGCACTTCGCCCAGCGCAACCGCTACGGCAGGCTGCTCTCACTGGTCGCGCAGTCACCCGCGCTGCTGGGCATCGGCGTGGATGAGGACACCGCCGCGGTGGTCCGTGGTCATCACCTGGAGGTCGTCGGCCGCGGTGCGGTGACGATCTTCGACGGCAGCCGCATCACGTCCAACGCGCACTACGCCAAGCGGTCCGAGGCGATCCTGGCCTCCGGGGTCGTCCTGCACGTGCTCCCGGCCAGCGCCACCTTCGACCTGAAGGCGCGTGCGTTGCTCTCGTACGGTCCGCAGCCGCCTGCCGAGGAGCTGGCCGAGATCGAGGCGGCCGAGGCCGATCTACGGGCGCTGGCCGCCGAGATCGCCGCCGACGGGGTGTCGCCGTCCTATTACGCCGAACGCAAGCGCCGCGCCGCCGGTCGGCGTACCGCGGCCGGGCGATCAGCGGCCAGTAGACAGGCGGCCATCGAGCCGCCGACCGCCGCGGCCGAGACCACCACGACCGATTCCGAGCCACGACCAGACAGTGGGACCGCATGACTGAAGCCGCCTCCGACCAGACCCAGGGCGCCCCCAGCCCCGACCTCAAGATCATCGAGACCCGGGTGTACCGGGGGCCGAACGTCTGGAGCTACGACCCGGCCATCCATCTGGTGGTCGACCTCGGTTCGCTGGAAGGCTTCCCCTCCAACACCATCGAAGGGTTCACCGAGCGCCTGCTGGAGCATCTCCCCCGGCTCGATCAGCACCACTGCTCCCGGGGCCGGCGCGGCGGTTTCATCGAGCGGCTGCACGAGGGAACGTGGCTCGGTCACATCGCCGAGCACGTCTCGCTGCAGCTGCAGCAGGAGGCCGGCCACGACATGCGCCGCGGCAAGACCCGCCAGGTCAGAGGCGTGCCGGGCCGCTACAACATCGTCTACGCGTACGCCGACGAGGCAGTCGGCCTGGCCGCGGGCGAGCTCGCCGTACGGTTCGTGAACCACCTCGTCCAGCCGGACCCCGGCTTCGACTTCACCACCGAGCTCGAGCGGTTCATCAAGCAGGCCGAGCGGACGGCCTTCGGGCCGTCCACCCAGGCGATCGTCGACGAGGCGGTGTCGCGTGACATTCCCTGGATCCGGCTCAACAAGTTCAGCCTGGTTCAGCTCGGCCAAGGGGTGCATGCGAAGCGGATCCGGGCGACGATGACGTCGGAGACCGGCTCCATCGCGGTGGACGTTGCCGGCGACAAGGACCTGACCACCCGGCTGCTGGCCTCGGCCGGCCTGCCGGTGCCGCGGTCGGACTCGGTCCGTACGGTCGACGAAGCGGTCGCCGTCGCGAACAAGATCGGTTACCCGGTCGTGTGCAAGCCGCTCGACGGCAACCACGGCCGCGGTGTCTGCCTGGACCTGCGGAACGCCGATGCGGTACGCGCGGCCTTTCCGATCGCGGCGGAGCAGTCCCGGCGCGGTTCGGTGATCGTGGAGAGCTTCGTCACCGGCAAGGACTACCGGTGCCTGATCATCAACGGCCGGATGGAGGCCATCGCCGAGCGGGTCCCGGCCCATGTCGTCGGCGACGGCGTGCACACGGTGGCCGAGCTGGTCGACATCACCAACGCGGACCCGCGCCGCGGGGTGGGGCACGAGAAGATCCTCACCCGGATCACCGTGAACGCCGCGGCCCGGGAGCTGGTCCGCGGCCAGGGCTTCGAGCTGGACGACGTACCGCCCGAGGACACGATGGTGAAGCTCACCCTCACCGGGAACATGTCCACCGGCGGCATCTCCATCGACCGTACCTTCGAGGCGCACCCGGAGAACGTCGAGATCGCCGAGGAGGCGGCCCGGATGATCGGGCTCGACATCGCCGGCATCGACTTCATCTGCCCCGACATCACCCAGCCGGTGCGCGAGACCGGTGGTGCGATCTGCGAGGTGAACGCGGCACCCGGCTTCCGGATGCACACCAACCCGACGATCGGGGATCCGCAGTACATCGCGAAGCCGGTGGTGGACATGCTGTTCCCGCCGGGTGCGATCAGCCGGATCCCGATCGTCGCGGTCACCGGCACCAACGGCAAGACGACCACCGCCCGGATGATCAGCCACGTCTTCAAGGGCATCGGCCGCAAGGTGGGCATGACCTCGACCGATGGTGTCGTGATCGACGAGCGGCTGGTGATCCGCGCGGATGCGTCCGGTCCCAAGTCGGCCCGGATGGTGCTGCAGAACCCGCGGGTCGACTTCGCCGTCTTCGAGGTCGCGCGCGGCGGCATCCTGCGGGAGGGCCTCGGGTACGAGCGCAACGACGTGGCCGTCGTGCTCAACGTCCAGCCCGACCACCTGGGGCTGCGGGGGGTCGACACCCTCGACCAGCTGGCCGATGTGAAGGCGGTCCTGGTCGAGGCCGTTCCCCGGCACGGCTTCGCCGTGCTCAACGCGGACGATCCGCTGGTCCGCAAGATGCGGCGCAGGTGCTCCGGCGACGTGGTGTGGTTCAGCATCGCCGAGCCCGGCAGCGAGGTCCGCGACTACATCGAGGGACACTGCCGGCGCGGCGGACGGGCCGTCGTCTTGGACCGGTCCGACCTGGGCGACATGATCGTGGTGAAGCACGGGCGGCGGTCGATGCAGCTCGCCTGGACCCACTTGCTGCCGGCAACATTCGGTGGCCGCGCCATGCTGAACGTGCAGAACGCGATGGCAGCCGCCGCCGCGGCGTTCGCGGCCGGGGCTCCGTTGCACGACATCCGGCAGGGCCTGCGCACGTTCTCCACGTCGTACTACCTCTCCCCCGGGCGGCTGAACGAGATCCAGGTCGACGGGCGGACCGTGATCGTGGACTACTGCCACAACGCACCCGCGATGAGGATGCTGGGCGACTTCGTCGACAAGCTGGGCGAGAGCCTCGGCGCGTCGTCCGACGTCGGCCGGCCGTCGCGGATCGGGGTGATCGCGACCGCCGGCGACCGCCGCGACGACGACATGCGCGAGCTCGGCGAGGTGGCCGCGCAGCACTTCGACGTGGTCGTCGTCCGTGAGGACGTCCGGCTCCGCGGCCGCAAGAAGGGCGAGTCGGCGGACCTGATCGCCGATGGCGTCCGCGCGGCGATGGAGACCGGGGCCCGCTGCCGGCAGGTGGAGACCGTCCTGGACGAGCTGTCGGCCGTGCGCCACGCGCTGCTCAGGTCGAACCCGGGCGACCTCGTGGTCCTCTGTGTCGACCAGCACCAGACGGTCCTGGCCGAGCTCGAGTCGGTCTCGCACCTGGCCCAGGCCGGGGCACGGTTCGGCGACGAGGGTGGTGACCCCGATTTCGTGAAGCCCGACGAGGAACCAGAGCACGAGCACCCGTCGAGCACGCCGTCCGTCGGGTGACCGTGCCCTTCATCGCGGGGTGGCCGGCTCGCGCCGTGGGAGGAGGCGGCGCTTCGGCTCCAGGCGGTCGATCCAGTCCAGGTCGTCCGACAGGTGAGCGTCGTTGCCGCGGTCGTCGTGCCGGTCGGGCGGCGGTGGCGGAGGCGGCAGGGCGCGGATCTTGAGCGCGACCATCGGGATCGCCAGCAGGACCGCGGCGACCAGCCAGGGCCAGTACGCACGCAGGAAGGGCTCGAACGTCGAGAAGAAGGCGTCGGTGCCGTCGTCTGCCGCCAGACTCGGCGACCGACCCGAGCCCAGGTCCCTCGCAACCCGGTCGGCCGCGGTCACCACGCCGAAGGACGCCAGGTACGCCGCGGCGACCAGGACCCAGTAGTACGCCGACGGCCAACCCCGGCGCCAGCAGGCGAGGTAGAGCAGCACGGCGAGACCGGTGGCGACGAGCAGACCGTTCACCTGCCAGCTCCACCGCCAGCCCGCCAACTCCGCCGCGGGCCGGGCCACGTACCACGCGACCGGCAACGCCAGGGCGAGGGCAGCGAAAACCGAGCCATGGGTACCCACGGCACCGGCGGTCGCGCCGAGCACGCTTGCCGCCAGCAACGAGATCAGCAGGTCGCGGGAGTCGCCCGCCTCGATCGACTGACCGCTCAACCACCAGGCGGTGCCGGCGAGGACCGACACCAGCGGAACCGCGATCCGCAACCAACGCACGAGGAGACCCGCCGCGACTCCCCCAGCGAAACCGCCGAGCACGAGAATGTCCCCGCGCGACAGGTCCGAAGGCACGAACGCAGTCGCGCCGGCCGGCAGACCCCCCAGGTAGGACGGCGCGAAGCCGACCACGAACCAGGCGATCACCGCCGACGGCACCGACCACAACGCGCGCATCATCACCATCGACCCCGCTCCCCCAGGCCCGGGCCGGCGGGGGCCCGGGTCAGTGCTGTGCTCGTTCGACCTTGCTCTTCAAGGTCTCCGGGTTATCGACGGTAGCCCCCTCGGACCGCAACCAGGCGTCAAGACTCGCCCGATCCTGCAGAGACATCACCGCGACCACGTCGCCCGCCTGCGCCTCGGCCACCAGGGCAGCCGCCGCCGCCAGCTCGGTCGGGTAGGCCGGCACGTCGTCGACGCCGACCGAGCGGGTTCCGATCCGGAAGACCTCCTCGAGCTCCCCGGGATCCCGCCCGCGCAGGTAGTCGTCCTTGTGGCCGATCGCCACCCGATCGGTCGCTCGGGCCCCCATCGCACCCATCGCGGTGACCATCTCGTCGGCCCGGTCGCCCGGCGAGCCGAGAGCGAGCAGCAACCGCCCGCCGGGCTGCCGGACACCGTTCATGATCTCCAGCAGCGCCTCGAGCCCCGCCTCGTTGTGGGCCAGGTCGATCACCACGGTGAAGCCGCGCAGCGAGTACATGTTCATCCGGCCCGGGTTGTGTTCCGGCCCGGGGCGGAACGAGCTCAGCCCCTCGACGACGGCCGCGCGCGGCAACCCCAGCCCGAGGGCGGCCGAGGCCGCGGCCAGCGCGTTCTCGACGTTGTAGTGGGACAGCCCGCACAGCGTCATCGGTACGTCGACGACCTTCACCAGAGGCTCCGCGTCGCTCGTCCGGTCGAGCACCGTGATGAACCCGTCCAGCACGGTCGTCGCGCGACCGCCCTCGTCGAGCACGGCCCGGATCGACGGCGAGTCCGGGTCGCGGGAGAACACCCAGCACTTGGCCGGGGAGCCGAGCCGCATCGCGAAGGTCCGGGGATCGTCGCCGTTCACCACGCACCAACCCCGCGGCCGGGTGATCTTGGTGACGACCGCCTTCACCTCGGCGAGCTGGTCGAGCGAGTCGATGCCGCCCAGGCCGAGATGGTCCGCGGTCACGTTGGTGACCACCGACACGTCGTTGCAGGCCACTCCGATCCCACGCCGCAGGATGCCACCGCGGGCCGTCTCGGTGATGGCGAGCTGCAGACCGGGACAGGCCAGCACGGTGCCGGCTCCACTCGGGCCGGAGTAGTCGCCGTACTTGACCAGCTCGCCGTCGACGTACACGCCGTCCGTGCTGGACCAGCCGACGTGCAAGCCCGCGGCGCGACCGATGTGCGCGATCATCCGCGAGGTGGTGGTCTTGCCGTTCGTGCCCGTCACCGCCACGACCGGGATGCGCGGCCGCAGGGTCGGCGGCGGATCACCGGCCGGCTCGTTGCGGACCCGGTCGCCGACATGCGCGACCAGGGCGCCCAGATTCTCCTCCGCGCGCGCGAAGGCGTCGATCACGTCGACGATCGCCTGGCCGAGCGCCCGCGCACGGCCTTGGTGCGCCCACGGGTAGGCCACCACCAGCCGGTGCGCGTCGGACTCGGGGCGGACCCGGACGCCGATCCGGCCGATGCCGGCCTCCCGGGCGATCCGGCGCACGATGTGGCCGACCACCCGGATGGCGAACCGCTGCCGGAAGCCCGAACCGATCCGCCCCGGGCGGGTGGTGCCGAGGCCGAGGGCGCTCGCGTACGCCTTGGCCGCGGGTGCGGGGGCGTCGACGAGCTCGGTGAGGTCGAGGGTGAGCTTGACCGCCGCACGGTTGAAGTACAGGTTGGCCCCGTCCAGGATGCGGAGCTCGACGAGCGACGTGCTCATGGTCAGAAGGTGCCCTTTGATGGAAGTGGGTGCGCAGCACAGGGACCAGGCACGGCCTACGCGCCCATGGCGTGGTAGCCGCCGTCGGAGTGGACGATCTCACCGGTGGTCGCCGGGAAGAAGTCACTCAGCAGGCCGACGATGGCCTTGCCGGTCGGCTCCAGGTCGGTCGGGTCCCAGCCCAGCGGTGCCCGGTCCAGCCACGGCTCCTCGAACTTCTCGAAGCCCGGGATCGCCTTCGCGGCCAGCGTCTTGAGCGGACCGGCAGAGACCAGGTTGCAGCGGATCCCCTGCGGGCCGAGGTCACGGGCCAGGTAGCGAGAGGTCGACTCGAGCGCGGCCTTCGCGACGCCCATCCAGTCGTACCCGGGCCATGCCACCGTCGCGTCGAAGGTGACGCCGACGATGCTGCCGCCGCGTCCCATCAGAGGCGCGCAGGCCATGGCCAGCGACTTCAGCGAGTACGCCGACACCTGCAGCGCGCGCGACACGTCCTCCCACGGCCCGTCCAGGAACTTGCCGCCCAGAATGGTCTCGGGATTGCCGTAGGCGATGGAGTGCACCACCCCGTCCAGCCCGTCCACGTGCTCGCGGACCTGGTCGGCCAGGCCGGCCAGGTGATCGGCGTCGCTGACGTCCAGCTCGAGCACGGGCGGCTCGACCGGCAGCCGCTTGGCGATCCGCTTGGTGATGCCCAGCGCGCGGCCGAAGTTGGAGATCAGCACGGTGGCGCCCTGCTCCTGCGCCACCTTGGCCGTGGCGAAGCCGATCGAGGAGTCGAGCGTGACGCCGGCGACCAGGATGCGCTTACCGTCGAGGATGCCCACGAAGTATGCCTTTCTCAGTAGAAGGGGGCGCTAGTGGCCCATACCGATGCCGCCGTCGACCGGGATCACCGCACCGGTGATGTAGCCGGCCTCGTCGGACGCGACCCAGCGCACCACCTTCGCGACCTCCTCGGTCAGGCCGAACCGCCCCAGCGGGATCTGGCTCAGGTACTGCTTCTGCGTCTCCTCCGGCAAGACGGCGGTCATGTCGGTCTCGACGAAGCCGGGCGCCACCACGTTCGTGGTGATCCCGCGGCTGCCGAGCTCGCGCGCCATCGAGCGCGCCATCCCGACCAGGCCGGCCTTGCTGGCGGCGTAGTTCACCTGGCCCGGTGATCCGAGCAGGCCGACCACTGACGAGATGAACACGATCCGGCCCCGGCGCAGCCGCAGCATGCCCTTGGCCGCACGCTTGGCGACCCGGAACGAGCCGGACAGGTTGGTGTCGATGACCGCGTCCCAGTCGTCGTCCGACATCCGCAGCAGCAGGGTGTCGCGGGTGATGCCGGCGTTGGCGATCAGCACCTCGACCGGGCCGTGCTCGGCCTCGATCAGGTCGAACGCCGCGCTCACCTGGTCGGCGTCGGTCACGTCGCACTTCACGCCGAGGAAACCGCTCGGCGGCTCACCGCTGCGATAGGTGATCGCGACCTTGTCCCCCGCCTCGGCGAACGCCGTGGCGATGGCCAGGCCGATGCCCCGGTTCCCGCCGGTGACCAGTACCGATCTGCCCACGGATGCTTCCCCTCAGTTCCGAGCCGGCTGCCTGCCGGACTGCTGCCGCACGAACGCTATCGCCGTACCACCCGGTACGACGAAGCGGGCGTGCCGGACGGGGTCGCTCAGGCGTCCTCGAGGCGGAAGCCCACCTTCAGCCCGACCTGGTAGTGGTCGATCGCGTTGTCGACGAGATAGCCGCGGATCTGGGTCACCTCGAACCAGTCCAGGTGCCGCAATGTCTCGCCGGCCCGGGTGATCGCGTTGGTGATCGCCTGGTCGACGCCCTCCTTCGAGGTGCCGACGAGCTCGGTCACGCGGTAGGTGCGGTCGGTCATCGAAGTTCCCCTTCGTCGCAGGGCGGCGCGCCATGACTGGTGCCGCGGCGTACCGTTGTCCTTGGTGAGGAGGATAGATGTCGAGACGCCGCGCGCGAGCCGACGAGACCGTCATCTCGGTGACGAGTGCACAGCCGGCCCATTCCGAGGATCTGGACAGCCGGATCGTGCGCTACGCATGGATGATGTCGGTGCGCATCGTCTGTTTCCTGCTGGCCGTCGTCACGCCCTCGCCATGGCGCTGGATGTTCGTGGTCGGTGCCGTGTTCCTGCCGTCGGTGGCCGTCGTCCTCGCCAATGCCAGACGCACCACCAAGGTCGCGAGCGCCACCCCGTTCGTGCCGCCGGCACGGCCGGAGCTCGACTCGGAAAAGTGATCGTCGTCGGGACTGGATTCTCACGTCACATCCGTGTCAGAATCTCCCGCGTGCTCTGAAGGTCACGGATGGAATTCAGAGACTTGATGCGACGTCGGACGGCTCCCCCCGTGGCTGTCCGACGTCGCTTCATTTTGTCCGGGATTCGATTGTTGAGCGATCAGGAACAATTCCCGGCATGGTCGCGAATTACCTCCGGGAGAACCAGCTGATGACCAACGAACCGACTCCCGAATCCGACACCGGCACCTTCGGCGGCGCGGCTGCCGAGCTGCCGTCCGTCTGCTCGGCGAGGGGCTGCGGCGAGCCGGCCATGTGGGCGCTGCGGTGGAACAACCCCAAGATCCATACGCCAGACCGGCGTAAGACCTGGCTGGCGTGCGACAAGCACAAGGAGAGCCTGGCGGACTTTCTCGAGCGCCGCGCGTTCTTGCGCGAGGTCGAGCCGTTCGCCGGCTGAGCCCGTTCCGGTCGGCGCCCGGTTTGCTCAGCCGCCGATAGCCGACATCGGGCGCGCCGGCTGAAGGAAGCTCGGATCCGCGATCCCGTGCCCGGGCAGCTTGCCGCGCATCGCCTGCCGCCAGCGTTCCGCCAGCTCGTCGTCGTCGGCGCCTGCCCGCAGCGCGGTGCGCAGATCCGACTCGGTCCGCGCGAACAGGCAGTCGCGAATCTGGCCGTCTGCCGTCAGCCTGACCCGGTCGCAGTCCCCGCAGAACGGTCGCGTCACCGAGGCGATGATGCCGACGGTGGCGGGACCACCGTGCACCGTGAACGACTCGGCCGGGGCGCTGCCCCGGGTCGCGGCATCCACCGGCTCCAACCCGAACGGGTCGCCCAGCAGCTCGAGGATCTCGTCGGCCGTCACCATGGTGTCGCGGTTCCAGCCGTGCTGGGCGTCGAGCGGCATCTGCTCGATGAAGCGCAGCTCGTAGCCGTGGTCCAGGCAGAACTGCAGCAGCTCGGGGGCCTCGACGTCGTTCAAGCCCCGCATCAGGACCGCGTTCACCTTCACCGGGGCCAGGCCGACGGCCTGCGCCGCGGCCAGTCCGCTCAGCACGTCATTCAGGCGGTCCCGGCGGGTGAGCTTCACAAACGTGTCCGGCCGGATCGTGTCGAGACTCACATTCACCCGATCGAGCCCGGCCCCGTACAGCGCCGCCGCCTGCCTGGCCAGGCCGATGCCGTTCGTCGTGAGGGAGACCTCCGGGCGGGGCTCCAACCGCGTCGTACGGGCCACGATGTCGACCAGGCCCCGGCGCAACAGCGGCTCACCGCCGGTGAAGCGGATCTCGTCCACGCCCAGCCGCGTCACGGCGACCGAGACCAGCCGGACGACCTCGTCATCGGTGAGCAGCTCGGGCTTGGCCAGCCAGTCGAGCCCCTCCTCGGGCATGCAGTACGTGCACCGCAGGTTGCACCGGTCCGTCAGGGATACCCGCAGGTCGGTCGCCACTCGCCCGTAGTTGTCGGCCAGACCCAGTTGCCTCGTACTGGTAGCTGTCACGGCCCCCAGCCTACGCGGCACAGGCAGCCACGCGCGGGGAGTTCCACGCGATGGCTTAAGTTCGAAGCGTGCGCCGACTGATGACACCCCGCTGGATCGCCACCGCTTTGGTGGTCCTCCTCCTGGCCGGGGTCTGTGTCCAGCTGGGGCGCTGGCAGTTGCACCGGCTCGACGAGCGGAGGGCGCGCAACGAGGTCACCCGGAGCAATCTGGCGGCGCCACCCGCCCCGCTGATCGACATCGTCGGGCCGCAGCGGGTCGTCGGCGAGCCGCACGACTGGCGTACGGCGGTCGTCACCGGCCGGTACGACGTCTCGAAGCAGATCGTGCTGCGGTACCGCAACCTCAACGATCGGCCCGGCTTCGAGATCGTCACTCCGCTGGTCCAGTCCGACGGGACCGCCGTGCTGATCGATCGTGGTTTCCTGCTCCGTGAAGGCGGCGCCCTCGCCCCGAGCACGATCCCACCGGCTCCGACGGGCGAGGTGACGGTCACCGGCCGGTTGCGGCGCAGCGAGCGCGGCGGCAACACCACAGGTGGTACGCCGGTCGATGGCACGGCCCGGCTCATCAACGGTCCCCAGTTCGCGAAGGTCCTCGGCCTGGACCTGCTGGACGGCTACCTCACGGTCGACCGGCAGGAGCCGGCGGCTGATCCGGCGTTCCGGGGCCTGCCCGGTCCCGAGATCGACAGCGGACCGCATTTCTTCTATGCGCTGCAATGGTTCTTCTTCGCCCTGTTGGCCATCGGAGGTTTGGTGTACTTCTCCAGAGAGGACGTCCGCGGTGACAGGTCAAAGACAGCCGGCGAGGGAACCGGAGCCCGCGCCGCGGCCGATCCCGACGCGGTCGAGGCCACAGCGGCCGCCGGATCGGCGGATCGAGGACTACGCCCTGATCGGCGACCTGCAGACGGCGGCGCTGGTCTCGACTGACGGCTCGATCGACTGGCTCTGCTTCCCGCGGTTCGACTCGCCGGCCTGCTTCGCCGCACTGCTCGGCTCCGACGACAACGGCCACTGGCGGATCCGCCCGCGCGACGGGGACGCGAGGTCCAGCCGGCACTATCGCGGCGACACGATGGTGCTGGAGACCGAGTGGTCCACCTCGACCGGCTCCGTACGGGTGATCGACTTCATGCCGCCCCGAGACACCGCCCCTGATGTGGTCAGGATCGTGCAGGGCGTGAGCGGCCGCGTGGCGATGCGCTCGGAGCTGCGGCTGCGGTTCGACTACGGCCATGTGATCCCGTGGGTGCGGCAGCAGGACGGTCAGATCATCGCCGTCGCCGGTCCGGACGCGTTGGCCCTGCGCAGCGACGTCCACCAGTACGGCCAGGACTTCGCGACGTACGCGGACTTCGAGCTCAGCCCCGGCGACCAGGCCTGGTTCGTACTCACCTGGCACGCCTCCCACCTGCCCTCGCCCCAGCCGACGGACGCCCTCGCCTCACTCGAGCCGACCGAGAGCTACTGGACCGAGTGGATCGCTCCACGCAACGACGCCGGTGAGATGGCGGAGGAGGTGACGCGGTCGTTGCTCACCCTGAAGGCGCTGACCTACGCCCCGTCGGGTGGCATTGTTGCCGCGCCGACCACCTCGCTGCCGGAGGCGATGGGCGGTCAGCGCAACTGGGACTACCGGTTCTGCTGGCTGCGCGACGCGACGATGACGCTCGCCGCCATGCTCCGCTCCGGCTTCACCGATGAAGCGCACGCCTGGCGCAACTGGCTGTTGCGGGCCATCGCCGGCTCCCCCGCCGACCTGCAGATCATGTACGGCGTGACCGGCGAGCGACGGTTGCGCGAGTTCGAGGCCAGCTGGTTGCCGGGCTTCGGCGGCTCGGCCCCGGTCCGGATCGGCAACGCCGCGGCGGAGCAGCTCCAGCTCGACGTGTTCGGTGAGGTGATGGACGTGCTCGCCCTGGCCCGGGAGAGCAAGCTCGGGCCGACCGACGATGCCTGGGCGGTGCAGCGCGCCCTGATGGGACACCTCGCCGACATCTGGCAACACCCCGACGAAGGCATCTGGGAGGTGCGCGGCGGCCGGCAGCATTTCACGTACTCCAAGGTGATGGCCTGGGTCGCCTTCGACCGCGCCGCTCGGGCGGTCGAGCGGTACGGCATGAGCGGTCCGGCCATGCGCTGGCGCGCGATCGCCAGCGAGATCCACCGGCAGGTGTGCGCGGAGGCCTACGACCCGGAGCGGAACACCTTCACCCAGGCCTACGGCAGCAAGGCCCTCGACGCGGCGGTGTTGCTGATGCCGCAGGTCGGTTTCCTGCCGCCGACGGACCCACGGGTGATCGGCACCATCGAGGCCGTGCAGCGGGAACTCGCCGTCGACGGCTTCGTCCGGCGGTACGACCATGAGCAGGTCGACGACGGCATGCCGGACACCGAGGGCGCGTTCCTGATCTGCTCCTTCTGGCTCGCCGACTCGCTGGCGATGATAGGCCGGGTCGGCGAGGCCCGCGACCAGTACCAGAAGCTGGTTGCCCTTCGCAACGACGTGGGTCTGCTCGCGGAGGAGTACGACCCCGTGGGCAAGCGAATGCTGGGCAACTTTCCGCAGGCGTTCTCCCACCTGGGCATGGTGAACACCGCCTGGCACCTCTGCGGCCTCGAAGGCGTCGACCCCCTCCGCCGCTCCGCCTACTAGTCCCCCGCCCCGGCGCCCCCACACCCCTCATCCCTCATCCCTCATCGGTCCGAACCTGCCCCCTGGTGTGTGCTGATCGGTCCGAACCTGCCCCCTGGTGTGTGCTCATCGGTCCGAACCCGCCCCCTGGTGTGTGCTCATCAGTCCGAACCCGCCCCCTGGTGTGTGCTCATC
>DASTVQ010000052.1:0-4166 GCA_035759015.1 Kribbella sp.
GCCGCCGTCCGGCAGAAGCTGGCCGGGAACGGATCCAGGACTGTCGGCGGGCGGTCTTAGGGTGGGTTCCATGAGCTTGAAGCTGGGTGCGCACGTGGATCAGCAGGACCCGCTGGCCGAGGCGGCCGATCGGGGCGCCGACCTGGTCCAGTTCTTCCTCGGCAACCCCCAGGACTACAAGGCGCCGAAGCTCGCCTACGCCGACGGCGAGGAGGCGCTCAAGGAGCGGGCGGCCGCAGCAGGCGTCGATCTGTACGTGCACGCGCCGTACCGGCTGAACGTGGCGAACACGAACAACCGGATCCGGATCCCGAGCCGCAAGCTCCTGCAGCAGACGCTCGACAAGGCGGCCGAGATCGCCGTGAAGGGCGTGATCGTGCACGGCGGGCACGTCGGCGACGAGGACGACCCCGAGGCCGGCTTCGACAACTGGCGCAAATGCATCGAGCGCGCCGAGCTGCCGGTCCCGCTGCTGATCGAGAACACGGCCGGCGGGGAGAACGCTATGGCCCGGCAGCTGGACCGGATCGCCCGGCTGTGGGACGCGGTCCAGTCGTCCGGCAACGACCGCCTCGAGAACGTCGGCTTCTGCCTCGACACCTGCCACTTCCACGCGGCCGGTGAGGAGTTGCCCACGATCGTCGAGAAGGTGCTGGCGATCACCGGGCGGATCGACCTGGTGCACGCCAACGGGTCACGCGACGAGTTCGGCTCCGGCGCCGACCGGCACAGCAACTTCGAGGAGGGTCACATCGACCCGGCCGACATCGTCGCGGTCGTGCAGGCCGCCGGTGCCCCGGTCGTCGTCGAGACCCCGAACGCCGACCACGGCCAGAAGGCCGACATCGACTACCTCAGGGCGCACTTGAAGTAGGTGCGTTGAGGTTGTGCAGCCAGTAGGTCAACCCGAACGGGAGCAGCAGGGCCAACGCACTCGTGCTGTGGATCGGGATGCCGGCGACGATCGCGAGCAGGAGCAGGACCGTCGTGACCTGGAAGAGGTCGAAGCCGTTGAGCACGCGGGTGCGCAGGGTGAGGCGGTCGAGCGCGCACGCGCTGTAGACGGCGATCAGCGCGAGCAGGCACACGCCCCCGACGACCACACCGACCCAGGCCAGTACGTCGTACCCGTCGGCGCCGCTGAGGATGCCGGACAGCTGGAAGACGCCGGCGAGCAGGGTGAGTACGGCACAGGCCCAGAGCAGTCGCGTCGTCGTACGGCGGGACTGCTCAGGATCAGGCACGGGGTCCGGTTCCGAGGGCGCCATGGGGGCGACGGTAGCGCAGGGAGAGAATGGCGCGCATGCAGACCTGGGCCGAGCGGTTCCCCGAGCTCTTCGCGCCGGACCACTGGGCCTGGGGTGAGGTCGACGTCCGGTACTCGACCGAGGAGCCTGCCGACGAGCTGATCAGCAACGTGCACGTCATCGGCCGCACCGGCGGCGGGATCGTTGTCTGCAGCAACGATCTGGGCTGGCGCTTCCTCCCCGGTGGCACCCGCGAGCCGAACGAGACGATCGAGCGGCTCGTGCACCGCGAGCTCCGCGAGGAGGCCGGCGCCCGGCTGACCGGACCGCTGACGTGGCTCGGCGCCCACCGGGCCGAGCATCGCCGGCCCGCGCCGTACCGTCCGCATCTGCCGCACCCCATCTCGTACTGGGCGACCGTCGTCGCGGACGTCGTGGTCGACGGACAGCCGACCAACCCCGACGACGCCGAGCAGGTGACCGAGGTTCTCGTCCTGCCACCGGATCAGGCGGCCGACTACCTCGACGCCCAGGCCGACGGCGGGGCGATGGGGAGCCAGGTCAGGCTGGCTCAGGCACTGGGGCTGGCTTAGCCGACTGCCACGGCAGCACAACGGCACTCAACAGGCAGGATGCACCCGCGACCCACAGCGCACCCCGGAGTCCGATCAACGCCGCGAGCACACCACCGAGCGCCATGAAGGCAGGCTGCACGCACCGCGAGCTGATCGACCACGAGCCGACCACCCGGGCCATGAAGCCGTCCTCGGTCACCTCCATCCGGTACGTCGCGAACGACGGGTTGAACGCACCCGCCGCCACCAGCAGGCCGGTCTCGGCCGCGGTGAGCAGCACCAGCCCACCGAAACCGTGCGGCGCCAAGGGGAACAGCAACAGCCAGGGAGCCCGCAGGACACCGAACACGATGAGCATCCGATGCAGTCCGTGCCGCCGGGTGAGGCCAGGCGCCAGCTGGGCTCCCAGCACGCCGCCCAGACACGACACACCGAGGAACAGGCCATAGCTCCACGGCGCCAGGCCGAGGTCGCGCAGCATGAAGACGGTCAGCAGAGGCATCGTCATCATCACCGGTCCGCCGAACAGTTGCGAGTTCCAGAACAGTGCTCGCAGTCCGCGATGACGAAGGATGTAGCGCCACCCGGCGGTGAAGTCCGCCTTCCCGTCCCGCCGTACCGGCGCCGGCTCAGGCTGCTGGATCCGCCGGACGCCGAGCGCCGACAGCAGGAACGACACCGCGTCGACGGCCAGGGTGGCGGTCGCGCCGACCAGGCTGACGAGCGCACCGCCGATCGCCGGGCCGACGCTCAGCGTGATCCAGTTGGTCTGCTCGAACCGGCTGTTCGCCTCGGGGCGCCCTTCGGCCGGGACCAGCGCCTTCAAGTGCGCGCCACTCGCCGCGCTGAACGCGATCAGCGCGGCGGCCTGGACGACACCCACCACGCAGAGCTGGGTGTAGGTCAGGACGTCGAACACCGCCGCGACCGGGACCGACCCCAGGACGACGAACCGGGCCAGGTCCGCGGCGATCATCACGGGCCGCTTGCGCCGCTGCTCGATGAAGTCACCCATCGGCAGGCCGAGCAGGCCACCGATCGCGGACAACGCGGACAACATGGACACCTGGAAGGTGCTGACATCCAGCGCGAGTACGGCGATCAGCGGTAGGGCACCGAGTCCGACCGCCGATCCGAAAGCGCTGACAGTGAACGCGACCCACAACCGGCGGAAGTCCCGACCCAAAGACATCCCGCGATCGTAGGAGGCGGCACCGACAGAATCAGCGCAGGTTCAGACCACCGTCCAGCAGGACCACTTCACCGGTCAGATACGTGTTGTGGACAAGTGCCGAGATCAGGTCCGCGACATCGGCGGGCTGTGCCGCGCGACGCATCGGGCTCGAGGTTCTCCAGAGCTCTTGCGCCTCGGTCCACGATGCGGTGAGGGGCGTGTCGACCAGGCCGGGTGCCACCGCGTTGACTCGCACCGATGGTCCGAGAGCGGCAGCCAGCAGCTTGGTCACGTGATTGAGTGCGGCCTTCGAAGCGGCGTACGCGACCGAACTCCCCTTGGGCCTGACACCAGCGTGGCTGGTGACGTTCACGATGCATCCGCCCGATTCGGTGAGTGCGGGGAGAGCCGCCGTACACAACAGCCAGGGCGCGATCAGGTTGACGTCGAGCAGCCGCCGCCAGTCGTCCGCGGTCAGGCCGTCGAGTTGGGCGTGCGGCACCGGCCAGCTGATGCCCGCGTTGTTCACGAGTACGTCGAGCCGCCCGTGCTCGGCCAGCACACTCGGGACCAGGGCACTCGCCGCGGCGTCGTCGGAGAGATCGGCCTGGTGATAGGACCCACCGAGTTCCGCGGCCAACGCGACACCGGCCTCCCGGCTGGAACGCGAATGCACTGCCAGGATCATCCCGTCCGCGGCCAACCGCCGAGCTGTCGCCGCACCGATCCCAGAGGCCGACCCCGTCACCAACGCCACTCTCCGCATCGCTCCACCCTAGAAGCCCGGTGGCCGCGGCTCAGGCGCGGTAGCGCAGACCGTCCAGCAGGAGGTTGAGCAGGCGATCGGCCTGGTCGCGTTTGGAGCCGGCCGCGAGGGCGACGCCGCTGAGGCTGACGAGGACGTCGTCGGCCGAGACGTCGGGACGGATCTCGCCGGCGGCCACGCCCGCGTCCAGCAGCGGTTTGATCGCACCGACCAGGAGCTCGAAGCTCTGGGCGTACGGGTTCGCACCCGAGGCGATCACCGCGCGGAGCGCGTCGGCCATGCCGAGCTTGCGGGTCATGTAGTCGACGAAGCGGTCCATCCAGACCCGCAGCGCATCAGCCGGCGGCATCTTGTCGAGCAGCTCGGGAGCCGCGGCACAGACCGCGGCGAGCTCGTTGCGGTAC
>DASTVQ010000053.1:0-3791 GCA_035759015.1 Kribbella sp.
GAAGGATCCAGTGCCGGCCCTACCCTTCGAGACCGTCCTGCACGGTACGCCGACAGTCGTCGTACGGACCGGTGGTCAGGCGCCCGTCGGGCACCAGGCGTGGTCCGTACTGGTCCACGGCTACCCGACGGACGACGTACTGGACCTCCTGGTCGCGCGTGGGCTGCACATCCGGGAGAACGTGGTGTCGCGGCAGACGTCGCCGTCATGGTGGGCCGGTGTGGCCTGGGAGGGCTACCGGACCGCCCGCCGCCGGGCAGCCAACGTGTCTCCGGTCAAGGGCCTGTACTGCGTCGGGGCGGGCGCTCACCCGGGCTCCGGGGTCCCGGCCACCACCCTCGGCGCCGCGATTGTGGCCGACGCCATCGGGAAGGCCTGAGACCGGTCTGGGGTTGAGATACCGAGCGCACTAAGATTGATCGTTCCTGTTCCATGTCGGGGTAGGTGCCCGGCAGTAGAGAGGACCTCGGTGGATCAAACCCCCACGTCGGCCGATCACGAAAACGTCGAGCTGGCTGAGCTGGCGGCTGAGCAACAACATGTCGACCGGGTGTACGACCGGGTAGCGGAGGCTGCCCGCTCGGCGTCACGGATCGCGGTCGAAGGTCACCAGCGCGCGCAGGCCCAGAACGTCGGCCGCGTCCGCGAGGAGGAGCAGACCGGGCTGTACGAGCGCGATGTCCTGGTGTTCGCGGCGGCCCGCCGGATCGCCGAGCTGGATGCCGAGCACGAAGGCCTGGTCTTCGGCCGGCTCGACTCCGACCTCGGTGACGACCAGCCGGCCACCGAGACCGCAGCCGACCTCGACAAGCTGTACGTCGGCCGGATCGGTGTCCGGGACGCGGAGTACGAACCGCTGGTGATCGACTGGCGCGCGCCGGCGGCCGAGCCGTTCTACCGCGCTACCGCGACGGACCGCCTGAAGGTGGTCCGCCGGCGCGTACTGCGGAACAAGGGTCCGCGGATCGTCGGGCTGGAGGACGACCTGCTGGCGCCGGAGCGTGCGCCCGAGGATCTGCCCGTGATGGGCGAGGGCGCGCTGATGGCGTCCCTGTCGCGGGCCCGCGGTCACACGATGCGCGACATCGTCGCCACCATCCAGGCCGAGCAGGACAAGGCCATCCGGGCTCCGGCGCGCGGTGTGACCGTCATCGGCGGTGGGCCGGGCACCGGCAAGACGGTGGTCGCTCTGCACCGGGCGGCGTACCTGCTCTACAGCGACCGCAGGCGGTTCGAGCGCGGCGGCGTACTGGTGGTCGGACCGTCCGCTGCGTTCATGGCCTACATCGAGCGTGTCCTGCCGAGCCTTGGTGAGAACACGGTGTCGCTGCGGGCCGTGGGCGAACTGGTGGACGGCGTCAAGGCCACTGCGGTCGACGACGCCGAGGTTGCCGCGATCAAGGGTTCGCTGCGGATGCGCGGCGTACTGTCGCGCGCTGCCCGCGACCGCGTCCCGACGGCGCCCGCCACCCTCCGGGTGTACATCGGCGGCGCCACCGTCGAGCTGGACGCCAACCAGCTCGACAACGTACGGCGGAATGCATTGCGCCGGACGCCACGCAACAAGGCGGCCACTGAGGCGCGTAAGGCTCTGGTGGCTGCACTCTGGCAGCGGTTCCCGGATGACTTGCGTCACGGCGTCTATGGCGACCGTGAGGCGTTCGGTGACCGAGTGGTCGACACCTCTGCTTTCAGGACGTTCTTCAGCCAGTGGTGGCCGGTGCTGACGCCGGAAGCGGTGCTGCGCTGGCTCGGTGACCCGCGGCGGCTGCAGCGCTGGGCTCGGAACGAGCTCACGCCCAGAGAGGTCGACGCGCTCGCCCGTGCTATCCGCAGCACGGACGACTTCACGATCGCCGACGTGGCGCTCTTGGACGAGCTGAGCACACTCCTCGGGCGTGCACCGGTCAATGAGGCCAAGGACGACGAGTTCGACTGGCTGGAGGGTCTGAGCGACGGCGTCAACGAGGTGCTCACCACGTCCGAGCGTCGCGCTCGCGCCGCTGCCGCCCGGGAGGCCGACGAGCAGGAGGAGTACGCGCACGTGCTGGTGGACGAGGCTCAGGACCTCTCCCCCATGCAGTGGCGGATGGTGACCCGGCGGGGTCCGCAGGCGAGCTGGACGATCGTGGGCGACACGGCGCAGAGCTCGTGGTCCGACCCGGACGAGGCGCGGGCGGCGATGGACTCGATGCTGTCGCACCTGCAGCGGCACACGTTCCGCCTGTCCACCAACTACCGGAACTCGGCCGAGATCTACGCGTTCGCCGGCGAGGTGATCCGCCGTACGCTCCCGGACGCGGATCTGCCGAACGCGGTCCGCAGCACCGGTGTCGACCCCGAGCACCGGATCCTCGACGACGGCAAGGTCGCCGAGGCAGCGGGTGACGCCGCGGTCGAGCTGCTCCAGCTCGTCGAGGGCACGGTCGGCGTGATCGTGCCGCCGAAGCTGCGGCCCGCCGTCGACCCGGTCCTCGCCGAGCTCGGCGACCCGCGCGTCGTCGCGGTCAGCCCGCTGGAGTCCAAGGGTCTCGAGTACGACGCGGTCGTGGTGGTCGAGCCCGACCGCATCGTCAGCGACACGCTGGGCGGCGTCCGCGCGCTGTACGTCGTCCTGACCCGCGCGACTCAGCGCCTGATCACGGTCAACAGCACGACGAACTGGTTGCCCTAACCACGGGGCACGACGAAGTCGACCAGGTCGGCCTCGTTCGCGGCGAGCTCGGGCCAGCGGCAGGTGAGGTGCAGGACGGCGAGACCCGTGGTCGGGTACTTCCGGGACAGCTCGGTGCGCTCCGGGCTGGTGCCGTCCAGGGCGAGCTCGTCGGCGAGCCACGGGAGGCCGGGCCCGTGGCCGACCATGATCACCGTCCGCGCCTCGGCCGGAGTCTCACGGACGACGTCGAGGAGCTCGTCGGTGTCGGCGTTGTAGATGCGGCGGTCGTACCAGACGTCGGTCGCGCTCGCCCCACCCTCGACGACGTACTTCCAGGTCTCCCGGGTGCGCTTGGACGGTGAGCACAGGACCAGGTCGGCTTCGATGCCCTGGGCAACCAGATAGCGGCCGGCCGCCTGGGCGTCGGCGCGGCCGCGGTCGGCCAGCGGGCGCTCGAAGTCCGGCATCGACTCGGGCGGGACCGCCTTGGCGTGCCGGAGCAGGACGAGCGTGCGATCGATCAACAGATCCGACGGGTCAGCCATCGGCTCAGGATACGACCGACGACCTCAGATTGAGGAACACCTGCCGGGTCGCCGTCGATCGGTTCAGGGTGATGAAGTGAATTCCTGGTGCGCCACCCGCGAGAAGCTGTTCGCACAGCTCGGTCGCGATCTCGATGCCGACCTCCCGGACGGCGGCCGGTTCGTCCTCGACCGCGAGCAGCCGATCGGTGACCGCGGTCGGCAGCGCCATCCCGGTCAGCTCCGCCATCCGCTGGATCTGCTTGATGTTGGTGACCGGCATGATGCCGGGCAGCACCGGCATGCCGCAGCCCAGCGAAGCCGCACGGTCGACGAGCCGGAAGTAGTCGTCGGCGCCGAAGAACATCTGCGTGATCGCATAGTCGGCCCCGGCGGCAGCCTTCGCCGCAAGCACCTGGGCGTCCGCCTCCATGGACACCGCCTCCGGGTGCTTGTCCGGGAACGCCGCGACACCTACGCAGAAGTCGCCCAGCGACCGGATCAGCTCGACCAGCTCGACCGCGTGGTTCAGCCCGTCCGGGTGCGCCACCCACGGCTGGTTCGGACCACCCGGCGGGTCACCGCGAAGCGCCAGCATGTTGCGTACGCCG
>DASTVQ010000054.1:0-23317 GCA_035759015.1 Kribbella sp.
CAGTACCTGGAGGAGGCGGACGCACTGGCCGACTCGATCATGGTGTTCGACCACGGCAAGGTCGTGGCCTCCGGCCGGCCCGCCGAGCTGAAGGCCCAGGCCGGCCGCCAGTCCCTCGACGTACGGCCGGCCGACCCCGGCCACCTGGAGCGGGTCGCCGCGATCGTGGCCGAGTCGGTCGGAGCCCGCCCGAGCGTGGACGTGGTCAACGCGCTCGTCAGCGTCGGTGTCCCCGACGGTACGTCGATGCCGGTCGTGGTCCGGCGCCTCGACGAGGCCGGCATCGCCGTCACCGAACTGGCCCTGCGGCTGCCCAGCCTGGACGAGGTCTTCCTCGCGCTGACCGGGCACGCCGCCGAAGATCCGAGCACCGCCCTCCTGGAAGGAGCGAGCCGATGACCGCCGCGACCCTCGAAGCCACCCCGGTGGCCCGTCGCAACCGACCGCTGGCCTGGGTGGAGCAGAGTCTGACGCTTGCCTGGCGCAACCTCGTCCGGATCCGGCAGAACCCGGAGGCGCTGGCCGACGTCACGTTCCAGCCCATCATCTTCCTGGTGCTGTTCCTGTTCGTCTTCGGTGGCGCGCTCTCGGCCGGCGGTCGCTGGCAGGACTACCTGCCATACCTGTTGCCGGGCCTGCTGGTGCAGACCGTCGTGTTCTCCACGATGGGCACCGGAGTCTCGCTGAACGACGACTTCGCGAAGGGAGTGTTCGACCGCTTCCGCAGCCTGCCGATCTCCCGGTCCGCGCCGCTGGTGGGAGCCGTCCTGGGTGACGCGGTGCGGTACCTGCTGTCGATCGTGATCCTGATGAGCACCGGGACCATTCTCGGCTTCCGGTTCCAGAACGGGGCGGCGAACGGCCTGCTCGCCTGTGTGCTCGTGCTGGTGTTCGCGTTGTCCCTGTGCTGGGTCTGGGTCTGGCTGGGCCTGAAGCTTCGGACGGCACAGAGCGTGCAGGGCGTCGCCTTCCTGGTGATGTTCCCGTTGACCTTCGACAGCAACGTGTTCGTCCAGCCCGACACGCTGCCCGGCTTCCTGCAGGCGTTCGTCAAGGTGAACCCGGTGAAGCCCCTGGTCGACACGATGCGCGGGTTGATGCTCGGTGGCGACGTCCAGCGGCCGTTGCTCCACACCCTTGCCTGGATGGTCGGCATCGTCGCCGTCTTCGCCCCGCTGGCAATCCGCGCCTACCGCAGGCGCACCTGACCCTCGCCCTCTTGCGCGGGTAGACGCTTGCGGATGTCGGCTGTGGCGTCGGCGCGCGTCATGGTGGCCCCGGCTTCGTACGCCTCGTCGTACCGGCCGGGGCCGAGCGCCTCGCGGAGCCGTTGAACGGTGCGACGGACGTCGCGGTCGGGGTATGTCCGCATCCCGCGCAGAGCTGCCGCGATGCCCAGCACCTGAGCGGCGCGTTCCGGCTCTCCGGCCAGCAGGTCGACCTCGGCGGCTGCCTCGACGATGCCGGAGATGAGCGGCATGTCCTCGGTGCCGAGGGCCAGCTGGAGACTCTTGTCACTGAACTCGCGGGCGGCGACCAGGTCGCCCAGCGCCACAGCGACCCGGGCGCGATGGCTGAGGATCACGGCATAGCCGTGCGGCGCCACCCACTGGGCCCCCGGGTCGAGGAACGTGCCGGCCTTCTCGGCGAGCTGCGCGGCGTCGTCGAGCTGCCCGGCGCGCCGGGCGAGGGCGCTGAGACCGATCGTCGCGATCGCCTGGCCGGCCCGGTTGCCGGTCTCCTCCGCGAGCCGCAACGACTGCTGGAGATCGGCCAGCGCTCCCTCGGGATCTCCGGTCTCGGCCCGGCTGTAGGCGCACTGCGCGAGCAGCTGGGAGACCCCTTCGTTCGTTCCCAGCTCGCCGATCAGCCGCAACGCCTCGGTCAGACAGGCGAGCGCGGCCGCGTGGTCACCCGCGTTGGTCCGGTAGCTCGCGAGCCCTCGCAGCGCCAGCGACATGCCCCACCGGTCGCCGAGCTCGCGGAATCCGTCGAGCGCCTGCTGGAGATCGGCCAGCATCTGATCGAGCAGGCCCTCGTTCTCGTTGAACATCGCCTGCATCATGACGGCCATCGAACGGGTCCACGGATCAGCGTCCGCGCGCGCCTCGTCCAGCTCGCGGGCGGTGCCGGCGCGGTCGCGGCGGATCGCTGCCCAGATGGCGTTGGTGAACCGGCCGACGGCCGAGGCGGCGACCTCGGCGTCGCGGCGGCCCAGCCGGCGGATCTGCGCCAGCCCGCGGAGGGCCTGCCAGAACGACAGCGAGTTCTCGCCGTTCGAGAGGGTGCCGAGGGCGTGCATCAGCACCGTGCTGGCGCGAGTGGTCGGCTTGCTCGGTCCGGGCACGGCCAGCGCCGCCTCGAACCAGGAGACCGCCTCGGCCGGGCGACCTCGCATGTTCCAGTACTCACCCAGCACGCAGACCAGCTCGATCGCGGTCGCGGCATCGCCGGAGTCGACCGCGGTGCGCAGCGCGTCCAGCAGGTTCTCGTTGTCCACGTCGAACCGCGCGATCCACTGCAGCTGTGCTCCGCTGCGCAGCTGCGAGGTGGCCTGCCCGGCCAGCTGCAGGAAGTACGCCGTGTGCGCCTGCCGCACCTGCTCGGTCTCACCTGACGCCGCCAGTTGTTCGGCGCCGTACGCCTTGACCGTCTCCAGCATGCGGTAGCGAACCGATCGGTCGTCGGCAGCGGCCTCGACCAGCGACTTGTCGACCAGCGAGGCGAGCACCCCGAGCACACTCTCCGGCGGCAGGTCGGGACCGCTGCAGACCTCCTCGGCGGCGTCTAGCGTCGCGCCGCCCGAGAACAAGGACAGCCGCCGTGCCACTGCCTGCTCAGGAGGGTCCAGAAGATCCCAGCTCCACTCCACCACCGCACGCAGGGTCTGGTGCCGCGGCAACGCGGTCCGGCTGCCGCTGGTCAGCAACCGGAAGCGGTCCGCCAGGCGCTCGACGATCTGCGCCGGCGTCAGCGCGCGGAGGCGGGCGGCGGCCAGCTCGATCGCGAGCGGCATCCCGTCCAGCCGGCGGCAGATCTCCGCGACCGCCTCGTGGTTGGCCTCGGTGAGCCGGAAGTCCGGCCGCACCGCGCGGGCGCGGTCCACGAAGAGCTGCACGGACGGGTAGCTTCCGTTCCGGCTGTTCTCCGGCGGCAGCCCCAGCGGGCCGACCTGGTGCAGGTGCTCGCCCGAGATGCTCAGCGGCTCCCGGCTGGTGGTCAGGATGCGAAGCCGCGGGCAAGACGCCAGCAGCGAGTCGACCAGCCCGGCCACCTCGTGCACGAGGTGCTCGCAGTTGTCGAGCACGATCAGCACCCGCCGGTCCGCGATCACCTCGACGAGCCGGTCCGCCGCGGCCCGGCTGCTCGGGAGATGCTTCGGCGCCAGTGTCGTGCGCAGGTTGTCGACGTACTCGCTGGCGCCCAGCGCGGACAGCATCGTCGGTGCGACGTCGGCGGCAACACCCAGCGGTGCGAGCTCGACGAACCAGATCCCGTCGCCGCTCTGCTCCACCAGCATCCGTCCGGTCTCGGTCGCGAGCCGGGTCTTCCCGGCGCCGCCCGGGCCGACCATCGTGACGAGCCGGGTGTCGCCGGTGAGCAGCCGGCCCAGCTCGGCGACGTCCTCGGACCGCCCGACGAAACTCGTCAGCGGTGCCCGCAGGTTGTGCCCGCCCCGCAGCTCCGGAGCGGGCGGTACGACGATGGGGCTGACGGCGGGATCGACCGGATCACCGCGCAGGACCGCGACATGCAGCTCCCGCAGCCGCGGCGCGGGATCGGTGCCCAGCTCGTCGGCCAAGGTGCACCGCACCCGCTCGTACGCCGCCAGGGCCTCCGCCTGCCGCCCATCGGCGTACAGGGCCCTGATCAGCAGTTCGTGCAGTCGCTCGCGGAGGGGGTGGGTCGCGGCGAGGCGTTCCAGCTCGGCGCTGACGTCCCGGGACCGGCCGCTGGTGATTGCGGACTCGGCCAGTTCCTCGGTGGCGGTGAGCCTGAGCTCGGCCAGCCGGTCGGCTTCGGCGGCGGCGAAGGGCAGGTCGCGCAGATCCGTCAGGGCATCGCCGCGCCACAGGCGCTCGGCCTGGGCGAGCAGCGCCTGGCCTCGATCCTGATCCGAGGCGAGCAGCCGTCGGCCCGTCCGGACCAGCTGCTCGAACTGCAAGGCGTCGACCGACTCCGGCGCGATGGTGAGGGTGTAACCCGCCGGCCCCGACCTTACGGAGACGCTCGACTCCCTGGCGGGCAGACCGGCGCGGAGCCGCGAGACGAGAGACTGCAGGGCGTTCGCGCTGGGTGCCTCGGTGCCCCAGAGCGCGTCGACGAGGGTCTCGACCGCGACCGGCCGGCCGGCTTCGAGTGCGAGGCGCGCCACGAGTCCGCGCAGCCGGAGCCCGCGGACGTCCAGCGGGGTCCCGTCGGCGCCCCACATCGCCAAAGGCCCCAGCACCCCAATACGCACCGCTCCACCCTCCCACACCCCGCCCGTGCCCCTTTAGCCCTTTTGTCACGTTCACCGATCCGCGAGCGGCCGTCCGGATCCGTGGCCGTCGGGTCGGCTAGGGTCGCGGGCGTGACCGAGATCGCTGCCCAGACCCGTTCCCGACTCACCAGGATCCTTGCGGAGCGCCAGGCCAGGGACCGCGTCCCCGGCATCGTCGGCGCCGTCGCCCGGGCCGGCGGCCTGCGCTGGTCCGACGGCGTCGGCGCGGCCGATCTCGACAGGCCGGACGTGCCGCCGACCGCCGACTCGCAGTTCCTGATCGCGTCGCAGAGCAAGACCCTGACGGCAGTCGCGATCATGGCGCTGCGCGACGAGGGCAAGCTCTGCCTGGACGACCCGGTGGAGGAGTTCATCGGCGAGAGCACGCACCACGGCATCACCGTCCGGCAGATGCTCAGCCACGTCAGCGGCATGCAACGCGAACCCGTCGGTGACGTGTGGGACCAGCTGACCTTCCCCAACCGCGAGCAACTGGTTGCCGGCTGGAACCAGGCCGAGCGGGTCGGCAAACCGCACCACCGCTGGCACTACTCGAACCTGGTCTACTCGATCCTCGGCGAGATCGTGGCGAGGCTGGACAAGCGCACCTGGTTCGAGTCGATCCAGGCCCGCCTCCTCGACCCGCTGGAGATGCGCCGTACGTCGGTGGGGCTGAGCGGCAACGCCGTCACCGGGTACTACGTACCGCCGTTCTCCGACGTGCCGGTGCGAGAGCCTGTGCTGGACATCCGCGCGATGGACGCCTGCGGCGGACTGGCGAGCACAGCTGAGGACCTGGCCAAGTGGGCCATGTTCCTGGCCGATCCGGTGGACGAGGTGCTCTCGAAGGACACGATCGAGGAGATGTGCCAGCCGCAGATCATGGCGGACGTGGACCGCTGGCAGCTCGGGTTCGGCCTCGGCTTCATGCTGCTCCGGCTCGGCGAGCGCGTCTTCGTCGGACACACCGGCGGGATGCCCGGCCACATCACCGGCACCTTCGTGCACCGCCCGTCAGGCACCGCCGGCATCGCCTTGATGAACGCCACCTCCGCACCGGACCCGGCCGCCGTGGCGACGCAGCTGTTGGTGGAGGTGCTGGAGAACGATCCGCTGCGCCCCGAGCCATGGGTTCCGGGCACGGCGGTGCCGGAAGAGTTGACCGGCCTGCTCGGCACGTGGTTCTCCGAGGGCAACCCGTTCGTCTTCTCCGTCAAGGCCGGCCGGCTGGAGGCCCGCGCGGTGGGTGCACCGGCGTACAAGCCGCCGGCGGTGTTCGTGAAGGTGGCCGACGACCTCTATCGCACCGAGTCGGGTCGTGAGGTGGGGGAGCTGTTGCGGATCACCCGTGACTCCGCCGGCGTACCGGTCAAGCTGCACTGGGCGACGTACCTCTGCACTCGCGAGCCGCTCGCCTTCGGTCAGTAGCTCCGAGGGTGCGCCCCGGCCGCACTCAAGGGCCGGCCGGGGCCATTCGTGGTACTAGTCGGGCAGGCGGTTGTAGCTCTTCTGGCCGTCGATCAGCTCACGGATGATGTCGAGGTGGCCGACATGGCGCGCCGTCTCCTCGATCATGTGGCAGAGGATGTACCGAACCGAGGCGGCCTCGCCCTTCGCCCGGTACGGCCCCTGTTCCACGTCGTCCAGGGAGTGCTTCGCCACGATCTCGTTCGACCGCGCGCACTCCTCGTCGTACTCGTCCAGCAGCTGGGCGAGCGGGACGTCGTCCACGAACATCTCGGCGTCGGGATGTCCCCCCTCGGTCCACGGCGTCTGGCCGGTGTCCGGGGTGCCGAGCAGGTTGAGCTGGAACCACGAGTACTCGTTCCAGCGGAGATGGGCCACGACTCCGGCCATCGTCATCAGCGGCGAGGTCGGCAACATCTTGCGATGGGCGTCGGCCTCGCTGAGCCCGTCACACTTCATCCGGACGAAGGACCGCTGCAGGTCCAGCCAGCCGATGAGTTGGGTCCGCTCGTCAGAGGTCAACGGCGGACGTGTTCCTACGGTCATTGCAGCTCCTGTGGTGAGTGGAGCCACCTGTCTCAGCCGCGGGTTCGACGGACAGGCGGCACGACGAGTCGTTGCGACATCGGTGCTCACCTCCCTTCCGTCGGTTCGACGCACACTCTAACGCTCATGCCCGCCGGGCCGTACCGAATTAGTCGCCGGCCACCCGGACGGCGCGCTTGCCTCGGCTGTGGCCGGTCTCCACCGAGCGATGCGCGTCGGCGATCGCCTCCAGCGGGTATACCTGGTCGACCACAGGACGTAGTTCTCCCCGCTCGACGAGCCCGGCCAACTCGTCCAGGCCCGCGCGGCTGGGCTTCATGCGTGCCAGTCGCACCCGAGGTCCCGGCAGGGCGACCGACAGGAGCGCGTACGCCATCCCCTTGGCGGCCATGGTCGTCATCCGCCCACCGCGTTTCAGCCGCTCTCGGTAGGTGCTCAGGCAGGCGCCGTGGAGATCGACGATCGAGTCGAACTCGGGCCCGGCGGGGAGCCGGTCGAGCCGCGTGTGGTCGTAGGTCCACTCCGCGCCGAGGTCCCGGCACAGCCCCAGGTTCCTCTCACTCGACACGGTGGCAACACGCGTGCCGGCGGCCCGGGCGAGCTGGACCGTCACACTGCCGATGCCACCGCTCGCGCCGACCACCAACAACTTCCCCCCGGTCGGGACTCGTACGGCGCGCAGAGCCGTCAGTGCTGTCAGCCCGACCGTCGGCAAAGTGGCCGCCGCCACGGCCCCAAGCCCAGGCGGCGCGGCAGCGGTGGCCGACTCCTTGACGCGGATGTACTCGGCCGCAGCGGCGCTGTTGAGGCCCAGTTGAGTGCCCCAGACGAGCCGCCCGACCGCTGTGGCATCGACGCCCGGCCCGACGGCGACGACCTCACCGGCGAAGTCCTCACCGGTGCCCTTGGGGAACCTGTAGCCGCTCATCGGCCGCATCCGGCCCGAACGGACTTGCGCCTCCACCGGGTTCACGCTCGTCGCGTGCACCTTGACCAGCACCTCGCCGGATCGGGGCACCGGCACGGGCACCTTCCGCACCTCGAGCACTTCGGGCGGTCCGTACCGCTCGTACCGCACTGCTCGCATGATCGTCTCCGTCATCCCTGCCCTCTCTGCGCACACCGACGAGGGGCGGTGCGCGGCTGTTGACGACTCCGCTCCATCGAGACAGACTGTCTCGACCGGTTCGATGTGTCCCAGTGTCGTCATCGCCGGATCAGGGCGGCAAGCATCAATGCGGCCGCCTTGTCCCGGTCCGGACAAGGAGCGCGAATTGTCTCTGTCGAACGGCAACCTGCGGGTGCGCCGAACCCGGAAACTACTGCGGGAGGCACTGGTCGAGCTCGTCGAGGAACGTGGCTTCGACCGCCTCACCGTCGGTGAGCTCACCGGGCGGGCCATGGTGAGCCGGGCCGCGTTCTACCGGAACTACAAGGACAAGTACGACCTCGTCGAGCAGATCTTCGACGAGGCGATGGCTGCCGTGCTGGGCACGATCGCGGACGGCGCCGAGCGGCCGGCCGAGCAACGCTGGGTCGGGTTCTTCGAGCACATCAGTCAGTACCACCGCCTGTACCGGGCGTTGCTGGGCAAGGGTGGCAGTCCGTGGTTCGCCGCCAGGATGCGGGCGACACTCGGGGAGATGGTCACCGAGCACCTGCAGGCCCGGGACGCGCGGGCGGCCGCCGACGGACTGGTGGCGACCGTGCTGTCGGCGATGTTCGTCCAGTCCATCACCTGGTGGCTGGACCACGACCGGCCTTCGCCGCCGAGCGAGATCGCGAGACAGTCGGCGGCCCTTGTCGGCGCCGTCATCGCCGAGGCGAACAGCTGGGTCAGCGACGGTCGTCCCTGATCCGCTTGGCCTTGCCGAGTGATCGTTCGAGGGCGTGCGGGTCGAGTACCTCGACGGTGACGGTGATGCCGACGCGATGCTTGATCAGGCGGGACAGCCGGGCCGCCGCAGCCTCCCGGCCGTCGCCGAGATCCGGGGCGGCCTCGACCTGGACGGTGAGCTCGTCCATCCGGCCGGGGCGGGTCAGCACGCACAGGTAGTGCGGTGTCAGCCCCTCGACCGCGAGGATCTGCTCCTCGATCTGGGTCGGGAAGACGTTCACGCCGCGCACGATCATCATGTCGTCGGTGCGTCCGGTGATCTTCTCCATCCGGCGCATCCCGGGCCGCGCCGTGCCGGGCAGCAGCCGGGTGAGGTCCCGGGTCCGGTACCGCAGCACCGGGAGCGCCTGCTTGGTCAGCGTGGTGAAGACCAGCTCGCCCACCTCACCGTCCGGCAGCACCTCGCCGGTGACCGGATCGATGATCTCGGGGTAGAAGTGGTCCTCCCAGATGTGCAGCCCGTCCTTGGTCTCGACGCACTCCTGGGCGACCCCTGGGCCCATCACCTCCGACAGCCCGTAGATGTCGACGGCGTGCATCCCGCTGCGCGCCTCGATCTCCGTGCGCATCTGCTCGGTCCACGGCTCGGCGCCGAAGATCCCGACCCGCAGCGAGGTCTCCCGGGGATCGATGCCGCGAGCAACCAGCTCGTCGAGGATGGCGAGGAAGTACGACGGCGTGACCATCACGATCTGCGCGCCGAAGTCCCTGATCAGGTTCACCTGCCGGTCGGTCATCCCGCCGGACACCGGCACAACGGTGCAGCCGAGGCGTTCCGCGCCGTAGTGCGCCCCGAGTCCACCGGTGAACAGGCCGTACCCGTAGGCGATGTGGCAGACGTCCCCGGCACGCCCGCCGGCGGCGCGGATCGACCGCGCCATCAGGTCCGACCAGGTGTCGATGTCGTCGCGGGTGTACCCGACCACGGTCGGACGACCCGTCGTACCGGAGGAGGCGTGCAGGCGGACGACCTCCTCCCGCGGCACGGCGAACATGCCGAACGGGTAGTTCTGGCGCAGGTCCTCCTTGGCGGTGAACGGCAACCGGCTCAGGTCGGACAGGTCCCGCAGGTCGTCCGGGGCGAACCCGGCCCCGTCCAGCGCCGCGCGATAGTGCGGGACCTTCTCGTACGCCGTGCGCACCGTCGCCCGCAGCGTCTCCAGCTGCCGCGCCCTGAGCTCGTCGACCGACAGCCGCTCGCCCTCGTCCAGCAGCTCCACGGGACACGCCTCACCCAAGAACTTGTCACCCATCGGTCCCAATCCGCCCCCTTCCCCCTGTGGCAGCAACCGGTCTTCCTGTGGCAGCAACCGGTCTTCCTCTGGCAGCGATCGGTCCGAATCCGCCCTCGACGGAGGCGAGCGGCTGACCGTCCCGTGCCTGGAGGGCGGATTCGGACCGATCGCTGCTTGGTGGAGGGCTGCCGGCGCTCGGTTGCCTGCCAGGGCCTGGGTGGGTGGTCATGGGTGGGCTAGGAGGGTGGCTATGCCTTGGCCTACGCCGATGCACATGGTGGCGAGGGCGTAGGGGGCCGAGCGGTGGCGGAGCTCCAGCGCGGCGGTGAGGGCGAGGCGGGCGCCACTCATGCCGAGGGGATGGCCGAGGGCGATGGCGCCGCCGTTGGGGTTGACATGCTCGGCGTCGTCGGGAAGGCCGAGGTTGCGCAGGACGGCCAGCGACTGGGAGGCGAAGGCCTCGTTCAGCTCGATCACGCCGATGTCCTCGAGCGCGACGCCGGTGCGCTCGAGCAGCTTGCGGGTGGCCGGGGCGGGAGCAATGCCCATGATCCTGGGCGGCACGCCGGCCGCGGCTGTGCCGACGATCCGGGCCAGCGGCGTGACCCCGAGCCGCCTGACGGCCGTGCCACTCATCACCAGGAGGGCGGCGGCTCCGTCGTTGACGCCGGACGCGTTGCCGGCCGTGACCGAGCCGTTCTCCCGGAAGGGCGTCTTCAGGGCGGCCAGCGCGTCGAGTGAGGTCTCGCGCGGGTGCTCGTCCACCTCGACCGTTGTGCCGGCGCCGCGCTTGGCGGGCACGGTCACGCCGACGATCTCCTGCGCCAGCCGGCCGTTGGCGATCGCCTTGGCCGCGCGCTGCTGGCTGCGCAGGGCGAACTCGTCCTGGTCCCGGCGCGAGACACTGAACTCCTCGGCGACGTTCTCGGCCGTCTCCGGCATCGAGTCGATCCCGTACTGCTTCTTCAACACCGGGTTCACGAACCGCCAGCCGATGGTGGTGTCATGGATCTCGGCCGTCCGGGCGAACGCAGTGGTTGCCTTCGGCATCACGAAAGGGGCCCGCGACATCGACTCGACGCCACCGGCGACGACGATGTCGTTGTCCCCAGCAATGATCGACCGGGCGGCCGACGCCACCGCGTCGAGACCGGACCCGCACAGCCGGTTGATCGTCGTACCGGGAACGGTGTCGGGCAGACCGGCCAGCAGGACGGCCATCCGGGCGACGTTGCGGTTGTCCTCACCGGCCTGGTTCGCGCAGCCGAGGACGACGTCGTCGATCAGCGCCGGGTCGAGCCGGTGCTGGCGTCGCAGCAGCTCGGCCAGTACGTGCGCCGCGAGATCGTCGGGCCGGACCGCGGCCAGCGCTCCGCCGTACCGCCCGATCGGGGTGCGGACGCCGTCAACCAGAAAAGCCTCACGGGTCATGCCGACTCCTCGATGATGGTGCGGCCCAGCCGGCGGCTGCGGCCGCGGAACTCGGCGATCAGCTCGTCGCCGCGTCGCACGGTCACGTCGTAGATGCCGTTGCGCCCGTACGACGCCCGCTCCCGCGCCTCGGCGACGAGCAGGTCACCCCGCCGGGCCGGGGCGACGAAGACGATGTCGCAGGCCTGCGCCACGGTGACCTGGTTGCGCGAGTTGCAGGCGAAGGCGAAGGCTGAGTCGGCCAGGGTGAAGACGAAGCCGCCGTGCGCCATGCCGTGGCCGTTCACCATGTCGTCGCGGACCGGCATCTCGAGCACGGCGGTCCCGGCACCGACGCTGACCAGGCGCATGCCGAGCCCGGCGCTCGCCGTGTCCTCGGCCCACATGGCGGCAGCCACATCGGCCGCCAGCTGATCACTCATTCGACCACCCTAGTCACCAGCGGTGTGACACCCTGGCCATGATTCGTCTAGCGACTGTAACATCACAGGTTGTCGAGCAGTCCTCCCGAGCTCTGGAGCGCAACCATGACCTCCGCACCGATCGTGCCGGCCGCCGCCGACTGGCTGGCAGTCCATCGGGACCGCCTCGACGGGGCGCTGGCTGCCATCCGCAGCCGCGGCTACTACTCCGCCTTCCCGGAGTCGCCCAGCCCCCGCGTGTACGGCGAGACCGCCGCCGCGGACGGCATGGCCGCCTTCGAGGCGCACCGCGGTACGACGTACCCAGTCGAGACGCCGGGCGCCAACGGCACGGTCACGACCGAGCAGTCCCCGTACGGCGTCGCGCTCGACGTGCAGTACCCGCGCACCACCGAGGAGGGCCTGGACGAGCTCCTCGCGGCAGCCCAGGCGGGTCTCGCCGACTGGCGTCGAGCCGGGGTGGACGGTCGCGTCGGGGTCGGGCTGGAGATTCTCGACCGCCTGCACAAGCGCGTCTTCGAGCTGGCGAACGCCGTGCAGCACACCAGCGGCCAGGCCTTCGTGATGGCGTTCCAGGCAGGTGGTACGCATGCGCTGGACCGCGCACTGGAGGCGATCGCCTACGCGTACGAGGAGATGAGCCGCTACCCGGCCACGGCGGTCTGGGAGAAGCCGGCCAAGGGCGACCCGATCCGGCTGGAGAAGACCTTCACCGTCGTCGGCCGCGGGGTCGCCCTCGTGATCGGCTGCAACACCTTCCCGACCTGGAACTCCTGGCCCGGGCTGTTCGCCTCGCTGGTCACCGGCAACGCCGTGGTGGTCAAGCCGCACCCGCTCGCGGTACTCCCGCTGGCGATCACCGTGGAGGTCTGCCGCGAGGTGCTGGCCGAGGCCGGGCTCGACCCGAACCTGGTCACCCTGGCGGTCGAGCGGGCCGGTGACGGCCTCGCCAAGCCGCTGGCGCTGCGCCCGGAGGTGAAGCTGATCGACTACACCGGCGGCACCGAGTTCGGCGAGTGGTTGGAGGAGCACGCCAAGCAGGCGCAGGTCTTCACCGAGAAGGCGGGCGTCAACGCGGTGCTGATCGACTCGACGGACTCCTTCAAGGGGCTCTGCGGCAACCTCGCCTTCACGCTCGCGCTCTACTCGGGCCAGATGTGCACCACGACCCAGAACCTCTTCATCCCGGCCGACGGGATCGAGACCGACGAGGGCCACAAGTCCTTCGACGAGGTGGCCGCCGGGCTCGCCGGTGGGCTGACCAGGCTCCTCGGCGACGATGCCCGCGCGGTCGAGCTGCTCGGCGGCATCGTCAACGAGGGCGTGACCACGCGCCTCGAGAGGGCCCCCGAGCACGGCGACGTGGTGCTCGAGTCGCGCGCGATCCAGCACCCCTCGTACCCGGACGCGGTGGTCCGGACGCCGCTGCTGGTCGCGATCGACGCCGAGGACGCCGAGGTCTACGGCCAGGAGTGCTTCGGCCCGGTGTCCTTCCTGATCCGGACCTCCGGTACGCCGGAGTCGGTCGAGCTGTTCCGCAAGACCGTCAGCGAGGGTGGAGCGATGACGGCCGGGGTCTACTCGACCGACGAGAAGGTGCTGGACCAGATCCGGGACGCGGCGCTCGACGTCGGGGTCGCACTGTCGGAGAACCTCACCGGCCAGGTGTTCGTGAACCAGTCGGCCGCGTTCAGCGACTTCCACGGCACCGGTGCCAACCCGGCCGCCAACGCGACGTACACCGACGGTGCCTACGTGGCGAGCCGCTTCCGGGTGATCCAGTCCCGCCGGCACGTCTGAGACCGTACTGCCGGGACGGGCGGGCTCAGCCTAGAGTGTCTGCGCACCGGTGCGCCGGTGATCCCACCCGCTCGACCAGCCAGGAGTCCGTCCGTGCCCGTCGCTCCCGAGACGCTCAGCGAGGTACTCGCCTACTACGACACACTGCTGGGGTTCTGGCAGCGGTACCACCGGGTGCCGGGCGTGCAGGCGGCCGTGTACGCCGGGGAGGGAATCGCCTTCTCCGCCGCGTACGGCGTGGCCGATGCCGAGCAGAACGTCGAGCTGACCGAGCAGCACCTGTTCCGGATCGCGTCGCACTCCAAGACCTTCACGGCGACGGCCATCCTGCAACTGGTGGAGGACGGGCGGCTTCGGCTGGACGACCGGGCCTCGGCCCACGTCAGCGAGCTGGCCGGCGCGGCGGTCGGTGAGCTGACGGTGCGGGACCTGCTGAGTCACGCCGGCGGGGTCACCCGGGACAGCCTGGACGCGGAGTTCTGGCAGCTCCGGCGCGCCTTCCCGGACCGGGAGCAGTTGTTGCGGATCCTGCGGGAGCCGGACTCGGCCGTGCTGCGGGACAACGACCGGTTCAAGTACTCGAACATCGGCTACGGCCTGCTCGGACTCATCATCGAGGCCGTCGCCGGGGCGTCGTACAACGATCATGTCCGTACGAGGATCGTGGACAAGCTCGGCCTGTCCGACCTCGGCCCGGAACTCGACCCGGCCCGCGCTGCCGAGTACGCCACCGGCTACAGCGCCCTGTCCTATGCCACCGAGCGGGTGCCGATCGATCATGTCGACACCCGGGCGCTGGCCTCCGCGACCGGCTTCTACGCCACCGCGCGCGATCTGGTGCGCTACTTCTCCGCGCATCTGCCGGGTGACGAGCGGCTGCTGTCGGACGCGTCGAAGCGGCTGATGCAGCACCCGGGCTGGCAAGCGGGTGGCCAGGATGAGGGGCAGCGGTACGGCCTCGGCTTCCAGGTGGTGAAGGTCGGCAAGCGGGACGTGTTCGGTCACGGCGGGGGCTATCCGGGGCACATCACGCGCTCCCTGGTCGACGCGGACCGCCGGATCGCGGTATCCGTCCTGACCAACGCGATCGACGGACCGGCAGCGCAGTTCGCCCAGGCGGTGCTGAAGCTGGTCGATCTGGCCGAGTCGAAGGATCGTGCCGGGCAGGAGAACCTGGCCAGGTTCACCGGCCGGTTCGCCAACGTCTGGGGCGTCCGGGACATCGTGCTGCTCGGCGGTCGTCTCTACGGCCTCGACCCGACGCTGCCGGACCCGGCCGCGGAACCGCAGTCCGTCGAGGTGGTCGGCGAGTCTGCCCTGCGGGTCACCGAGGACTCCGGCTACGGCGCGTACGGCGAGCCCTACCGCTACACCTTCGGCGCCGACGGTGAGGTGGAGTCGGTGCGAGGCCCGAGCGGCCTGCTGGCACACCCGATCGACCGGTTCACCCTGCCGGAGCGCCTGAGCGTCACGGCGTAGCGTTCGGGGCATGACCATCCACGGCGATCATCCGTTCCTGCCGCCGGAGTCCGAGCGCAGCCCGGTCCGCCGGTTCCGGGGCCGGCTGCCATCTCCTGTCAGCCTCTGGACCACCTCTTACCTCGGTGAGCGGGCCGGGCTGACGGTCTCGTCGATGCTGGTGGCCGACGGTGATCCCGGTTTCGTGATCGGCCTGATCGACCCGGACTCCGAGCTGTGGGAGAAGTTGCGGGAGGCAAGGATCGCCGTGGTCAGCCTGCTCGGCGGACCACACCGCCAGCTCGCGGACGCCTTCGGCTACGTCGCGCCGGCGCCCGGTGGACCGTTCCGGCTGATCGAGTGGGTCGACACGGAGTGGGGCCCCGCGCCGGTGGGCGTGAGCGCATGGGCCGGCTGCCGCCTGGTCGACACCGATCCCCCCGAGGTCGGTTGGGCGCTGCAGGTGCAGCTGGAGGTTGTCCACGTCGAGCTCGCGCCTGATGAGGTACCCCCGATCGTCCACCGCCGCGGCCGGTACGAGGTGCTGCCGACAACACCCGGATAAAGTCGCGGGCATGCGAGCCACTACCATCCACGCCCCGTTCGACGTCCGCCTGAGCGATGTCCCGGACCCCGAGCTCCAGCTGCCCACCGACGCCGTCATCCGGATCGTCGCCGGCTGCATCTGCGGCTCCGACCTCTGGTCGTACCGCGGTGAGAACCCGATCACCCCGGGAAAGCGAATCGGTCACGAGTACGTCGGGATCGTGGAAGAGGTCGGCACGGACGTCCGGACGGTCAAGCCGGGCGACTTCGTGGTGACGCCCTTCGTCGCCAGCGACGGGACCTGCGCCCACTGCCTGGCGGGGCTGCAGTCGGTGTGCGAGAACGGCGCCTTCATCTCCGGACCCGACGCCGATGGCGGCCAGGGCGAGTACGCGAAGGTCCCGTACGCCGACGGCACGCTGGTCGCCACCCCGGAGGTTCCGGACGACTCGTTGGTGCCGTCGCTGTTGACGCTTTCCGACGTGATGGGCACCGGCTGGCACGCCGCCCGGGCAGCCGGGGTGAAGCCTGGCGACACAGTCGTTGTGGTCGGCGACGGAGCGGTCGGGCTCTGCGGCGTGCTGGCCGCGGCGCGGATGGGGGCCGAACGAGTGGTCGCGATGTCGCGGCACGAGCCGCGGCAGAAGATCGCCGCGGAGTTCGGTGCCACCCACGTCGTCGCGGAGCGCGGCGACGAGGCGAAGGCCGCCGTCCTCGAGCTGACCGATGGCGTCGGCGCGGACGCGGTGCTGGAGTGCGTCGGCACCGGACAGGCGATCGAGACCGCCTTCGAGGTGGCCCGCCCGGGCGCGACAGTCGGGTTCGTCGGTGTGCCGCACGGCGTCGAGGTGCCGATCCGGACGATGTTCGGCCGAAACATCGGACTGGCCGGCGGTGTGGCGCCGGCGCGCGCCTACCTGCCGGAGCTGATGGCGGATGTGCTGTCGGGCGCGATCAACCCCGGCCTGGTGTTCGACCAGCAGCTGCCGCTCGCCGAGGTGGCCGAGGGCTACAAGTCGATGCACGAGCGCCGCGCGATCAAGACCCTGCTACGGCCCTGAGGTAGCGCCGTGAGCGGGCAGGACCACTGTCCGTACCAGCCGCTGCCGCCTGATGTGCGCGCTCTCACCACGGTTGTGCAGGAGGGGTCACGTCTGCGCAACTTGCCTGCGCGGAGCGTTGACACCTGACCGTGAGCGTGCCCACAGTTGGGCCGTCAAGGGGGCATTCGTTGTCAGACAGCTCCTCGAGCTGATCGGAGAGTGAAAACATGCGTGGTGGTTGGAGCAAGACCTTCGCGGTGGTGGGTGCCGTAGGTCTTCTCGCGGTCAGTGCTTGCGGTAATGGCGACGACAGCGGAGGCGGCGACAACGCCGCCGACAAGACCGTCACCGTCTTCACCTGGTGGGCAGATGGTGGCGAGAAGGCCGGCCTGGACGGGCTGGTCTCGGTATTCAAGACCAAGTGCAAGGACTACACGTTCGAAAACGCCGCCGTGGCCGGTGGTGCGGGGTCGAACGCCAAGCAGGTGCTGGCGAACGACCTTGCGGCGGGCAAGCCGCCGAGCACCTTCCAGGCCCACGCCGGCGCAGAGCTGGGCGACTACATCAAGAACGCCCAGGTCGACGACGTCAGCGACCTGTACAAGCAGTTCGGCCTCGACAAGGCGTTCCCGCAGAGCCTGCTGGACAACCTGACCGTCGACGGCAAGATCTACTCGGTGCCGGCCAACGTCCACCGCGCCAACGTGGTGTGGGCCAACCCGACCGTGCTGAAGAAGGCGAACATCGACGCCACCAAGGCGCCGGCCACGGTCGACGCGTGGATCGCCGACATGGAGAAGCTGAAGGCCGCCGGGGTGAAGGCGCCACTGGCGACGTCGAAGGGCTTCGCCGAAGAGATGGTGATGGAGGTCGTCCTGCTGGCCGAGCTGGGTCCGGACAAGTTCACCGGCCTGTGGAAGGGCGAGACGGACATGAACGGCGCCGACGTCACCGCCGCGCTGGAGAAGTTCAAGAAGATCCTCAGCTTCAGCAACGTGGACCGTGAGGCCATCGACTGGCCGGACGCGCTCGGCTACGTCAACAAGGGTCAGTCGGCCTACACCCTGATGGGTGACTGGGTCGCGGCCCAGCAACTGGCCGACAAGGTCCCGGACTCGGCCTACACCTACTGGCCGTCACCGGGCACCGACGGCATGTTCCAGTACCTGGCGGACTCGTTCACGCTGCCGACCAACGGCAAGAGCCCCGAGGGTGCGAAGTGCTGGCTCGACGTCGTCGGCAGCTCTGAGGGCCAGAAGGCGTTCAACACCAAGAAGGGTTCGATCCCGGCCCGATCGGATGCCGTCGCGGCTGACTACCCGAAGTACCAGCAGTCGGCGATGGCCGACTGGAAGTCGGACAAGATCGTGCCGTCCTGCGCTCACGGTGCTGCCTGCACCCTCGGCCAGAACGACAGCATCCTGTCGGCGATGGGTCAGTTCAGCGGCAACCCGGACGTCGCAACGCTGCAGAAGGCCCTGGCCGCAGCGGCGAAGCCGAGCTGATCCGCACGTGTCGTCGCCGGCTGAAGATCAGGAGTCCTGAGCATGCACGGAAGGATCCGCACCTGGGGTCCGGGAGCACTCGTCCTGCTGCCCACGGTGCTGCTATTGGGGTACTTCGTCTACGGGCTGATCGGCTGGTCGTTCAACACCTCGTTGACCGACCGGCACACGGCCCGCAAAGGTCCGGCGAACTACGTCGGGTTCGAGAACTACACCAACCTGTTCGGTGAGGACCGGTTCAACAACTCGATGAAGAACCTCGGCGTGCTCACGGTGGCCTTCATCGTGGGCACGCTGATCTTCGGCGTGCTGTGGGCCTTGCTGCTGGAGAAGGGAGTCACCGGCGAGGGTGCCTTCCGGTCGATCTTCCTGTTCCCGATGGCGATCTCGATGATCGCCTCGGGTGTCGTCTGGGGATGGCTGCTCAACCCGTCGCAGGGCGAGGACGCACGCGGCCTGAACCGGTTGTTCGAGATCCTCCATCTGCCGTTCCTGGAGAATGCGTGGTGGACCGCGGGCGGTAGATGGACGACGATGGCGTCCATCGCACTGCCCGCGATCTGGCAGCTGTCGGGCTACATCATGGCTTTGTTCCTGGCCGGCTTCCGCGGGATCCCGCCGGAGTTGCGCGAGGCCGCCCGCGTGGACGGGGCCAGTGAGTACAAGTTGTACCGGTATGTCCTGTTCCCGCAGCTGTCCCCGATCGCGCTCTCGGCGCTGATCATCTTGGGCCACATGTCGCTGAAGTTGTTCGACCTGATCTACGCGATCACCGGGCCGAACCAGTTCCGCACCGAGGTGCCGTCCATCTACATGTGGAACACGTTGTTGCGCAGCGACATGGCCAAGGCGGCGGCGATCGCGATCGTGTTGCTCGTCGTCGTCGCGGTCCTCGTCATCCCCTACGTCGCGTACACCGTCCGGCAGGAGAGCAAGGAATGACCGCCACGGCACAGGCTCCGGCGGCCAAGGCGCCGGCATCGGAGGCGATCCGGCGCAAGCCTCAGCGCAGCACCATCAGCGACGGGTCGACCAGACGCAGCCGCACGATGCGCTACGTCCTCCTGCTGCTCTTCCTGCTGTTCGTCCTGACGCCGGTCTACGTCGTCCTGATCACCAGCTTCAAGACCTCCAGCGACACCACTGCCGCGGCGCAGTGGTCGTTGCCGGAGACCTGGACGTTGGAACCGTGGCGCAAGGCCATGGATGTGCTCCAGCCGTACCTGGTCCGCTCGCTGTCGCTGGCGGTGCCGGCCGCGATCATCTCGTCGCTGATTGGCTCGGCCAACGGTTTCGTGCTGGCGCGGTGGCGGTTCCCCGGGGCCAACCTGGTGTTCGCCTTCATCCTGTTCGGGATGTTCATCCCGTACCAGGCGGTGATGCTGCCGCTGCGGACCACGTTCCAGGAGCTGAACGTGACCCGGGGTGTGCCGACGCTGATCATCGCGCACGTCATCTACGGCATCCCGATCTGTACGCTGATCTTCCGCAACTACTACGCCACCGTGGTTCCGCACGAGATCATCGAATCGGCCCGGGTGGACGGTGCGGGCCTGATCCAGACCTACATCCGGATCATCCTGCCGATCTCCATCTCCGGATTCGTGGTGACACTGATCTGGCAGTTCACCTCGGTGTGGAACGACTTCCTGTTCGCGTTGTTCCTCACCCAGCAGAACAACGGCCCGGTCACTCTGGGGCTCGCAGCGCTGGCCGGTGGTCAGAAGGTCGACTACGCGGCCAGCATGGCGGGTGCGCTGATCACGTCGATCCCGACCCTGCTGGTCTACATCGTGCTGGGTCGCTGGTTCATCGGCGGCCTGATGGCGGGCGCGCTCAAGGGCTGACCGCCGGTACGACGATCCGTCGGCCCCCGCGCTGTCAAGGTGCGGGGGCCGCGGCAACTTCGATCAGTGCCGCCGAGTCCCCAGCACGAGCAGGTAGGGGCGCGGCTGGTGCACACCTTCCGGCGTCCGGTAACCCTCGAAGAACTCGGCGAAGTCCAGGTGCAGTTGCTCGCGTCTGGCGGGATCGAGGGACTCGGCGAGGGCTCGCGTCGGCCCGTACCCGGTGGAGAAGAGCTGCCAGACGTCCTCGCCGGAGTCACTGCGTTGCGGTGCGTCTCCCGTTTCGAAGCGGAGCTCGAAGGCGTCGCCGAGCAGACCTTCGACATACTCGCGGTTTCCCCAGCTGAAGGGGAACCCGACGCCGGGCGCGGGTGGCGGCATGTAGGGCGCCATCACCTTGAACATGTCCACGACGCCGCCCTGGTCGCTCCAGTTCCCCAGCCCCAGCCGCCCACCGGGCCGGCAGACCCGTGCGAGCTCGCGGGCGACCGCGCGATGGTCGGGGGCGAACATCAGGCCGACGCTCGACACCACGACGTCGTAGCTCGCGTCCTCGTACGGCAGGTTCTCCGCATCGCCCTGCTCGAAGCGGACCGCCAGTCCCTCCTCATCGGCGAGCCGTTTCGCGGTCTCCACCAGCGCGGGCGCAAGATCGACGCCCGTGACGTCCGCGTCGGCACGAGCCAGCCGCAGCGCGAGCGCCCCGGTTCCCGTGGCCACATCGAGCACCCGCTCGCCGGGGCTCACCGCGACCGCTTTCGCCAGGTGATCGAGCAGCGGTGCGTAGTGCTGTGGCAGCAGCTCGTAGGCTCCCGTCCCCCAGATGACGCTCTGTCTCCTCTTCAGCTCCTCGAACGCCATGGCCCCCCACCCTCGCTGGTTCCCTCATGATCAGATCCCCGGGCGGGACGCCTGTCAAGGCTGGATCTCGCCGCGTCGTCCACAGGACGCGCCAGCGCTCTGCGGGTGGGTGGTGATCAGCGGTACGCTCGCCAGAGTGACCAAGTCACGAGGCCGGGGGAAGCGCAGCGGCAGCCATTTGCGGCTGGTCGGCTCGAACTCGGACCCGACCACAGCCAAGCCGCCGGCGCGTGTCATCGACACCACGCCGAGCGCCGCCGTGCTGGACACCCTGCGGGAGACGTTGCTGCTCGACCTGGCCGCCGCCCCGGGTCAGCTGCGTCCGATCATCGCCGAGGCGTCGGTCGCGCGCTCCGCGGCATTGCTGGCCGACCAGCTCTGGCCCGCCGGTGAGCCCGACGAGATCGGTGAGGTCGAGCGCTACTTCTGGGCCGATGCCGCCCGGGTCCTCGCCGAGCGACGCGACCCGGACTCGTTCATCCTGCTGACCAGCCTGGCCCGGACGGTCGGCCCGGCCGGGCGGCTGCCACTGCAGCGGGCGCACCTGTCGCGCGCCCGGATGCAGCTCGACGTTCCGGACTGGGTGGGACGGATCGCCGGGTTCCGGCTGACCAGCGCTGTCGTCTCCGAGGATGTCACCGGCGACGGCCTGAGCGTGGTGCTCGACTACGACGACGAGCACCATCCCCACACCGTGGTCGTCTTCGTCGACAACAATCTGGGCGCCATCGCCAAGGACGTCTTCGTCGGGCCGCCCGTCGACCGGGTGGTGGAGGCCTACCAGCGAGGAGGCCGGGTCACCGTGCGCACGGTCCGGCCGTCCACGGCGGCGGGCATCATCCTGCAGGCGCTGGGTGAGACAGGTGACCACGACGATCCGCCCATCACCGAGGACTTCGAGTTCTTCTCCGGCCTGCTGGTGAATCGACTCACGCAGTTGCCGGAGCGCCCCGTCAGGCCACCGGTGCGGCCGCACCTGTCGGCCAGGCAACGGGATCTGCTGGTGGAGGAGTTCCTCGCGACACCCGCGGCGGCCGAGCTGCCGGCGGATGCGGCCGACATCGCCAGGCTCTGGATCGACCACGCGCTCGACTGCACGGTCGGGGGTCCGCTCCGGGTGAGCGCCGTCCTGGTCGAGCTCTTCCTCTCCTGCTGGCTGCCCCGCAAAGTGCTTGCCGACGGCGCCTACTTCGCCGCGGTCCCGCCGGTGGTCAAGGCGTGGCTAACCTTCGCCGGAGACCGTACGCAGCTCGACCCGGAGACGATCGCCGAGGCAGTGGAGGCCGTCGACGTCTGGACCCCCGCCCTGCAGGCAGCAGCAGTGACCGAACCGGTGCGTCCGGGTGAGCGCCTGCTGCTGGACGAGCACGTCGACGACCTCGAGGCCGCCTACCGCGACCTTTCCGGCCTCGCCGCCCCACCGAGACCGAACCTCGAGGGTCTGGACAAGTCCGCCGCCGCGACCATCTCGGTCCTGGCGCCGCACGCCTGGGTGCTGGCCGGCGAGACCCTTGGTACGGCGTACGCGGTGGAGGCCTTCGACATCGCGGACCGCCTGGTCCGCGAAGCGCCAGACCTGCTGGGCAAGGCCAGACTTTCGACCTGGCCACGGGCCATTGTCTGGCTGATCGCTCACCGTCACCGCTTGGTCGGCCCAGGGGAGTGCCTGACCCCCGTCGGCCTGGCCGCGGAGCTCAACTCATCGCCGCCGACCCTCCGGAAGACGGCCAAGCTCCTCACCGACACCCTCGTCCTCCCGCACTGATCACCGTCGGGGTTGGGCCCGGGCGGACAATGGACGGCATGCATGTTCGTGCGCCTGAGCTCAAGGGCCGTCGCTGGCTGAACACCGGTGACCAGGACCTCTCGCTGGCCGACTTCCGCGGCCGTTTTCTGCTGCTCGACTTCTGGACTTTCTGTTGCGTCAACTGCCTGCACGTGCTGGACGAGCTCAGGCCGTTGGAGCAGAAGTACGGCGACGCGCTCGTCATCGTCGGCGTGCACTCGCCGAAGTTCT
Organism: Kribbella sp.; assembly: GCA_035759015.1. Lineage (GTDB taxonomy): Bacteria > Actinomycetota > Actinomycetes > Propionibacteriales > Kribbellaceae > Kribbella. Next base: position 22,559 of record DASTVQ010000054.1, read on the forward strand.
CGCACGAGGCGGAGCCGGAGGCGGTCAGGGCAGCGGTCGAGCGATACGAGGTGGCTCACCCCGTCCTCGACGACCCGGAGCTGGTCACCTGGCAGAACTACACCGCCCGGGCCTGGCCGACGCTCGTGCTGGTGGATCCGAACGGCTACATCGTCGCGCAGTACTCGGGTGAAGGGCACGCGCACGCGCTGGACGCCCAGCTGGCGGAGCTGATCGCCGAGCACGAGCGGGCGGGCACGCTGACGCGCGGCAAGTCGCCGTACGTCGCTCCGGAGCCGGAATCCACCGACCTCCGCTTCCCGGCGAAGGTAGTTGCTCTGGACAACGGCTTCCTGGTCGCCGACGCCGGGAACCACAGCGTCGTCGAACTCGCCGAGGACGCCACCACAGTGGTACGGCGTTTCGGCACCGGCCACCGTGGCTTCGCCGACGGACCGGCGGATCAGGCGGCCTTCTCCGAGCCCAACGGACTCACCGTCCTACCCGCCGAGGTCGCCGGCCGGCTCGGCTATGAGGTCGTCGTCGCCGACACCGTGAACCACGCGCTGCGGGGGATCAACCTGCGGACCGGTGAGGTCACCACTCTGGCCGGCACCGGCAAGCAATGGATGGACGGCGACGGGACCGACGTGCTGAGCTCCCCCTGGGACGTCGCGTGGTGGCAGGACAAGGTCTGGATCGCGATGGCCGGAGTCCACCAGTTGTGGACGTTCGACCCGTTCACGCGGACCACGGATGTTGCCGCAGGAACCACGAACG
>DASTVQ010000055.1:0-4398 GCA_035759015.1 Kribbella sp.
CCGATGGGCGAGCAAGCGTGCGGTGGGGCAGGTTCGGACCGATGGGTGTGGGGAGGGGCGGGGGGCGGGGAGGGGCGGGGCGGGGTTAGGCGAGGCGTTTGGCTACTTCTACGGCGGCGCGGGCTACGCGGGGGCCGACGAAGTCGCGGTCGAGCTTGCCGAGGACGACCACGCCGATCGAGGCCTCGACGCCCGGTACACCGAGGACCGGGGAGGACACGCCCTGGGCACCGGCCTGGAGCTCGCCGGAGGTGATCACGAACGGGCGGCCGGCGGGGTCGGGCTTGCGGCGGCCGGCGAGGATCGCCTTGCCGGCCGCGCCCTGGTCGAGCGCGTGCCTGGAACCCATCCGGTACGACACGTGGAAGTCGGTCCAGCTCGGCTCGATGACGGCGATCGCCAGTGCCTCGTCACCATCGGCCACGGTCAGGTGCGCCGTGGCGCCGGTGTCCTCGGCAAGGGAGCGGAGCACTGGCAGAGCCGCATCGCGCAGAGTCGGCTGGACCCTGCGGCTGTAGTGCAGGACGGCCAACCCGAGGCGTGCGCGGCCCTCGCTGTCGCGGCGGACCAGCCGGTGCAGCTCCAGGGTGTTCACGAGCCGGTAGACCACGGTTCGGCTGACCCGCAATGCGGCGGCCAGCTCGGTGATCGACAGGCCGTCCGGGGCGTCCGCCAGCAGCTCGAGGACCGTGAGGCCCCTGTCGAGCGTCTGAGAAGTCTCTGCCGGCACAGGCGAAGCGTATCCGTTTTTCGGCCGCGGCCCGATGGAGCCGTATCTTGCTGCCGTGCGAAATTACTGGGCGCTTCTCCCTGCGATCGCCGTGCTTGTCGTGCTGATCCTGGTCTACGCCGTCCCGACGCTGATCAACCCGCAGTGGACCAGCACCGTGCTGGGTCTGTTCCGGCAGCAGGACGAGAACGCCCAGCCAACCGTCCTCAACCCGCAGCAGGTCTACTCCCGACGCATGCTCGCGGCTGCTCTGGTGGCCGGCGTCCTCGCACTGGTCGGGTTCAACGTCTCGCTCAACCGGGAGGCGAACGGCTGCTACCAGGCCGCCAAGGCGTGGGGCGCGGTGGACTCCGAGAAGGCGACGGCCGATCCCTGCGTCAACATGATCTACGGCAGCTTCATCGGCGACGGGACCGGCAAGCCGCTGGAGGAGAACCCGCAGCCGGTGACGGCGTACCAGTTGGTGAAGGACAAGAGGCCGAAGTACCTGCGCTGGATCCAGAACCGCCCGTCGTATGACGACCTGGACCTGGTGATCGGTGTCGGCGGCAACTGTGCGCTGGACCTCAAGGTCGTCCAGGGCGACGACAAGATCACGCTCCTGTCCGACACCTCCGAGCCCTGCCCGGCGGACACCAGCATCTCGATCAACCCGGTCAAGCTGGACAAGCCGCTCGGCGACCGCAAGATCGTCACGGTGGGCGACAAGCCGGTCAAGGAGATCAGCCCCGACCTGGACTCCTGGGGCACCGTGTTGAAGAAGCTTGTGACCGGAGGCTGAGCAGCCCTCAGCGAAGAGCCCGCACCCGCGCGTCGTACTGGCGGAACGGCCGGTTCAAGGCGAGCAGCAGGAACAGGCCGGTGATGCAAGCCACGGCACCGCCCAGCAGCGCGATGGTCGGGGTGGTGAGCGAGGCCGTGGTGCCGGCGACGAAATCGCCGAGGCGGGGCCCGCCGGCGACGACCACGATGAAGACGCCCTGGAGCCGCCCCCGCATCGCGTCGGGTGCCGCCGACTGAAGGACCGTGTTCCGGTAGGCCGAGCTGACCATGTCCGCCGCTCCGGAGAACGCCAGCAGGGCGACACCCAGCCAGATGGTCCGGGACAGCCCGAAGAGCCCGACGGCTGTGGCGTACGCCGCCACGGCCACCACGATCGCGATGCCCTGGCGGCGGATCCGGCTGACCCAGCCGGAGAAGAGGATGCCCACCAACGCCCCGATCGCCGGCGAGGCCTGCAGCAGGCCGACAGTCCGTACGCCGCCACCGAAGAAGCTGCCGGCGACGGCCGGGAACAGCGCCCGCGGCTGGGTCAGGACCATCGCGAGGATGTCGGCGACGAACGTGGCCAGCAGCGCCGGCGCGGCCCGCAGGAAGGTGAAGCCCTCGAGCACCGAGCGGAGTCCGGCCCGGCGGACCTGGCCGGTCGGCGGCACCGGCGGCAACCGGAAGAGCGCGTACAGCGCGGCGGTGAAGGTGAAGACATCCACCAGGTAGGCGGCGGCGAAGCCCTGCCAGGCGATGACGGCGGCACCGAGCAACGGCCCGGCGGTGAAGCCCAAGTTGAACGCGGCCTGGCTGAGGGTGTTGGCCGCCGGCAACAGCGCGGGGCGGATCAGCCGCGGGATGATCGCCGACCGGGCCGGGTTGTTCACCGCGAAGCAGGCCGACTGCATCGCCACCACGGCGTACAAGACCCAGATGTGGTCCCAGTGCAGGACCGAGTGCAGCACCAGCAGCATGGAGAGCAGCCACAGTCCCGCCGACGAGAAGAGCGCGAGCGTACGGCGGTCGATGGCGTCGGCCATCGCGCCGCCGTACAGCCCGAACACGATCAGCGGTACCAGCGCACAGAGACCGACGAGACCGACCGCGAAGGTCGATCCCGACAACGCGTAGACCTGGATGGACACGGTCACCGCGGTCATCTGCTGCCCGAGCTGCGATACCGTCGACCCGATCCACAACCGGCGGAAGTCGGCCGACTCGCGCAACGGACGGACATCGGTCAGCAGGCGAGCCACTCCACGAACGCTATGTCACGACTTGGCGACCCCATCACCAGGGCAGCCGGCCCGCCTCGTCGTGCAGCTCGCCGGTCGCGCCGTCTGGCCCAAGCGTCGCCAGCCGTACGGCGACCGCCGCACCCTGGGCCGGTGTCCGGTCGGCGTCCAGATCGCCCATCTGGGTGGCGCGCCGGCCGGGATCGGCGGCGTTCACCAGCACGCCCGTGCCGCGCAGCTCGTTCGCCAGCACCACCGTGACCATGTTCACCACGGTCTTGGACGAGTTGTAGTCGAGCATCCGGACAGTCGATATCCGGGACCCGGGGTCGCCCACCCGCGTCAGGGAGCCTAGCCCGCCCGAGAGGTTCACGATCCTGGCAGCACCGGCCTTCCGCATCAGCGGCAGGAGCGCGTTCGTCACCGAGACCAGGCCGATCACGTTGGTCTCGTAGCTGCGCCGGAGCAAGCCAGGCGTGACGTCCGAGACGCCTGCATCTGCGTCCGCGATGATCGCGGCGTTGTTGTCCAGTACGTCGAGCCGCCCGTGGTCCAGCTCGATTCGGCCGGCCTGGCGACGATGTCCACCGACTACTACTACACCCGGCTGGAGCAGGCCCGCGGCCCACGATCGTCCCGCGCCGTACTCGCCGCCGCGCTGATCACGGACTTCTCCGCGCTGCCCACCCGCGACCGGAACCTGCTCCGCCTCCGCTTCCTGTCCGGTACGACACAACACGAGCGTTTCGGCGCGGCAGAGACGGAGGAGTTCGCCCGGGAGGCGATCGCCGACCGACTGGGGAAGAGTTGGTGTTCCAAGCCTGCACTATTCGGCCCGGCAGCTGGTGGCAGCCGTCTCTTGAACGCGGTTGGCGGCCACGACCAACGCCGCAGCCAGCAACCGCCCGAAGGGCAGAACTAGAGGTGACGCCGGGGAGTCAAGCGTTCCCCGTTCGGTTGATCTGACCACCTGTTAGCGTGCGCGGATGGAAGATCTGGGACCCGTGGCTTGGCCGCCCGAGCCGATCAGGACCGAGAGGCTCGTGCTCCGTGAGCCCGAGTCCCGGGACCGTGCGGCGTTCATCGAGCTGCTCGCCTCGCCAGAGGTGCACACCTACCTCGGCGGCCCCCGGCCGCGGGACGAGCTTGACCGCGAGATGTCCGGGGCGCCCGAGCGGTGGCCCGGGAGCTTCGTCGTTGATCTCGACGGGTCGATGATCGGCCAGATCCTGCTCAGGAGGGCAACGGGGCACCGTCGCCCGGCTGCCGCGGGGAAGGCCGACCTCGGCTACCTGTTCCTGCCGCGGGCGTGGGGATTCGGGTACGCCGCCGAGGCGTGCGCGGCGGCGCTCGGCTGGCTCGCCGGCGCGCTTCCCGGCGAGCCGGTGGTGCTCACGACCCAGTCCGCCAACGTCGCCTCGATGCGTCTCGCGGCGAAGCTGGGGTTCACTGAGGTGGAGCGGTTTGAGGCCTGGGGCGCCGAGCAGTGGCTCGGCATGTGGTCCCCGGTCACGCCGTCCAGTTGAGTTTGCGACGGAACCGCCGGGGAGTACCCGCCCATCGACGCGCGAGCGCCTGCAACCGCGACTTGCCCGCGCGCATGCCGGGCGTCACCTCTAGTCGGTGGATTGGACGGCTTCGGTCGTCAGCGAGGGGCCTGCCACC
>DASTVQ010000056.1:0-25650 GCA_035759015.1 Kribbella sp.
GAAGCGGAACTCCTTCCGCTGGTGACCGACGAAGTCGAGGGCCGTGAGGACGGCCTTGCCGCGGGATTGTCGTAATCCCCGCCCGAGTTGCTGTAGGAACACCGTCGGACTCTCAGTTGGACGCAGAAACAACAGGGTGTCGACCTCGGGAAGATCGAGACCTTCGTTGAACAGATCGGCCGCGAAGAGTGCATTGATGCCTTTGTCTTTGAGGTCGAGCAGCGCCCGGTCGCGATCCGCGGTCGAGGATTTGCCCGACACGGCTCGCGCGGGGATACCAGCGGCATTGAAGACACGAGCCATATACTCCGCGTGCGCTACGGACACGCAGAAGCCGAGCGCCCGCATCGCCCGGACGTCCGCCAGTTTGTCCCGCACCTCTCGCACGACGACTCGCGCGCGGGCGTCATTACCGGTGTAGATGCTTTCGAGTTCGTGCTCGTCGTATCTGCCGCGCTTCCACTGTATATCGCTGAGGTCCGTCCCGTCGGCAATGCCGAAGTAATGGAACGGACAGAGCAGATCATCCGCGAGGGCGTCCCACAGTCGAAGCTCGGTCGCGGTCCGGCCGTCGAAGTATGACCGCACGTCGAAGCCATCACCGCGCTCTGGGGTAGCGGTCAGGCCGAGCAGTTCACTTGGCCTCAGGTGATCGAGCAACCGCTGGTAGGTCGGCGCGGCAGCGTGGTGGAACTCGTCAATCACCACGATGTCGAAGGCGTCGGCAGGCATGGCGCTCACGTCGTACGACGACAAAGACTGGACAGACGCGAAGACGTGGCGCCATCGCTCTGGACGAGCGCCCGTGTAGTACGGCTCACCGAAGGAGGCGTCCGACAAGACCTCGCGATAGGTTCGCAGAGATTGTTTCAAGATCTCGCGACGATGTGCGACGAACAGTAGGGACGGCGCCGGCAGACCGCGATCGGCTGCTGACTCGCGGAGCCTGCGATAGTCAAGCGCAGCGATCACCGTCTTCCCTGTTCCGGTGGCCGCGACTACGAGGTTGCGGTGCCGTTCGTGAACCTCGCGCTCGACGTCGATCGCCTCGAGCATCTCCGCTTGGTAAGGCCGCGGCCTGACCTCCAGCCCGGCCAAGGAGACTGTGACTCGGTCTGTGGTCTTTCGACCTGACGCCTCGGCGAGTGCGTCGTCAAGGCGGTCGCGGTCGCGTTCCGGATCGTAGGGCTCGAAGGTGGAGTCATTCCAATAGGTGTCGAACGTCGCGCTGAACTTGTTCATCAGTGCCGGGGTCGCGATCCGCGACAGGCGGACGTTCCACTCCACCCCGTCTAGCAGAGCGGCACGAGACAAGTTGGACGAGCCGACGTACGCGGTGTCGAACCCGGTATCCCGGCGGAACAACCACGCTTTGGCATGTAGGCGAGTGCGGAGGATGTCATACTGCACTTTGACCTGTGCCCCGAACTCTTCGACCAGCCGGTCGAGTGCAGCGCGCTCGGTGGCACCGACGTAGGTCGTGGTGATCACGCGCAGCGGGGCATCGCGCAGTCGAAGGCGTCGGAACTCGGGCTCGAGCAGCCGAAGGCCATGCCATTTCACGAACGCGCACAGCAGATCCACCTCGTCCGAGGTGTCGATTTCGGCGCGGAGTTCGGAGCCGAGCGCTGGCTCGCCGTGCGCGTTCGTGAGGAGAGCTGCGTCCGAAAGGGGGGTACTTGGCCTGATTGCCGTCGCCACGTCGACGCCGGGGCCACGCGGCTGACGGAGCGCGATGAGCTGTTCAGGCTGACTGTCAGGCAGCGCGTCGTCGTGCATCGCCACGCGTGAGAGCAGGTCGTTCACGAGCACGAGGCGCTGGCTTTGATCGCGCGTGTTGCTTAGGGCACGGATGACCGCATCTCGTACGTGGCGGGCAAGCACCTCGGGCTGATCGGCATCATCGACCTTTCTCGCTTCAGGCGTCAGTCCATCGACGTGGTCGAGCGCGGCGCGTAGCCCATGCGTGATGAGTGATTCGTAGATTCCTGGCTTCATCCGGATACCACCTCGCGCAGAGCTTGCCAGACGGCTACGACAAGGTCGGATCGGGCACTGCGCCGCCTCAGACAAGAACCGTGCCGCCGACGCCCCACTCCGCGTGAACCAGTACACGCTGATGTTCGTGTGGAGGACCCGCGCACGGAACACCGGCTGGTGGAGCCGGAACCTGGTCAATCGCTCGACATACCGCCGGCATCCGTAGCCGGGCTGCTGCATGTCCTGGCCTTTCCGCCGCGCCAGCTCCAACAGGCGGTCAGGTGAGGCTGCGACCGCCGTCGATGACGATGCGCTGGCCGGTGATGAAGCCCGACTCCTCGCCGGCCAGAAAGCTCACGGCGTGAGCGATGTCATCGGGGCTGCCCATCCGGCCGGCGGGCACCGAGGCCTGGTACGCATCCCTCACATCACGTGGAACGTCGGCATGCCGTTCGACAGGGATGAATCCGGGCGCGATCGTGTTGACGGTGATTCCGAGTGGCGCAAGTTCACGGGCCCAGCTGCGGGACAGGCCGATCTGAGCATTCTTCGCGGTCGCGTAGGCCGACCTGCCGGCGGGTGGCCGGTCGGCTACCTCCGAGTCGATGTGGATGATGCGACCGTATCGCCGCTCCCTCATGCCGGCGAGCACCGCTCGGCCGAGCAGCACCGGACTCTTGACGAAGAAGGCGAGCTCGGCCAGATGCTCCTCCCATCCAACGTCCGGTAGCAAGGCCTCCGGCTGCGGACCGGTGGCGTTGACGACCAGCACGTCGACCGGTCCGAGGCGACGCTCGACCGCAGCCACGAGCTTGCCGACCTGGTACTCGTCTGTAACGTCGGCGGCGAAGGCTTCGGCCTCGCCGCCGTCGGCCCGGATGGCGAGGACGACCTCCGCGGCCCGCTCGTCCTCGTGCAGGCTGTTGACGGCGACGGCGTACCCGTCACGGGCAAGCCGTCGCGCGATCACCTTGCCGAGGCCTTGTGAGCTTCCTGTGACGAGGGCGACTCGCCCGTCGACTGCATTCATGCCGTACAGCATCACAGCACGTGCCGGGTTGTCAGCGACCAGGTTCGGCCGGCTGCTGGTCTCTGGTGGCGTCGTCGATGAGGGGCACTCGGCGGACTTGCTGACTGCCCCTTGTCGGACATCGGCGGACAGGCAGGATCAGGCAAGCGTGCGGAAGAAGTTGCGCAGATCCTCGACGAGCAGGGCCGGCGCTTCCATGGCCGGGAAATGGCCGCCCTCGGTGTGCTCCGACCAGAACGACACCTTCCGGTCGGGATCCATGATCCGGCGCACCAGCGGGTTGGAGTTGAAGACCGTCCACCCCGCCGGTACGTCGGACGGCGCCACCCAGTCGAGCGACGAGTGCGCCGCCTCGGAGAGGAACCTTGCCGCCGAAGCCCCGCTGCGGGTGAACCAGTACAGGCTGATGTCGGTCAGCAACTGGTCGCGGTCCACCGCCTCCTCGGGCGTAGCGGCCGTCGGGTTCGTCCAGGTCTGGAACTTCTCGGCGATCCACGCCAGTTGGCCGACCGGGGAGTCGGTCAGCGCCGCCCCGATGGTCTCCGGCCGATGCGACTGCAGATCCAGGTAGCCGCGTTCCTCCGCCCAGGCCGCGCGGGCTGTCGAGATCGCCTCGCGCTCGTCGTCGGTCAGCGCGTCCGGAAGGGGGAAGTACTCCCCGGCCATACCGAGAGCCCCAGAGTCGCTGTTCACCAAGGTCCCGATCACGCGGGACGGTTGCGTCGCGCCCAGCCGGCCGGTGACGCCCGCGCCGATGTCGCCACCGTGCGCTCCGTACCGGTCGTAGCCGAGCCGGCGCATCAGCTCGGCGAACGCCGCCGTCGTACGACCGATCTCCCAGCCTGGTTCGGCGACCGGCGTCGAGAAGCCGAAGCCTGGAAGCGACGGGATGACGAGGTGGAACGCGTCGGCGGCGTCGCCTCCGTGGGTCCGCGGGTCGGTGAGCGGCCCGATCAGGTCCAGGAACTCCACGACGGAGCCGGGGTAGCCGTGCGTGATGATCAGCGGAGTCGCGTCGGGCTCGGGGGAGCGGACGTGAAGGAAGTGGATGGTCTGGCCGTCGATCTCGGTCAGGTACTGGGGGTACTCGTTCAGCCGAGCCTCCTGCGCACGCCAGTCGAAGCCATCGCCCCAGTACGAGGCGAGCTCTCGCAGGTAGGTGAGCGGGGTGCCACGGCTGAAGTCGCTCCGCCCAGCAGGATCCGGCGAGGGCCAGCGGGTGTAGGCGAGCCTGGCGCGAAGGTCGTCCAGTTCGGCTTGGGGGATGTCGATGCGGAAGGGAGTGATGTTCTCGTTCATAGATACGACGTTAAGATGCATTGCGGAAGACTTTCTTCCGCAATCAATGGCACCATCGAGAAATGTTGGAAACCTCGGCACGGCTGCTGCGCCTGCTCTCACTCCTGCAGTCCCACCGCGACTGGACCGGTCCTGACCTCGCCGAGCGACTCGGCGTGTCGACGCGAACCGTGAGAACCGACATCGAGCGGCTCCGGAGCCTCGGCTATCCGGTGCACGCGCAGCCCGGCGTCGCGGGCGGTTACCGCCTCGGCGCGGGTGCTGCGTTGCCGCCGCTCCTGCTCGACGACGAGGAGGCGGTCGCCGTCGCGGTCGGCCTGCGGACCGCCGCGGGTGGCAGTATCGCTGGCATTGAGGAGACTTCGGTCCGGGCGCTCCTGAAGCTGGAGCAGGTACTGCCATCGCGACTCCGCCATCGGGTGGACGCAGTGCACGCAGCCACAACGACCGTCCCCGGAACCGGCCCGACGGTCGATCCGGACGTACTGACCGCGACAGCCGCCGCGATCCGGGCAAACGAGCGGCTGAGGTTCGACTACGTCAATCACGACGGCACGACGAGCATCCGTACGACGGAGCCGCACCGACTGGTCAGTTGGGGCCGACGGTGGTACCTCGTTGCCTGGGACAATGATCGGCAGGACTGGCGCACGTTCCGCGTGGACCGGATGTCACCCCGTACGCCGACTGGGCCGCGCTTCACCCCGCGCGAGCTCCCTGAGAAGGACGTGTCGGAGTTCGTTCAGCGAGGTGTCGGGTCCGCGGTATGGCGGTACCGGGCCCGGGTCCTGGTTCACGCCTCGGCCGAGCAGGTCGCGGCGAAACTGCCTCTTGCGGTGCAGGTGGAGCCGGTCGACGGTTCGAGCTGCATCGTGGAGGTCGGTTCGGACACTCCACACCAGCTTGCGCTCTACCTCGGGTTGCTCGACGTCGACTTCGAGGTGCTCGACGCGCCGGAACTGGCTGCAGCCTTCGAACGACTAGGAGACCGCTACCACCGAGCTGCGCGCCGGCCCTGACCGCCAGACTCCAGGTCCTCGACCCTGTGGACAACCCCCCTGCGGTTCGTCGCCTCTGGCGCACGACGCACGGGGAATCCCACCAGACCCGACGAATCGGCGGGCGGGAGTCCACAGGGAGCCGATGGAGGTCACTCCGGCAGGAGCATGCGGCAGAGGGCATCGGCGAACCAGGACTCGAAGCGCTGTGACGACCAGCCGCGCTCGCGTACGAGCTTCCGGTAGACCATCGGCGAGCCGAAGGACCAAAGCAGATCCGCCGCAGCCTCGGCGGTGTAGCCACCGCGCATGGCCGTCTTGCCGGCCAGGGAAGTTGTAACCATGCGCGAGCCGGCCAATCGTTGCTGCTGCATGGTCTCCCACAGGGCGGCAACCTCGGTGTCGGCTCCGGCGGCGGCCTCGACCGCGCAGTAGATGTCTGCCGCGCGCTCGCCCATCACGCGGATGTTCCGGGCATGAAGTTCCAGCATCCGCCGCGGCTCGGGCTCCTCGATCATCTCCTTGAACCAAGGCCGGTCGCGTACTGGAACGGGCTCGTCGTCACCGGCGAGCGCGACGTCCACAGCCTCCTTCAGGATCGCGTGCTTGGTCCCGGCCGAAGCGAACACTGTGGGCCGGGCGACTCCGGCCTCGCGCGCGATGTCCTCGATCGAGGTGGCCAGGTAGCCGCGTTCGGCGAACAGGCGCCCGGCCGCGGCCAGGATTGCCTGCTTGGCGTCGCCGCGCCGGATCGACGTCGTGTATGTCCGTCGGGCATTGACAGGCCTCGGCATCGAGATAGACTCCCAGTCTATTCAAATAGATCGTCAGTCTATTCAAGATATCAGGGGAGGGCGAAGGGTGAGCCAAGACTGGTGGTTCCTTGACAGCCGCATGGCGGTGAAGGCCGACAGCGGGATGACTGGGGGCGCGTACACGTTGCTGGAGTTCACGGCCGAGCGGGGTTTCGGTCCGCCGCGCCACGTTCACCGTGCGGAGGATGAGGCGTTCGTGGTGATGTCCGGTTCGTTGCGCGGCACGCTGGGGGACGAGGAGTGGGAGGCGGGCGAGGGGTCCTTCGTCTTCCTGCCCAGGGGTATCCCGCACGCCTTCGTGGTGACCTCAGCCAAGCCGCTCGTGGCATTGCAGCTCACCAACCCGGCCGGGTTCGAGAAGTTCGTCGCTGAGCTGGGCCGGCCGGCGGAAGGGCCCGGCCTGCCACCGCCGAGCGAGCCGGACATTCCACGGTTGGCTGAGGTGGCCGCGCGCCACGGGTACGACATCGTCGGGCCGCCGCTCGGGCTCTAACCCCAAGGGCCGCCCGCAGGAAGAGGGTCAGCTGGCGGCCCTGGCGAGGAGCCGACCCGCGCGGCCGAGGAGACTGTCGAGTCCTTCGGCGGCTCTGGCGACGGTCGGAGACAGCGTCAGTTTGAGCTGCCGGCTGAACACCTTGGCCTTGCCGTCGAAGGCGCCGTGGGCGCCGTGGTCGCCCGGCACCGGCTCGAACAAGTTGTCCGCGCGATTGGGCTCCTCCGGCTCGTCGGTCTGCTGGCTGGAGAACCCGGTCCGGCCGAGGAAGGCGTCCAGCAGTGGGCCGGCCACGCGCTCGCCCAGGATCGTGTAGACGGTCGGGAAGCCGACCCAGATCTGGCGACGGCGATGGTGCGCGGCATGCCAGATCGCCTCCGCGGCAAGCTCCGGCTGGAAGATGGGTGGCACCGGTTGAGCCTTGCGGCTCAGCTTCGAGCGCTGGATGCGGAACTGCGGGGTGTTCACCGCCGGCATCTGAACCTCGGTGATCCGGACATCGGTACCGTCGTGCAGCAGCTCGCAGCGGATCGAGTCGGTGAATCCTTGGATCGCATGCTTCGCACCGCAGTACGCCGACTGCAGCGGGATGCCGCGATAGGCGAGCGCGGAGCCGACCTGCACGATCACTCCATGGTCGCGCTGCAGCATGCTGTGGAGCGCGGCCCTGGTGCCGTTCACGTAGCCCAGGTAGGTGACCTCGGTGACCCTGCGGAACTCGTCGGGCTCGAGGTCGAGGAACGGTCCGAACACGGTGGCCATAGCGTTGTTGACCCAGACGTCGACCGGGCCGAGTTCTTCCTCGACCCGTTTCGCTGCGTGTTCGATGGCATCCGCGTCGCTGACGTCGGCCTGGACAGTCACTGCGCGCTGCCCGGCGGCCTCCACCTCACGACGAACTGCGGCCAACCCGTCGCCGCCCCGCGCGATCAGGCCCACGTCGTACCCACGGGAGGCGAACAAGCGAGCGGAGGCTCGGCCTATCCCGGCGCTCGCTCCGGTCAGGACCACCACGCGGCTCGGTCGGCCACCGGAGTCCTGCAGGGTGTGCGCTTCCATCGGTGCGCCGTTCAGCCCTTCCGTCACCGCTCCTCCTCTACTCATGTCCCGTCCGGTGCCCACTGCCCCCAGGTCTGACACCTCCCGCCACCGAGTGGACCCTGGGCCCGGCACCGGCGAGGCACCTGTCGAAATCCCACAGGCCCGTACGACGTACGAGGGAAGGCAAATTTGGGAGGATCTGATGCGGAAACTTGTACTGCAGCTGGGCATGTCGCTCGACGGGATCATGGCGGGGCCGCGCCGGGTCACCGCGCCACACGATGACGAGGTGGATCGCTGGAAAATCGAGGCGCTGCGGGACGCCGGTGCCCACCTGATGGGCCGGACCACCTACCTGGAGATGGCCGCGCATTGGCCGACGGCGACCAGCGACTACGCGGCACCGATGAACGACATCCCCAAGGTCGTCTTCTCCAAGACCCTGGACCAGGCCGACTGGCCGGAGTCGCGGATCGCCCGGGGCGATCTCACCGACGAGATCGCCGCGCTCAAGCAGGAGCCTGGCGGCGACCTCATTGCCCACGGCGGGCCGACGTTCGCGCAGGAACTGTCGCGGCGGTGCTTGGTCGACCTCTACCGCCTGGTGGTTCTGCCCGGCGTACTCGGCGCCGGGTCGCCGTTGTTCGCAGACCTGCCCGATGCCATCGACCTGGAGTTGCTGGCCTTGAAGCGCTTTCCTTCCGGCGCGGTCGGGCTTGTCTACCAGCCGCGGTGATGACAGACGAATGCCGGGGCATCGCGACGAGCGACGCCCCGGCATTCGTTCCGGTGCGGCTACTTGTTGCGCAGGCCCGCGAAGAACAGCCGGATGTCGTCGGTCACCACCTCCGGCAGCTCGAGCGAGGCGAAATGACCGCCCCTCTCGAACTCGCTCCAGTGCACGATGTTGCTGTTGTCCCGTTCGGCGAAGGTGCGGATTGTCTTGAAATCGTCGGCGAAGACGGCGACACCGGTCGGGGCGGCGTTGATCGCCGGCTCGGCGCCGGCGTGCGCTTCCTCGTAGTGATACCGCCCGGCCGTCGCTGACGTGTTCGTGAACCAGTACAACGAGACCTCGGTCAGGATCTGCTCCGGAGCCACCAGGCTGGTGCCATTGCCGAAGTTGTTGAACAGCTCGTTCCACGCGAGCTGACCGACCGGGGAGTCGGAGATGCCGACGGCAACGGTCTGCGGACGCGTCGAGTTGATGGCGTTGTAGCCGCCGACCGACTGGAACCACTTCAGGTGCTCGAGAGCGGCGTAGTCCTTTGGCTCCAGCTTCTCGAACTCGGTCGGATCGCCCGAGGGGAACGAGAACAGCTGCAGGACATGCAGCCCGAGGAAGCCCTCCGGGTTCAGCAGCCCGAGCTCGCGAGCGATCATCGCCCCGGCGTCGCTGCCGTGCGTCCCGTAGCTGTCGTAGCCCAGCCGGCGCATCAGGGTGTCGAAGGTCCGAGCGACCCGGGCCATCGTCCAGCCGCGCCCCACCAGCGGCGTGCTGAACCCGAAGCCCGGGATCGAGGGAACCACCACCGAGAAGGCGTCCGATGCCTCGCGGCCGTGGGCGACCGGGTCGGTGAGTGGCCCGATCATGTCGAGGAAGTCGACGAAAGATCCCGGGTACGTGTGCGTGAGCAGGAGCGGAGTGGCGTCCGGCTCCGCGGACGGCACGTGGATGAAGTGAACCGTCTGGCCGTCGATCTCGGTCAGGTAGTGCGGGAACTCGTTCATCCGAGCCTCCTGCGCCCGCCAGTCGAAGCCGGTACGCCAGCGCTCGACCATCTCGCGCAGGTAGTGGTTCGGTACGCCGTAGTCCCAGTCGTCCCCGGGCGCCGGCTGCGGCAGGCGGGTACGGGACAGACGGTCGTTGAGGTCGTCAAGGTCAGCCTGGGCAATGGCGACATGGAAGGGGTGGATCTCTGCGGCGGTGCTCTTGTTCTCGGTCATGGCTCGACTGTAGATCCCATTTAGGAACGAGAAGTTCCTAAATGTGCAAGAATTCTCGGCATGCGTGAAACCTCGTCCCGACTGCTCGCCCTGCTGGCCCTGATGCAGTCCCGACCGGCCTGGCCCGGGTCCGAGCTGGCCGAGCGGCTGGAGGTCAGCACCCGGACCATCCGCAACGACATCGACCGGCTTCGCGAGTTGGGGTATCCCGTGGATGCCGTTCGCGGCTCCTCTGGTTACTACCAGCTCGGGGTCGGAGCGAAGCTGCCGCCGCTCCTGCTCGACGATGAGGAGGCCGTGGCGGTCGCGATCGGGCTCCGCACGGGCACAGGTGTCAGCGGCATCGAGGAGAGTAGTGCCCGGGCGCTCGCCAAGCTCGAGCAGGTGTTGCCGCATCGCCTGCGGCGCCAAGTGACCGCAATACATTCGGCGACGTCAAAGGGGCCTGACAACACCGGCAGCAACGTCCCGGACCCCATCGTCGACCCGACCGTACTCACGGCGCTCGCGACTGCGATCCGGGATCACCACCAGGTGCGATTCTCGTACGACGTGCCGGATCCGTCGGCGGCACCGACCGAGCCGGGTTTTCCCCTCGTCGTCGAGCCGTACCGGCTGGTTAGCTGGGTGCGCCACTGGTACCTCGTCGGACGGGATCCGCAGTCCGGCGACTGGCGTTCGTACCGGGTCGACTGGATCGACTTGCGGATGCCGACCGGGCGTCGCTTCACACCGCAGCCCCTGCCGGGTGAGGATTACACGAGCTTCGTCCTGCGCGACGTGGCGACGACCGGGTGGAAGGTGCATGCGCGCATCACCGTCTTCGCACCGGCGGAGGAGGTGCTGTCGCGGATCCACGCAGCCGTCGGAGTCGTCGAGTCGGTCGACGAGTCCACCTCGGTGCTGGTGACCGGCGCGGACAGCCTCGAGGTCATCGCGGTCTACATCGGCATGCTCGGCCTTGACTTCCGCGTCACGGAGCCGCCCGGCCTGGTCGACCACCTCCGCGTCCTGGGCGAGCGCTACGCCAAGGCCGTCACCTAGATACCTGTGCTGGCCCACTGCCCGCATCGTGAGCCTGAGCTGCCCGATTCCGCTGGACGCCTCGATTCCGCAGCGGTTGCATCTGGCCGAGGTGATGCCGTCGAACCAGGCGGGCGCAGGACCCGATTCGAGGACTGCCGGACATTCGAGGACGCCGGACATCCAGCCAGGCACAACGCACCCGGGGAACCAGTCCGCCTACTGGCCGGCCGAGGCTCGGGGCCTTGATGGACGACCTGTACCTCCCTGAGCCTCCCGCCCGCCCAGAGCAAGGCTGCGATCGGTCCGAATAAGGCCGGTATCTAAGCCGTATTCGGACCGATCGTGGAAGGGAAGGGGCCGTATTCGGACCGATCGTGGGAGGGGAGGCTGGTGGCGGCTTGATGACGACGGGGGGTGGGGTCCTTGCTTAGGGGTGCAGGGGGCTGTGGGCGGTGGGCGATTGGCTCATGCGGGCGTCAAGTCGACCGGTAGGCTCGCCAGGCCTCGCAGGGCGATGTTGTCCTTGTACGCGAGCTCGTGGGTGGTGCGTTCCCACCGGCCGACCCGGCGGACCAGGGCGCTGAGTGCTATCCGGGACTCGAGCCTGGCGAGCGGTGCGCCGAGGCAGTGGTGGATGCCGAGACCGAAGCCGAGGTGTGGGTTGTCGGCCCGGCCGACGTCGAAGGTGTCGGGCGCGGTGAACACGTCGGGGTCGCGGTTGGCCGAGCCGATGAGCAGCATGCAGGCGTCGCCCTCCTCGACAACGAAATCACCGAACCGCATCGTCTGCGTGGCTATCCGAGTGGTCAGCTGTACCGGGGACACGAAGCGCAGCATCTCCTCGATGCCGCTCGCCGCGACACCTGGATCGTCACGGAACCGCGCCAGCTGGTCGGGGTGCTCGATGAGGGCCAACGCGCCGCCCGAGATCAGGCTCACCGTCGTCTCGTGGCCGGCCACCAGCAGCAGGAGGCAGGTTGCGATCAGCTCCATGGGACTGAGGACGTCACCGTGCTCCTCGGCCTGGATGAGGCGGGTGATCAGGTCGTCGCCGGGGTTGGCGCGACGCTGGGAGATGAGGTCGGCGAAGTACTGGACGAACGACAGCATCCCGGCCGTACGTTGTGTGATCGCCTCGGGCGACAGCAGGAACTCGGGGTCGAGTCCGTGGGTCAGGGCATCGGACCATTGCTGGAACCGGGTCCGGTCCTCGGGTGGTACGCCGAGGATCTCGCTGATGATCCGTACGGGCAGCGGGTAGGCGTAGTCGGCGACGAGATCGATCTCCCGTCGCTCCAGGGCAGCGTCGAGAAGCTCGGCGCAGATCTGCTCGATCCGCGGCTGCAATCCCTGGATCACTCGCGGCGTGAAGGCCTTCTGCACCAGTCCTCGCAGCCGGGTGTGGTCGGGCGGGTCGCGGAAGATGAACGGGATCAGCTCGTCGAGCGCTTCATCGAGAGTGGACCGCGGCCGCGACGGGTCGACAGGCGTGGCGGTGTCCGAGTCTCGGCCTGTGGTGAGGAGTTTGTCGCGGTTACGGGTGTCGCTGCTGACACCTCGGTCACGGAGGATCGACAGGCAGTCCGCATGGCGGGTGAAGACCCAGAATCCCAGCGGGCTGCGATGGACGGGGCTGGTCTCGCGCAACCGGGCGTAGACCGAGTAGGGATCGGCCATCCAGGCTGGATCGAAGGGGTCCCACGCCAAGGTCCCCGCGGCAGCGGCCTCGTCACGAGCCGAGCGTGCCTCCTGCGTGCGTTGCGTGTTGCGCTGCACAGCGAGGTGCTGCTCGTCGTCGGCCGCTCTCGCGGGGCCCTGTACGTCGTCGAGACTGGCTGAGGTCTTATCCATGAGCCGCGACGAGGCTCGGGATGGGGGAGTTGGTCATGGCAACCTTCCTGAGATGCATCCAGTGGTGCGACGGGGTCGAGCCGGCGAGGCCGCGCCAGGCCTTGGAGTGGCCGCCCGGAAGTGCCAGGCGGCGGACTTCACTAGAGTGACGCTATAGCCAGAATCCACTAGAGGTAAACTCTAGTCAAGTCGGAGCCACCGTCGACGCGCCGAAAGGCGTCCTGGGCGCGGCCGGCGAGCAGCTCGACGCGCTGGACGGTTACGGCCCGATCGCAGCCAGTCCCGCTGAATCCGCTGTCGGTTCTCGGGTGTCATCACGGCTTGACGCTGATGCTCGTTCGGGTGCGGCCCCAGGCGTCGACGTGCGACACACCCCGAGCAGTCGCCCGCCCGGTTTCGCCGAGCTGGCCAGGGGTGTCAGGCCCAGATGGCACAGGGCCAGCCGTCGCTGAACGTCTGCGGCGGATCAGGTAACGAGAGGGCGTCGCCGGTAAGGACGCGGTGGGCCGACCAGGCGGCTATCGCGGCATCGAGAACATCGTCGACGCCTACGGCGAGGCCAGCCAGCCCAAGCTCACCACTGAGCCGGATGCCGGCAGCCTCGAGCAAAGTCCGTCTCCGTTCGGCTCCGGCCCAGGTGGACTTTCGCACGGTGAGTGGTGCGCCGGCCAGGATCGCGAAACTGACCTCGGGATGAACCTCGACGACGCGCCCATGGGATCGACGGACCCAGGACTCGACCTCGAACAGCCTGGAACGTAGTCCATAGGCCTGGATCGAAACTCCTTGCCCGGTCAGGCGGCGGTTCACAGCGACGGCTTCCTGGTGACTATCCGCCAGCAAGGCGGCTCTGACCGGCATGATGAAGACCGACGATGCGAGAGATCCGATCGCGTGCCTGGCCATCACGTCCGCATTACGCAGGCAGTTGTCCGGCAAACCGATCGGAATATCAATCGCTGTCACCTCCGGCGGACCGCCCTGCTCGGCCTTCGTCAGCAACTCTCGGATCGTGCCCGCGACCATGGCTCGAGGCTTGTCGCCATCGAGCAGTACGCCGACCCAGCCGGCCTTGCAGGCGTCGACTCCCAGCACCCGCGACACCCGCAGCCTCCTGATCTACCAATCCGGGATGAACTGGTCGTGCCTACTTCTTCAGGTGTTGCCTGAAGAAGGCGACGGTTCGGGCCATGGAGGTGGGCCAGTCCGGGCCGAAGGCGTGGTGTTCGCCCGGGTAGGTGTACATCGTGGCGTCCTTACCGGCCTTCTTCAACGCAGCAAGGGTTTCGCGCGACCACGCGATCGGGCACGTGTCGTCCGCCGTGCCGTGGTGGATCAGGATCGGCTCGGTCACCCGGTCGAAGAAGTTCACCGCCGACAGGTTCCGCCAGAACCCGGGGTTGGTCTCCGGAGCGCCGTAGGCGCGGATGATCGCGGCAGCCATCCCGCGCCGGCCGGAGTCGTTCCGGATCCAGCGGTTGAAGTTGTCGGCGGCGTCCGAGCTGACCGGGGCGAAGACCACGGCGGCGTCCACCAGGCCGGGCTGCGCCACGATGACGTTGTAGGTGATGCCGCCGCCCATCGAACGTCCGAGCAACCCGATCCGCTGAGCATCGATGTACGGCAAGCGCGACTGCTTGACGGCCAGTACGGCGTTGATGACGTCCTCGGTGTAGCCCAGCCGCAGGTCGAGATCGGCTCGCGGATCGTCGGACGACTGCGCGTGATTGCGATAGTCGGTGTGCAGTACGACGTACCCGCGCCGAGCGAGGTAGTCCTGCTCCCGGGCGAGGCCGCGCCCGTTGGTATAGATCGCCGGATCGATGTATCCGTGGTTCAGCACGAGCACAGGGAAAGGCCCTGCGCCCGTCGGCACGTTGAGGATCCCCGAGATCCGCAGCGAGCCGCTCGCGTAGGTGACGAAGTACCGCGTGTACGCGCTGTTCCGAGCGAGAACCCGGTCGAGCCGCAGATCGCGTCCTTCGTACTTCTTGGTCATCAGCGCCTGCAGCGAGACCGGATGCGGGGGAGTAGCGGTCGCCTGCGATGGAGCTGGCGATGGCGGACCAGGTGGCGACGGCTGCGTTGTCGTGGACGATGGCGGCGGGGACGGCGACGCAGTGTTGAAAGTCGGACTGGGCGTGGGCGCAGAGGTGCTTGACGTACAGGCGGCGGCCGCGGTCAACCCGAGCACGACCAGTCCGGCACACCACGCCCCGCGACTCCTGCCCATGCATCCATAGTGCCGGTAGGCCCAACCGGCCGGAAGCACCCCGCGGCCGTCCGGATGCTTCCGCGCTGGCGCACCTCCACCGCACCATTGACGTCGAACCCGTGGGACCGTAGACCACCTGCCCGGAGATCGTGCCCCACCTTGTCCGGTCAGGATCCAGCCATACGTCGATCAGGCGGTCGGCGTCGACCCGGACCGCGGTCGAGCTCGGCTGTCGAATCGCGACAGCTCGAGCTGGTAGTTGCCTGCGGCAAGCCTCAGCTCGAAGCGGCCGGCGGCGTCCGCGTGGACCGTCCGGCTCTTGTCGGCAACCACCACCGCCCGCCGTAGGCCGCACCGCAGGCGCACACGGAGTCGAACCAAGCTGACCCAGCACGTGGGCGCGCAGAGCCGCTTTCAGCTCGCGATGGAGGCCACCCGACGCGACTGGATCGGACCGCTCACGGCGTGAAGAGGCCGTGCTGCATCGCGAACAGGGCGGCGGCGGCGCGAGTGGAGACGCCGATCTTCGTGTAGATGTGCTGCACGTGGTGCTCGGCTGTCCGGCGTGACACCACCAGCTCGCGGGCGATCTCGGGGTTCGACCGCCCGCGGGCGAGGAGGCGGAGCACCTCGACCTCCCGCTCGCTCAGGCCGGCCGGCCAGGTCGTGCGGCCCGGCACCTGCTGCCCGGCCGCCTTCAGCACCGCCCGGGCGCAGTCGGCGTCCAGCTGTCCGGCTGCTGCTACTGCCGAAACCGCCCTCGCGGCAGAGTCCGCCGGGAACGCGGGTCGGTGCGGCCGCTCCTGAGTCATTGCCTGGTAGACATCGGCGGCCGCGAGGATACGAGCCGTCAGTGGCACGTCGGACCCCTTCGTCTGCCGGGGGTAGCCGCTGCCGTCCTGCCGCTCGTGATGCAGCCCGGCCAGCCGCCCGATCGGCTCGAGGACCGCTGATCGAGTCAGGATCCGCTCGGTGTGGTACGGATGCAGGCGGACCTGTTCCCACTCGCCTCGGCGAAGCGGGCCCGGCCGCTCCCAGACCCCGGTGGACACCGTGACTCGCCCGAGGTCGTGGAACAGCGCGGCCCGCCGCAGCGTCGCCCGGTCGTCCTCACTGACCCCGAGCAGACGAGCCGCCTCCTCGGCCAGCGCCGCGACCCCGGTCGAATGTCCGAAGAGGTACGGCGACTTGAGGTCGACGAAATGCGCGAACGTCCTGGCCAGCTCATCGAGCCCATTGAGCGGGATCCGGCACTGCGGCTGTGGTTCCGCGTCGAGCGCGGCCTGCCACACGTCGATGGTGCCCAGCTCGTCGAGGAGAGCCGGGCCGACCTGCTCGAACGCGGCGACCACACCCGGGTCGAGCCAGCTGCCCGCCCGGCGGCGGAGCATCTGGCTCGCGGTGTCGGGCCCACCCAGCTTGTCGAAGATCACCGCCTGGGTTGCCACTTCGGCAATGCGAGGCGCCACCGCGGTCTTCGCCCCGGTCAGTCCTTTCGGCGCACCACCACCGTCCCAACGCTCCAAGCTCTGGTAGATGGCCATGCTGACGCCTGGGCCCAGGCCGAGCCGCTCGGCCAGCATCGACCCGACCTCGCACACCGCTCGTAACAGCCGCGCCTCCCCGGCAGCTCCGGCTCGCACCGTGCGCCCGACGTACTGGAGTCGCCGGATGCCCGTGCCGTGGCCGAGCTGTGCGAACAGTGCGAGCGACTCGTGCCGGTTCGCGCTGTCGGTGCGTTCGATGAGTGGTCGCAGGGCGCCGGCGTCGGGGCCGCCGAGGTAGGCCTCCTCGTGCGTCGTGGCGGTGCAGCCGAGGTGGCGCAGCAACGTCGCGTAGTACACGTCACGCACCTCGGGGTCGGACAGGTTCAGGTGCCGCGCCAACCCGGTTGCGATGAGGCAGGAGCGGATCGACTTCTCCGGCGCCTGGGCCATGGCGAGATCGAGCGTGATCGACAGCGCGCAGAGCAGATCGGCCAGTCGAACGTCCTCGCGCGGCATCGGAGCTCCTCCCCGGGCGGCCGACGACGGGTTCGCGGTGGTGGTCCGAGATGGGCAGACCTACCGATGCCCCGGCACGCCCCGTACGGCCATTGTGAGCCTCGAACGGCCGGTTCGGACCTGGAGGCAGACATGACCAGCACAACATCGGTGGGCGGCCGACCCCGCCTGGTCACCGCGAGGTTCGTCGGTCTCGGCCTGGCAGCCCTGGCCTACTTCTTCGCGGACGGCCTGTTGGTGCCGACCGTGCCCCTGTACGTCGAGGGCCCGCTCAGTGGCGGTGATGTCGCCGTCGGGATGGTCGTCGGCGCCTTCAGCGTGTCCGCCCTGCTGCTGCGGCCATGGGCCGGGCGGCTCGCCGACCACCACGGCAGGTCGCTGCTGATGGTAGCCGGCGCTCTGCTCTTCGGTGCGTCGGTTGGTGCCTACAGCATCGCGAGCACAGTCGGCCTGCTGATCGCCATGCGGCTGCTCACCGGGGTCGGCGAGGCCTTCTTCTTCGTCGGAGCCGTCACCGCGATGAGCGATCTGGCGCCGGCCGAACGGCGCGGTGAGGCGATCAGCTTGTTCTCACTGTCGCTGTACGTCGGGCTCGCGCTCGGTCCTCCGAGTGGTGAGGCGATCGTCGGCGCGCTGGGCTTCACCGCCGTCTGGCTTGCAGCCGCGGGTGCAGCGGCCACGGCTGTCGCGCTCTCATTGCGGGTGGGCGACACCCGGGAGCCCGGGGAGGGACCGGCGCAGCCCAGCCGGGTACGCCTGATTCATCCGGCCGGCGTTCTGCCCGCGATCCTCCTGCTGACGGTGATCTGGGGGATGGCGGGCTTCCTCGCCTTCGTTCCGCTGTACGCGGTCGACCTGGGTCTGTCTGGATCGGGGCCCGTGATCTTCGTCTTCGCGGCGATCGTGATCCTCATCCGCAGCGTCGGTGCGGGGCTCCCGGACCGCCTGGGCGCGGTGCTCTCCATCCGGCTCGCGACGGCGTGCGCCACCGGAGGCCTGGTGATCATCGGCTGCTGGCGTGCGGCACCGGGCTTGGTCGTCGGCACGGTGGCCTTGGCGGTTGGTGTAGCACTGGCCACACCGGCCATCATGATGCTCGCTCTGCAGGACGTGCCCGCGGGTGAGCGGGGCGCCGTGATGGGGACGGTCAGTATGAGTCTGGACGTGGCTCTCGGACTCGGCCCCGCGACATTCGGCCTGGTTGCGGCCGGGCTCGGCCGCGGAGCCGGCTTCCTGGTGGCCGCCGCCGTGGCCGGACTCGGCTTCTCCGTGATCGCCAAGCGCCCCCAGACTGCTAGAGCATCGCTCTAGCCGGTCCGGGAACGGCTTCCATTGGAGGAACTCTGGTCAGAGCCCCGATTCGATCAGGAATCGAGAAGCGCCAGGGTGTCGTGGGGCCTAGCCTTCCTTCAGATGGCCGGTATCCCGCCGAGCCTTGAGCATCGAAAGGCAGCCCGAGAATGGCAACGAAGACTTCCAAGAACGAGTCCGACGGCTTCAGCGCCGAGGAGCGTGCCGCGATGAAGGAGCGCGCCGCCGAGATGCGCGCCGAGGGGAAGAAGGGTGCCAAGAAGGCCGACGGGCTGCAGGCGGTCCTCGACAAGATCGCGGAGATGGCGCCGCAGGATCGTGCGCTCGCCGAGCGCGTGCATATGACGGTGACCGCCAACGCCCCGGAGCTGTCGCCGAAGACCTGGTACGGAATGCCCGCCTACGCGAACGCGGACGGCAAGGTCGTCGTCTTCTTCCAGGACTCGGGCAAGTTCAGCTACCGGTACTCGACCCTGGGATTCCAGGACGCGGCCAACCTCGACGACGGGGACCTGTGGCCGGTGTCGTACGCGCTCCAAAAGTGGAGCCCCGTGGTGGAGAAGAAGGTCGTCGAGCTGGTGAAGGCTGCGATCTCCTGACCGTTGCGGCGACCGCCGCCGCGCTGCGCTCGAACGAGCGGACACGGCACTCTCGCGAACGCCTGGGCTGTTGGCCCCTATGGCGACGTCCCTGCGGCCGCACGCTCCCGCTCAAAGATCAGCTCGTAGTACTTCGCGGCGCCGAATGCAGCCACACCTGGGGCGAAGATCTGCACCAGTCGCCAGCCCTCCTGCGCGTGATCATGCACGGCAGCCTGATAGGCCTCCGGCTTCCGAGCCGAATCGGCGACACCGAGAATCGCCGAACTGCGGCCCTCTCCAAGTCGAACGAACTTGTACTCGTAGGTGGCCATGCCCTTCCCCCGATCGCCATCGTCGATATGACGATGCTGCTAGCCATTTCGGGGTATCTGCAAGGGCCCCTGGTTGGTCAGGGCCACTTTGCGACGGTCGCACCACCAAGACGGACGGCGCCTGCGGAAGGGCCCGCCCGTGGCGAGGCTTGAGCGTCACAGGCCTTGACAGATGGGTTTAGTAAGAGAATGCTTACGGTTCATGGTTGCTTACCAACAGGCCGATGGGTGGACGGCGCTCGGTGATCCCACCAGGCGCGCCATCGTCGAATGCCTAGCCGAACGGCCCCACGCGGTGGGTGAGCTCGCTGCCGAGCTACCCGTGAGCCGCCCAGCGGTGAGTCAGGCACTGAAGGTGCTCAAGGACGCGGGTCTCGTGACGGAGCGGGCTGCCGGCACTCGGCGGATCTACCGCCTGAATCCCACCGCCGTCGCCGCTCTCCGGGACCAGCTCGACGCCTTCTGGAGTCGTGCGCTGGCCAGCTACGGAGACGCCGTGGAACAACCCCGAGTCGAGCAACAGTCAGAGGAGTCGTCATGACACAGACAGCAGCCGCGGTCGTGCGCAGGCAAATCGTGGTCGAGGCACCACTGGACAAGGCCTTCGCCGTGTTCACAGAGCGGCTCGGAGATTTCAAGCCACCTGAGCACAACCTGCTCGCCGTCCCCATCGCCGAGACGGTGTTCGAGCCCCGCGTGGGTGGCCACATCTACGACCGCGGCACCGACGGTAGCGAGTGCCGCTGGGCACGGGTCCTGGCATTCGAGCCGCCACGGCGCGTGGTATTCAGCTGGGACATCGGCCCGACGTGGCAGCTCGAGACAGAGCCTGAGAATGCGAGCGAGGTCGAGGTTCGGTTCATCGCCGAGACGACCGATCGAACCCGGGTGGAGCTGGAGCATCGGAACATCGACCGGCACGGTCCCGGCTGGCAGGCAGTCGCCGAGGGGGTCGGCCACGACCAGGGCTGGCCGTTGTACCTCGAGCGGTACGCCGCCCTGTTCACGCAGCGCAGCTAGGCGACTTCATTAGAGTTGAACTCTAGCCAAATTGGTTTGCGAGTCCGAGTCATCGCCATATCCCAGGTGGCCTGGCAGCATCTTGCCTAGGCAGGTCGATCTGGCGGGGGCTGGCGAGATGTCACGAGCGAAGCGGGCAATGCCACGGCGAAGGGGGCCGTTCCTGGTCCTCGCCGTCGGTCTGCTCGGCCTGGTCGTCGCCGTCGCCATAGCGATCGGGCAGGTCGGCGATAGTGGCGGGTCCGGAGCCGAGCCCCAGCCGGCAGCCTCGGGCACCGTCGACGCGACCGGGGGCAGCGGGCCGACGGCGAGCGTGTCACCGTCGGCCGCCACTTCACCGACGGCGACGGCACAGCAGCCCACGGGGCGACCGCAGAGCGCCGCGCTGGCCGCAGCTGCCAACGCCTGTGCTCAGGAGATCGCTACCACCGAGGCAGTGGTGGTTGCCGCTCGCGTCGCGGCCGGTCACTGGCGCGAGCACGTGCAGGCGCGCACGGATCTCCTGGCCGGCAAGAACTCCGAGGCCACCACGAAGGCGATCTGGAAGCGGACCCGGCTCGCGGGCCCGGCGGACATCGCGCGACTCGGCGCCGCGACGAACGGTCAGGCCAGGGCCGATGGCGGTTGCGCGAAGTTCACAGGTCAGGCCTCGGTCGCGTGCAGGCAACGGCTGGCCGCCGTGGACGCGGCGAGCGCTGCCGGGCGCGCGGCGTCCGGGGACTGGGCTAGTCATCTGGCCAAGATGGCCGCTCACGCCGCAGGTGATTTCGGCTCTGAGCACGCACAGAACCTGTGGATCGCGGCCTGGGCCAGTGCGCCGAGGAACCTCAACGCCTTCGCGCAGGCGGAGGTGGCGCTGGCGAAGGCGCCCGGCTGTCGACCCTCCTGACAAGCACGATCAGCCTGGGAGGCGGCGCTGACCCCAGGCCAGGCTGCGGCCTGGAGCAGGTGCAGGCACCGCTGCTCAAGTCGCTGCGGAAGCACTGACCAGGGCGGCGGCCATTGACTATCGCCTGCCACAGCGGGAGTCTGCCTGGAGTGGGGCTGCTGTGGGGGAGGTCTGGCAGCCGTCCGGGCGGTATGGCAACGCGATCCCTGGGGTGAATTGTTCTAGCGCTGTTCCCCATCCTCTGGCGGTGGCCGGTCTGGATCGGCGAGCTGGTCGTCGGTCGGCATGCGTGACGCCCGAACGGCCGAGGAGGAGCCATGGGTCAGTACACGATCGAGGAGCTACGACAGCGCGTCCGGGGACCGGTCTACACCCCGGCCGATGAGGGGTACGAAGAAGCACGCAGGGTCTACAACGCCATGATCGACAAGCAGCCACGCGTGGTCGTGCAGTGCGTGAACGCGGGTGACGTGATGGCGACGGTCGGCTTCGCCGCTACGAACGAGCTCGACCTGGCGGTGAGGGGCGGAGCGCACAGCGTGCCCGGATTCGGGACCTGTGACGACGGCGTGGTCGTCGATCTGAGCGGTATGCGCGATGTCCGGGTGGACCCGGCCTCGCAGACGGCGCGCGCCGGTGGCGGAACCACCTGGGGCGACTTCAACGCCGCCACGCACGCCTTCGGTCTCGCCACCACGGGCGGCATCGTCTCGACCACCGGCGTCGGTGGGCTGACCCTGGGCGGCGGGATCGGCTACCTCGCTCGCGGCCTCGGACTCTCGTGCGACAACCTCATCTCGGCGGACGTGGTCACAGCCGACGGCCAGTTCCTGATCGCCAGCGAGAAGGAGCACGACGACCTGTTCTGGGCGTTACGTGGCGGGGGCGGCAACTTCGGCGTGGTGACCTCGATGCAGTTCCACCTGGCGCCCGTCAAGGACGTGTACGGTGGGCCGATCGTGTTCGAGCTGTCCGATGCCCCGAGCGTGCTGGCCGGCTTCCAGGAGATTCTCCGCGACGCGCCGCTCGAGCTGGGCGGCTTCCCGGCCTTCCAGATCGCGCCGCCGCTGCCGTTCATCCCGCAGGAGCGCCATGGCGAGCCCTTCGTCTTGATCGTCGGTTGCTGGAGCGGGCCGATGGAGCAGGGCGAGCAGCAGATTGCCCGCTTCCGTGAACTGGCTCGTCCCGTCGCGGAGATGGTCGGACCGATGCCCTACCCGGCGTTGAACAGCGCCTTCGACGACCTCGTGCCGCCCGGGTTGCAGCACTACTGGAAGGCCAACTTCGTCAAGGAACTCACCGACGAGGCGATCCAGGCGCACCTGCGGCACGCGTCCGCCCTGCCGGCGGTCAACTCGACCGTGCACATATACCCGATCGACGGCGCCTGTCACCAGGTGGCGCCAGGCGCCAGCGCCTTCGCCTACCGGGACGCGAACTTCGCCACGGTGATCGTGGGCGCGTGGCCCGATGCGGCCGACAACGAGGCGAACATCGCCTGGGTCCGGAACTACTACGACGCCGTCTCCCCGCTCTCGGAGTCCGGCGGGTACGTCAACTTCATGGCCGACGACGACCAGAGCCGGATCAGGGACAACTACAAGGAGAACTACGAACGCCTGGTCGACATCAAGCGACGGTACGACCCGGGCAACCTGTTCCACCTGAACCAGAACATCGCCCCGTAACACCGCCGGATCGCATCGGCGGCCCGCTTCCACCGGGCCGCCGGTCGGGGCCCTCGTCGTCCTGGCTTAAGGTCTGGAGCGATGCAGATCAAAGGAATCACCTTCGTAGGTACCAGGACATCGGCGCGGTCGGAGACCGGGGCGTTCGTCCGGGACGTGCTCGGGCTGACCCCGCTGAGGACCACCGGGATGGACGCCGAGGTGTTCGCGCTGCCCGACGGCTCGACCTTCGCCGTCACCTCGCCCGACGGGCCCGACGACTCCGAACGCACGATCGGCTTCCTCGTCGAGGACATTGCGCAGGCCGCGGACGAGCTGAGGGCGGCCGGTGTCGAGACCGATGACGAGATCGCCGAGAGCGCGACCCAGCGCTACCTCCACTTCAGGGCCCCCGACGGCCACCTCTATGAACTGGTGGAGAACAAGCGCTGGTCCACCAAGGAGGACATCGCGGCCGCGCTCGCCGCTCTGGAGGAGGCGATCCCGGGGTGGACGCGCCCCACGGCGTACGGGCTCGGACTGTCGAGGGGCGACGATACGGCCTTCCCCGTCGTGAACGTGAACGACCATCTCCTGCCGGCCGTCGTGCTGGCCACGATCTGCGGCCACACAGCTGGTACGGCGACCTATCAGCTGAGCGACGCAGACCTGGCCAGTGCCATCGCGCTGCTCGAACCAGCCGAGGCGTGCCTCGACTATGACCACCCCAATCTCCAGGCCTGGCGGCAGTTGCGGCAGGAGAGCGGTCAGTTGGTCGCGGTCTTCGTGGGCCGGCTCGACGACCCGGTGGCCGACCGTCACGACGCCGCCTTCCGATCGCGGCTCTAGCCACCCGACTGCGTCCGAAGAACCGTGAGGCCCGCCTCAGGTTCTTCGGACGCAAGGGATGGTTCAGTCCTTGGTGGTGAGCTTGTGGACGACGATGCCGGACTTGAAGGTGGTTGCGTCCAGCAACTGCAGGTGGGTCAGGTCGATTCCGTCGAATAGACGGTCGCCCCTGCCGGCCACGACCGGGAAGATCCAGAGGTGGTACTCGTCGACCAGCTTGTGCTCGAGCAGGGTCTTGGAGAAGGAGCCGGTACCGAACTTCAGCAGGTGCCCGCCGTCCGCCGCCTTCAGCTTCGCCACGGCCTCGGCGGCGTCGCCCTCGAGCACGGTGGAGTTCCACGTGAGCTCGGTCA
This sequence comes from Kribbella sp., assembly GCA_035759015.1. Classification (GTDB taxonomy): domain Bacteria; phylum Actinomycetota; class Actinomycetes; order Propionibacteriales; family Kribbellaceae; genus Kribbella. The sequence continues at coordinate 23,701 of DASTVQ010000056.1, forward strand.
GTGTCCTCGACGCGACGTACTTGGGCATCGCGTTGATCTTGTCGGTGTACCAGTCGCCGGACCGGGTCGGCCACGCCTGGGCGAAGCCTTCGTAGGTGGCGCGGCCGAGCACCAGGGCGTCGGCGTCGGTCATCAGGCCGGCGGCGTAAGCGTTGTGATCCTCGTCCCAGTACGGGGCGCTCCAGTTCTGGGGCTCGGAGACGACGCCGTCCAGGGTCATGAACGTGGACTCGATCAGCTTCCTCATGGTTCTTACCTTTCAGTGAGTGAACTTCAGGGCGGGTACGGACGTTGGGTGCGCGCATCCCGCAGCGCGTGGCCCCACCAGCTGAGCTGGTCGAGCATGGTCTTGACCGAGGCGTCGTAGCCGGCAGTCGGGCGGGGCCAGCTGCCGTCGGCGGCGAACTGCTCCCAGTAGCAGGGCAGGGAGACGGTGGCGCGGATGGCCACGGCGTGGAGCTCGGTGAACACCTGCCGGAGCTGGGCCGCGGCGTACAGGCCACCGGTCTCCCGTCCGTACGAGACGACCGCGACCGGCTTGGCGTGCCACTCCTCGTAGTACCAGTCGATTGCGGTCTTGAGCGGTGCCGGGAAACTGCTGTTGTACTCCGGCGTCACCACCGTGAAGGCATCGGCGGCAGCCAGCCGGGGTGCCAGCGCCGCCACCGGGGCAGGGGGCGGCTCGTCGGCGTCGGTCAGGGTCGCCGGCAAGTCGGTATCGGCCAGGTCGATGAGGTCAACGTCCAGATCGGCCCGCTTACCGGCCCGAGCTGCGATCCACTGCGCCACCGTCGGGCCGAACCTGCCCTTTCGGGTGCTCCCGACGATGACCGCGAGTCGTAGCTTCATCTTCTGGCCGCCTTCCTCGTGGTGATGAGGAAGACTCTGCCGGACCGGGTTTACGGTTTCTTTCCGGTCGACTTCCGGTGGCCGGAGCCGGGCCGAAAGGGCCCGCCATCAGGCACGGCCGGAAATGTAGGGTGACGGCCATGCGCTTCGGGGTGCTCGGACCGGTCACCGCCTGGACGGACCGCGGTGAGCCCGTCACGGTGCCCGGTCTCAAGGTGCGCGCCCTGCTGGCCGACCTGCTGGTCCACGAGGGGCGGCCGGTGCCCGCGGACCGCCTGATCGACGACCTTTGGGGCGACGACCTTCCGGGCAATCCGGCCGGCACGCTGTCGGCCAAGGTGTCACAGCTGCGCCGAGCCTTCGAGGATGCCGAGCCGGGGAGCCGGTCCCTGGTCGTGTCCGGTCCGGCCGGGTACTCGATCCAGGTCGATGTCGACTCGCTGGACGCGCTCGAGTTCCGCTCGCTGCTTTCGCACGGTCCCGCGCGGCTCGAGGAGGCGCTGGCGCTGTGGCGCGGACCGGCGTACGCGGATTTCGCCGACGAGGCATTCACCGAGACCGCGATCGCCCGCTTGAGCGAGCAGCGGTTGACGGCGCAGGAGGATCACTTCGAGGGTCGCTTGGCGCTCGGTGAGCACAATCAGCTGGTAGGTGAGCTCGGGGATCTCCTGGCGGAACACCCGCTCCGGGAGCGGCTGCGCGCCGAGCACCTGAAGGCGCTCTACCGGGCCGGACGGCAGAGTGAAGCACTCGACAGCTACGAGCAACTGCGGGCGCTGCTGGCCGACGAGCTGGGCCTCGACCCCGGGCCCGAGCTGGCGGCACTCCACCAGGCGATCCTGACGCAGGACCCGTCCCTGGACCTGCCGAACCGACCAAGCGCCGCAGCCAGGCGGCGTACCAAGCTTCCGGCGCAGCTGACGGAGCTGATCGGGCGCGACGACGCGATCGCGGAAGTCAAAGGCTGCCTGTACGACGACCGGCTGGTGACGCTTACCGGACCGGGCGGGGTCGGCAAGACGCGCCTCGCGATCGCGGTGGCTGCGGAACTCGGTGAGCGATTCGAAGACGGTGTGACGCTGGTCGAGCTGGCCGCGGTCG
>DASTVQ010000057.1:0-6773 GCA_035759015.1 Kribbella sp.
CGTTGGTGGACAGATCGTTCGCCGGAGTGTGGTCCGGTCCGGTCTCGACCAGTGCCTCCGTCGTCAACGGCACACCGAAGCTGCATCTCACCGTGAAACCGTCGGGTCCGGACACGTCGCTGTTCGCCTACCTCTACGACGTCGACTCGCTGGGGGTCGGCTCGCTGGTCTCGCACAAACCGTTCACTCTGCGCGGTGTGACTCCGGGCAAGGCGCTGCCGATCGACCTCAGACTGGAGGCGACCAGTTGGGAGGTGCCGGCCGGTCATCACCTGGTCCTCGTGGTCGACACGGTCGACCCGCGGTATCTCGGCCACAGTTCGATCGGTACCTCGGTCACGTTCAGCTCGCCGGCGGGCGACCCGTCGTGGATCAGCGTCCCGCTGGTGTCGTGATCATCTCCCGGGCTGCTCCTCGGTCTCGCTGCGGCAGTCTTCATTCCCGCGACGGCGCCATCGATGCCGCAGGCAATCTTAGGTTGCTGAATCGTCAACCCGACAAGGGATCCGGCCACATCGCCGTACATCCGATGAACGTCGATGGGAGCCTGGGGCAACAGACCGATCTGGTGAAGCACGAGAGTGACTCGCCCACGCGCACCAGGTGGTGCAGGTCGGCGAGTATGTCCTCGGCACCGGCGTCCGCGCCGCGGTCGAAGGCGACCTGAAGCTCTATTGAGCGCTGACCGACGCGGAGCTGCGCACGCTGTACGACGTCGGTCACAGAAACCCGCGCGCCCGGGATGCGAACACGTCGCATACCAAGGATCCTGGTAGGTACCACCGACCAGGGAGGTGACCGTGCGATGGCCGCTCCCAGTAGCGCGCTCGCGCCTCAGGCGGTGAGCCGGTTCCGGCTTCCGCGGTTCGGGCTCGGTGGTTCGCATCTCGGTGCGTCACCAGGCCCGGACGGCGACGCGGCCGCGGTCGCCACCGTCGACGCGGCGTACCAGGCCGGTATCCGGTTCTTCGACACCTCACCGTCGTACGGCGACTCCGAACGGCGACTGGGTACGGCGTTGCAGCGGCGGCCTCGCGGTGAGTTCATCGTGTCCACGAAGGTGGCCGGCGACGATGCGCGGGCGTCCCTGCGGGCGAGCACCGAGCGGCTCGGGCTCGCGGTCGACCTGGTGCTCGGCGAGGACAAAGCGTCGTACCCGGCGTTGGACGAGCTGCGGCGCGACGGTGCGATCAAGGCGATCGGGGCGGTGTCGGCGGACTGGCGACAGCTCGATCGACTGGTGCGCGACGCGGAGCTCGACTGCGTGCTGCTCCCGGGGCAGTACTCGCTGCTCGACCAGTCCGCGGCTCCGTTGCTGGACCGCTGCCTGGCGAGTGGAGTGTCGGTGATCGTGTCCGGCGTACTGACGCCGCAGGTCCTGCAGGCCGAAAGCTCGACCGACCCGTCAGCGATTCGAGCCCGCCGCATCTCCGCGGTCTGCGAGCGGTACGGCGTCTCGCTGCCGCAGGCCGCACTCGCCTTCCCCAGCAGGCATCCCGCGGTCACCTCGGTACTGATCGCAGCCTCGACCCCGGCCGAGATCCGCGCGGACGCGGCGCTGGTCCGGCAGCCGGTGCCGGCGCAGCTATGGAGCGATCCCGACCTCGAGCGCCTACTGTCCTAGAACTTGTCGCCCGGCTGGCCAGGCGTGCCCCCCGAGCTGGGGATGTCGGTCGGGATCCCGCTGGTCGGCCCGGTGGACGGCGTCAGGCTGGGCGTCGTGCCGGTCGTCGGGGAACCGGTGCCCGGCGGCGGGGTGGTCGGGGTGATCGTCACCGTCACCGTGCCGGTCGGCGTCGGGATCACCGGCTCTGGCTGCAGCGGCTGGGCATGCCGGAACAGCAACCAGGCCAGGAACACGGCCAGCGCCATGATGACCGCCATCATCAGCAGCGCCAGGATCAGCGCCCACCGCGACGCCGGCCGCAGCACGGCCGGCCACGGCAGCGGCCAGATCCGGAACAGGCCCGGGCGGCGCCGGTTCTCCCAGTAATGCCGGAAGTCGGGTCCGCGCAGCCGGCCGAGCTGGGGAACCCGGTCCATCAGGACGGCGGACAGCACTTCCTCGCCGCGACGCTCCGCGATCAGCCGCTCGTCCGACGCCGCGCTCGTCCCGTCGTCGGCCCGGATCGGCCCGATCGCGGCCCACAGGGCCAGGTCGTCGTCATCGGAGTCGTTGTGCGCCAGGACGGCCTCGGTCGGCAGTTCGTCGACGGCGTTCACGAACCGCTCCCGGGCTGCGGCGTCGTCCGCGGAGCCTTCGGTCATCATCGCGACCACCGCGTCGCGGCCGGTCTCGTCACTGGCCGTGTACAGATAACCGGCCGCGTTCGCCCCGAGCCGCCCACGCAACCAGAACTCGCCGACCCGCGGCGGATCCTCCGGCTGCAGCGGCAGCGCCGCCGGAATCACCCGCGCGGGCGCGTCGTCCGGCGTCTCCGCCGGCCGCACCTCGGCCTGTGATTCGGTCGCAGTCATCACCCCAATCCCACCACATCCCCGGTAGCACTGTCGCCACACACCTCCGTCAGCCGCTGTGTGCACGAGATCCGTACGGCGGCGGTCCCGGCGTACGGATCCGACGCACAAAGTGGAGACCGGTCAGCGTGGGGTGCCCCGACTTGATCGAGCGGGGAGGATGGGGAAGCACCCTGGTGGGCCGTGCGCCCGGGGGACCCGGGGATCTGATGGAATGACCGGTGTTGCGTGAAGTGGGGAATGACAAGGTCCGAGCGCGGACCCCGGAAGGACAGGCATGACCGAAACCACTGTGCCGGCTGGATCGGTGGCCCAGCAGTCCCGGCTGATCGGCGAAGCCATCAGCGAGGTCAAGCGGGTGATCGTGGGCCAGGAGCACATGGTCGAGACCCTGATGGTGTCGCTGCTCGCCAAGGGTCACTGCCTGCTCGAGGGTGTTCCCGGCGTCGCCAAGACGCTCGCTGTCCGCACCTTCGCCTCAGTGGTCGGCGGCACCTTCGCCCGGATCCAGTTCACCCCCGACCTGGTCCCCTCCGACATCGTCGGCACCCGGATCTACCGGCAGACCCGGGAGACGTTCGACATCGAGCTCGGCCCGACGTTCGTGAACTTCGTGCTCGCCGACGAAGTGAACCGGGCCCCGGCCAAGGTGCAGTCGGCGATGCTGGAGCTGATGGCCGAGCGGCAGGTGTCGATCGGCGGCCAGACCTTCCCGATGCCGAAGCCGTTCATCGTGATCGCCACCCAGAACCCGATCGAGTCCGAGGGCGTGTACCCGCTGCCGGAGGCGCAGCGTGACCGGTTCCTGGTGAAGATCGACGTACCGCACCCGCGCGGGCACGAGGAGTTCGAGATCCTTCGCCGGATGAGCGTCGACCCGCCGGAGCCGCGGCAGGTGCTCAAGCCGGAGACGATCCTGGAGCTGCAGCGGTCGGCCGAGCAGGTCTTCGTCCACAACCTGGTCGCGGAGTACGCCGTACGCCTGGTGATGGCGACCCGGACACCGTCCGACTTCCACCTGCCCGACCTCGAGCCGATCATCGAGCTCGGTGTCAGCCCCCGCGCGACGCTGGGCCTGATCGCGGCCGGCCGGGCGCTGTCGCTGATCCACGGCCGGGACTACCTGCTGCCGAGCGACGTCCAGACTGTCGCGCTGGATGTGATGGGTCACCGGCTCGGTCTGACCTTCGACGCGGTCGCGGACAACATCGACCCGCGGGCCGTGATCGAGCGGATCCTGGCCACCGTCCCGCCGCCGCAGCCCGTGTGGCGCGACGGCGCCGACGGCACCGGCCGCCCGGAGTTCGTGTAGTGCCCAACCGCCCCGATCCACGAGCTGCGATGACGATCTCGCAACTCGCACCCGAACGCGCACTGCGGCGGCTCGAGCTGACCGTCGTACGGCGTCTCGAGGGCTATCTGCACGGAGAGCACCTGGGCCTGTTGCCCGGTCCGGGCACCGAGCTGGCCGAGGCCCGCGAGTACCAGGTCGGCGACGACGTACGGCGGATGGACTGGGCTGTGACCGCGCGGACCACGATCCCGCACGTCCGCGACCTCATCGCGGACCGTGAGCTCGAGACGTGGGCACTGGTGGACCTGTCCGGCTCGATGAACTTCGGTACGTCGCAACTCGAGAAGCGCGAGCTGGCCGTCGCGGCCGTTGCGACGGTCGGGTTCCTGACGCACCGGCTGGGGGACCGGTTCGGTGGACTGATGCTGCGCGACTCGGCCCTGCGGCGCTGGCCGGCGCGGTCCGGGCGGCTCGCGCTCTACGGTCTGCTGCGGGCACTGCTCGCCGAGCAGTTCAGCGGTGACGAGGAGGCGCACCGCAGCGACCTGACCGCGGCGCTCGAGTCGATGGCCCGGACGCAGCGCAAGCGTGGACTCCGGGTGATCGTCTCCGACTTCCTCACCCCCGAGGACGGCGAGGTCGACAGCCGGCTCGAGCCGTCCTGGGAGCGGGCGATGCGCAAGCTCACCGCGCAGCACCAGGTCCTCGCGGTGGAGATCGTCGACCCGCGGGAGCTGGAGCTGCCGAACATCGGCGTCGTCACGATCGGTGATCCGGAGACCGGCCAGGTGCGGGAGATCGACACCCGCCGGCGCAAGGTCCGGGAGGCGTTCGGGGTGGCCGCCCTCGCGCAGCGGGAACGAACCAGGGCAGCTCTGCGTAGGGTAGGTGCGGGGCACTTGGTCTTGCGGACCGACCGTGACTGGGTCGCCGACACGGTGCGGTTCGTGCTCGCCTACCGGCGAGTCGCGCCCCGCCTGCACCAACCGCCGAAGGGAGTGGCTCGCTGATGGAGTTCCTGTCTCCGGCCAGGTTGTGGTTTCTGCTCATCATCCCGGTGATCGTCGCCGGGTACATCTTCCTCCAGCACCGCCGGGCGCAGTACGCGCTCCGCTTCACCAACATCGCACTGCTCGACCGGGTCGCGCCGCGCCGCCCGCAGTGGCGCCGGCATCTGGCCGTCGCGCTCGCGTTGCTGGCCGCGCTGTCCTGCATCGTGGCCTTCGCGCAGCCGAAGGACCAGGTCAAGGTGCCGCGGGAGCGAGCCACCATCGTGGTCGCGATCGACGTGTCGCTGTCGATGATGGCCACCGACATCGAGCCGAACCGGCTGGAGGCGGCGAAGGAGTCGGCCAAGGAGTTCATCAACTCGCTGCCGGCCAAGTTCAACGTCGCGCTGGTCAACTTCGCCGGTACGGCGTCCATCATCGTGCCGCCGACCACCGACCGGGCCACGGTGCTGCGCTCGGTCGACGGACTCGAGCTGGCCGAGTCGACCGCGACCGGTGAGGGCATCTTCACCTCGCTGCAGGCGCTCACCCAGGTCCCGCCAGACCCCGCGCACCCGAACGACCCGGCCCCGGCCCGGATCGTGCTGCTGTCCGACGGCAAGCGGACGGTCGGCCGGACCGCGCAGGAGGGCGCCCAGGCCGCGAAGGCGAAGAACACCCCGATCTACACGATCTGCTTCGGCACCGACTCGGGCTTCATCGAGATGGACGGCATCCGCCAGCGCGTCCCACCGGACCGGTCCGAGCTACGCAGCATTGCCGAGACCACCGGCGGCAAGGCGTACACCGCGGAGTCCGCGGGTGAGCTGAAGGACGTCTACAAGGACATCGGCTCCTCGGTCGGCTACGACAAGGTCGACAAGGAAGTCACCTCCCGATTCGCCGGCATCGCGATGCTCTTCACCCTGGCCGCCGCCGGCGCCTGCATCGCGCTCGCCTCGCGCTTCCCGTAAACCCGGCTCAGCTCTCGGCGTCGGCGTACGCGGTCAGGCACGCCAGGGCCGACGCTGGCACAGCACCCGGGGTGCCTCTGCCTGATCAGAATCGCGACACGACGGTGATGTAGTTGACACGGCGAGGTTGCTGGTGTTGGAGGGGGTGGTGGTGCAAGATGTACGCAGTGTTCCGCTGGGTGTAGCTGTGCCCGGTGGGATGCTGGTACCGCCGGGATCGTCGGCAGTTGTTCGAGAACGCTGGGGAAGGCGCCCCTCGAGCACAGGAGGTCCCGGTGGCGACGACTCGTGGCGTTCTTTACGTCCACACGGTGCCGTCAGCGTTGTGCCCGCATGTCGAGTGGGCCGCGGGCGGCATACTCGGCGTGCCCGTGAAACTGGACTGGACGCCGCAGCCGGCGGCCCAGGGTCAGTACCGGGCCGAGCTGTCGTGGCAGGCCGAGGCCGGGACCGCGGCGAAGCTGGCGTCCGCCCTGCGCGGATGGCAGAAGCTCCGGTTCGAGGTCACCGAGGAGCCGAGCAACGGTGTCGAGGGCGAGCGGTACTCGTTCACGCCCGCGCTCGGGGTCTTCCACGCGACCACCGGTGTGCACGGCGACATCATGGTGCCGGAGGAGCGGCTGAAGGCGGCGATGCTGAAGGCGGCCAGCGGCGAGGCCGATCTGACCGAGGAGGTCGAGCGCTTGCTGGGCCGGCCGTGGGACGACGAGCTGGAGCCCTTCCGGTACGCCGGGGACGGTGCACCGGTGCGGTGGCTCCACCAGGTCGTTTGAACGGTTCCTGAGAACTTCAGAAGAAAGCTGAGAAGAGCAGGACTTCCCTGAACTTTTGGACAAGACTGAGCATCAGACATCTCACCAGGGTGGGAGGGGCCGTGGCCGCTGGGCCACCGGGTGTCGGGACACCCCCGGTTGTCGCAAACAGCGGCCGCACCACTTGAAGGGCGCGGATCTTCGGATCCGCGCCCTTCGTGCGTCTCGGCCGCGGTCCGGGGGTCTCGGCCGGGGCTCGGGCGTCTCTGCCGAGGCTCGGTCGTCT
>DASTVQ010000058.1:0-9803 GCA_035759015.1 Kribbella sp.
GAGCACCAACCGCTGGTCGTCGCCGAGCTGGGCGTAGATCTCGGCCAGGCTCTCGGCCAACCGGTCCTGGCGGGCTCGCATGTCGGCCTGGCCGGGGTAGTTGGTGCCGTCGGCCAACCAGATCTTGAGGTCGCGCGAACCGGTCTGGTTCATGATCTCGATGCAGTCGAGGTTGTGCTGCACGGCCTTGGCCCGGACCTTCGGGTCGACGTGCGTCAGACTCCCCAGCTTGTAGTCGTCGTCCTGGAACGTGTTGCTGTTGATCGTGCCGAGTCCGACGCCGAGGTCCCCGGCGTACCTCCGGAGCGCGGCGAAGTCGTCCACGAGGTCCCACGGGATGTGCAGGGCCACCGTCGGCGCCAGGCCGGTGAAGCGGTGCACGGTGGCGGCGTCGGCGACCTTCTCCTCGACGTTGCGTGGGGTACCAGGTGAACCGAACACCTTGAACCGCGTCCCGGAGTTGCCATAGGCCCACGAGGGAACCTCGATCGCCAGCGCCTCGAGCAGGGAGTCGATCTCGCCGAAGGTTCTCACGGTCACCCAGCTCCTCAGGAACGCATGCGGAAGAAGCCTTGAAACGTTACAAAGTGAAGTAACGATAAGTCAACTCCTCGCATCCGGTCAAGGATGCCCGCCATGGGTGAACCGCTTGGACACAATTCGAAACCTGACCGCAACAGGCTCTTGACAGCGGTGAAGGCCGGCACCTAGTGTTCTGTATCGCTTTATGAAACGTTTCATGGCACGAAACCCCTCGATCGCCACGGCGGTCCAGTCATGGGAGGTACTCATGAGGTTCGCTTCCTCACGCCGCGGCATCCTGGCAGCGGCGGTCCTGGCCGCGGGGTCCCTCGCTCTGTCCGCATGCAGCGCGGGATCGCTGGGCTCCAGCGACGAGAGCCCTGGCGGCCAGACCCAGCTCACGTTCCTCACCAACAACGATCCGAACAACGTCAAGACGGCGAACGCCCTGATCAAGGCGTTCGAGGCCGACAACCCCACGATCGACGTCAAGCTCGACACCCGCCCTGGCGGTGGTGACGGCGACAACCTGGTCAAGACGCGACTGTCCACCGGAGACATGGCCGACGTGTTCGAGTACAACTCCGGCTCACTGTTCCAGGCGATCAGCCCGGAGAAGAACCTGACACCTGTGACGGACGAGAGCTGGGTGAACGACCTCGATGACACCTTCAAGCAGGTCGTGACAGCGGGTGGCAACCTCTACGGCTCTCCCTGGGGAAGCACCACCGGGGGCGGGGTGCTGTACAACACCAAGGTCTACGCCAAGCTCGGGCTCGAGGTCCCGGCGACGTGGGACCAGTTCATGGCCAACAACGCCAAGATCAAGGCCGCCGGCATCACCCCGGTCGAGCAGACCTTCGGTGACACCTGGACGTCGCAGATCCTCGTGCTCGCGGACTACCACAACGTCGCCGAGGCGGACCCGTCGTTCGCCGACAACTACACCGGCAACAAGGCCAAGTACGCCTCCACACCGGCCGCGGCAGCGGGCTTCCAGCACCTGGAGGACGTCCACAAGGCCGGCTACCTCAACAAGGACTTCGCCTCCGCCAAGTTCAACGACGGTCTCGTCGCCGTGGCAACCGGCGCGGCCGCGCACTACCCGATGATCACCTTTGCCGTGCCCGCGCTGTTCGGTGTGGCCGCCAAGAACGTGAACGACGTCGGCTTCTTCGCCCTGCCTGGCACGGACTCGGCCAAGGCCGGAGTCACCGTGTGGGAGCCGTCCGGCATCTACATCCCGAAGACGACGACCGGCGCCAAGCTTGACGCTGCGAAGAAGTTCCAGGCGTTCGTGGCGTCTTCGAAGTCGTGCGACGTGCAGGCGAAGATCGCTCCCGTCGGTGGGCCGTTCCCGATCAAGAGTTGCCCGCTCCCGAGCGATGTGAGCACCGCCGTGAAGGACCTCACGACGTACGTCGACAAGAGCGCGGTCACCCTCGCCCTGGAGTTCCTCTCGCCCATCAAGGGCCCGGCGCTCGAGCAGATCACGGTCGAGGTCGGCTCCGGTATCCGCTCCGCCAAGGACGGCGCGGCGCTCTACGACAAGGACGTCCAGAAGCAGGCCCAGCAGCTCGGGCTCGAAGGCTGGTAACCAGACCCACTCGCCCGGGCCCGCCGTTCGGCGGGCGGGTCTGGGCAGGTGCGGCCGGAAAGGCAGACGCCATGGCCAACACGCTGCAGACCAAGGCGGCAGTCCCCGTGGTGGGGGTGCGCAAGAACGCCGCCGGACCGCGTCGGCGCAAGAGCCCGTACCCCTACTGGTTCCTGCTCCCGGCCGGGGTCATCTACACGATCCTGTTCCTGGTGCCGGCGTTCACGTCGTTCTACTTCAGCCTCACCCGCTGGACGTTGTTCGACCAGAAGTTCATCGGCCTGGACAACTTCGTGCAGTTCTTCCAGGAACCGGCCCTGGTGTCCGGCCTCACGCACACCCTGATCTACGCGGTCGTGACCTGCGGGCTGAAGACCGTGCTCGGGATGGCGCTCGCGCTGCTGCTGACCTCGCGGATCATCGGGCGGGCGTTCATGCGGTCCGTCGCCTTCTTCCCGGTGCTGGCCAGCACGATCGGCGTCGGCATCACCTTCACGGTGCTCATGAACCCCTCACGAGGCGCCATCAACGGGGCCCTCGGCGCCATCGGCATCAACGGACCCGGGTGGCTCACCGATCCCCAGTGGGCACTCCTGTCGGTCGCGCTCGTGGACGTCTGGAAGGGCGTCGGGCTCGCGACAGTGATCTACATGGCCGGCATCTTGTCGATACCGCAGGAGTACTTCGAGGCGGCGAAGGTCGACGGGGCCAGCTCTGCGCGGAACTTCTGGCACATCGTCCTTCCGCTGGCCAAGCCGGCGACCGTGTCGGTGCTGATCCTGTCGCTCATCGGCGGCCTACGGTCGTTCGACCTGATCTGGGCGATGACCAAAGGTGGTCCCGGCTTCACCTCCGACGTCATCGCCTCGGTCATCTACAAGCAGTACCAGGCCGGCTTCTACGGACTCTCGACCGCTGGCAACGTGATCCTGTTCCTCCTGGTCACCGGAATCATCGTGCCACTGTTCTGGTGGCTCAACCGCGAGGGAGTCGACGCATGAGGAGCCGTCGGCCGAACTACCCGCTCAGCGTCCTTGCTCTGCTCGTCTTCACCGCGGTCTTCCTGCTGCCGTTCGCTTTCATCCTGCTGACGGCGGCCAAGGACCAGCAGGACGCCGCGCTGCTGCACTTCTCCTGGCCCGACAGCTGGCAGTTGGTCCAGAACGTCAAGGACGTGCTGCGGACCCGCGACTACATCGTGGTCATCGCATTCATCAACAGCACCATCATCACGGTCGTGAGTGTGGCGGTCATGGTCGTCCTCGCGGCGATGGTGGCGTTCGTTCTCCAGCGGCGCAAGAGCCGCTGGAACGGGCTGATCAACTTCGTGATGCTCGCCGGGCTGATCATCCCGCCGGCCGTCGTTCCCACCATCTGGGTGATGCAGAAGTTCGGGATCTTCAAGACGCTGCACGGCCTGATACTGGTGGAGATCGCCTTCGGCCTGTCCTTCTGCGTGCTGCTGTTCCAGGCCTTCATCTCGACGATCCCGCGTGAGCTCGACGAGGCGGCCCTCATCGACGGCGCGGGGCCGCTCGGCCTGTTCTTCCGGGTGGTGTTCCCGCTGCTCCGGCCGGTGATCGTCACGGTCGTGGTGGTGCAGTCGGTGTTCGTGTGGAGCGACTTCACCAACCCGCTGTACTTCCTGCCCGGCGACGAGAACGCCACCGTGCAGCTCACACTGTTCAACTTCCAGAGCCAGTACAACACGTCGTACAACCTGCTGTTCGCCGACATCTTGCTCATCACGATCCCGCCGCTGCTGCTGTTCCTGTTCTTCCAGCGTCAGATCGTCGCCGGCATGACCGCCGGCTCTGTGAAGGGCTGAGCCCGAACCCCAACCGACGAGAGGGATCCCATGCCCGTGAACTGGTCCGCCGCGATGATCTCCCCCGCCCACGAGCTCGACAGTGCGCCGCTGCTGCGCAAGGAGGTGGTGCTCGACAGCGGACACGGCGCGGTGACGGCTGCCGTGCTGCACATCAGCAGCCTCGGTGTCTTCGAGGCGTTCCTGAACGGTCGGCCAGTCGGCGACGACGTGCTCGGTCCGGGCTGGAGCAGCTACGAGTGGCGGCTGCGCTACCGCTCCTACGACGTCGCGGCGCTGCTCGACCAGCAGTCGGTGCTGGGCGTCTCGCTGGGCAACGGGTGGTACCGCGGACGGCTCGGTTTCCTCGGCGGCCGAGCCCTCTACGGCGACCGGCTGGGTGTCATCGCCCAGCTCGAGATCACCTTCTCCGACGGCCACGAGCAGCTCGTGGTCAGCGACGAGAGCTGGGCCGCGGGTCCGTCCGACGTCCTCGCCGACGACCTGTACGACGGCCAGACCATCGACGCCCGTCGCCGCTCGGACTGGCTCAGTCCCGGTACCGCGCCCGAAGGGTTGTCCGGTGTCGAACGGCTCGACTTCGACACCGCGCGGCTCATGCCGTACGTCGGTCCGGTGGTGACACGCCACGAGGTGCTGCGTCCGGTGGAGATCCATCAGTCGCCGTCGGGCAAGTCCCTCGTCGACTTCGGCCAGAACCTCGTCGGCTGGCTGCGGTTCACAGTGCGCGGCGAGGCCGGTGCGCAGATCACCATCCGGCACGCGGAGGTGCTCGAGCACGGCGAGCTGGGCGTCCGCCCGCTGCGCGACGCGCAGGCGACCGACCGGTTCGTGCTCAGCGGTGGGGACGACTTCTTCGAGCCGACCAAGACCTTCCACGGCTTCCGGTACGCCGAGGTGAGCGGCTGGCCGGGCGAGCTGACGGCCGAGTCGCTGGAAGCGGTCGTCGTGCACTCAGACCTGCGGCGTACCGGCTACTTCGAGTGCTCCGACCCGATGCTCAACCAGCTGCACCGCAACGTCGTGTGGGGTGCCAAGGGCAACTTCCTCGACCTGCCGACGGACTGCCCGCAGCGCAACGAGCGACTCGGCTGGACCGGCGACATCGCCGTCTTCGCGCCGTCGGCCGCGTTCCTGTTCGACGTCGACGGATTCCTCTCCGACTGGCTGGTCGACCTCGGGCTCGAGCAGCGTCACCACGACGAGATGGTGCCCTACGTGGTGCCGGACCCGCTGAAATACCAGAAGTTCCCCGAGGAGTTCCCCGAACCGGAGACCACCGCGATCTGGGGCGACGCGTCGGTGTGGGTGCCCTGGACGCTCTACCAGGCGTACGGGGACCGGGCGGTGCTGGAGCGGCAGTACGACTCGATGGCCGGGCACGTCCGCCGCGTCGAGGGCCTGCTGTCGCCCACGGGGCTGTGGGACACCGGCTTCCAGTTCGGCGACTGGCTGGACCCGCAGGCGCCGCCCGACGATCCGTTCAAGGCAAAGGCCGACAACGGTGTGGTGGCGACCGCATGCCTGTTCCGGTCCGCGTCGATGGTCGCCGAGACTGCCGCGCTCCTCGGCCGCGTCGACGACGCGGCGGAGTTCCGGGCGCTGGCCGAGCGGACCCGTGCCGCGTTCAACCAGCATTACGTGGACGCCGACGCCACCGTCATGAGCGACTGTGCGACGGTCTACGCCCTGGCGATCGTCTTCGGTCTTCTCGACGAGGGCACCGCGCAGCGGGCCGGCGACCGGCTCGCTGAACTGGTCGCCAAGAACGGCTACCGGGTCTCCACAGGATTCGCGGGCACGCCGTACGTCACCGATGCCCTGACCCGGACGGCCCACCTCGACGACGCCTACCGGTTGCTGCTCGAGCGCGAGTGCCCGTCGTGGCTCTACCCCGTGACCATGGGCGCCACGACTGTCTGGGAGCGCTGGGACTCGATGCTGCCCGACGGAACTATCAACCCCGGGGAGATGACCAGCTTCAACCATTACGCGCTCGGTGCGGTCGCGGACTGGATGCATCGGGTGGTCGGCGGTATCGCCTCGCTCGAGCCGGGCTACTCGCGGGTGCTGATCGCTCCTCGTCCTGGCGGTGACCTGACCTGGGCTGACACCAGCCTCGACACTCCGCACGGCGTGGTGAAGGTCAAGTGGCACACCGAGAGCGGCGTGCTCACCGTCGAGACCGAGCTGCCCGCGGGCGTCACAGGCGTCCTCTCGTTGGACAACAGGCCGGACGTCGAGCTCGGCGAAGGCTCGCACGTCCACACCGTCGAGTCCCGGTAGGCCTCGACGCGACGGGAAGTCTTGCAGCGCACGCCCGGACATACCCGCCCGCTGGCGTCCATTCGGGATGCTATCCGCACGCGCTTGAGTGTGCGTTGCGGACGTACATGCCATCAAGCCAGGCTTGACACTGTCGGCTGCCCAGACGCCGGCTCAGCTGGGGCGCTCGAGGACGAACCAGATGCCGACGGCCGGTGTGTCGCCGTCGTTGCGGTAGCCGTGGGGGGTCGTCGAGTCGAAGCAGACGGCGTCGCCGACGGCCAGGCGGTACTCGTCGAAGCCGAGCGTGAGCACGAGCTCCCCGCTGATCAGGTAGCCGTACTCCGTCCCGGAGTGGCGCATCAGCTCGCCCGTGCTGGACGAGGTCCCACCAGGTTGGTACGTGATCCGGAGGAAGTCGACATGTGAGTGCGGCAGCTGCCCGAGCCGTTCCCACGTCACGCCTGAGTCGAGCGTCAGCAGCTCCCGCTCATCGGGGTGGACGAGCGGGCCGACCGAGCGGTGCCGGTCCGGTCCGACCACCCGCTGCGCCGCGGGCCGGTTGCCAAAGCCCGAACCTGCCGCCGGCCGGCCTCCGGAGTCCGACTCGGTCGGCGACAGGTGCCCACCAGCCGCGGCCAGCGCCACCACTCTCGCGTCGGCAGCCGCCGGCTCCGCGTCCAGCGTCTTGTCAGCGATGGACGAGTCGAAGAGATCCTCCACCGAGATCCCGAGAGCGGTGGTGATCGCATAGAGGGTGCTGACGGACGGCTGGCTCTTCTCCGTCTCGATCTGGGAGATCAGGCTCGCCGACACCCCGATCTCCCGGGCCAGGCCGCGCACGCTCAGTCCGCGCCGGGTGCGCTCGGCGCGAAGGCGTTCGCCGATCGGCGGTACGGCACCGGGACCCACGTGCTGCTCCCATTCGTCGGCGGAAAGAGTGTCAGTTGACAACGCACAACTCTAGACCTTCACAAGCCCAATATTGTCAACTTACACTGAACATCGCTGAACGACTGACCCTGCCGAGCAGGGCCGGCTCCGCCTGTGCAGGACGGATCCGAGGGGAGCGGCCAGATGGCGATCCGCACATATGGACCGAACGCGGTCGACTGGGAACAGCGCATCGACCTCGACCGGCTGCGCGACGAGCGGCTCGGGCGGCTCAGAGCGGCGCTCGACCGCTCCGAGCTCGGCGCGTTGCTGACGTTCGACTTCTCCAACATCCGGTACATGACGTCCACCCACATCGGTACCTGGGCGATGGACAAGCTGATCCGCTTCGCCCTGCTCCCGCGGGGAGGTGAACCGGTGATCTGGGACTTCGGTTCCGCGGCGCGCCATCACCAGCTGTACAACCCGTGGCTGGACGGCGAGAAGCGGGCCCGGGCCGGGATCTCTACCCTGCGCGGGGCGTTCAACCCGGACGCCGGCATCGCCGCGGACGTCGCCGCGAAGATCGCCGACGAGCTGTCGAACCATGGCCTGGCCGATCAGCCGGTCGGTGTCGACCTGATCGAGATGCCGGTGCTGGCCGCCCTGCGCGAGCGTGGACTCGACGTCGTCGACGGACAGCAGGTGTTCCTCGACGCGCGCCGGATCAAGACCACCGACGAGATCGGGTTGCTGACCCAGGCCTGCTCGATGGTCGACGCGGCGTACGACGAGCTCTACGGCTTCCTCCGCCCGGGCGTCCGCGAGAACGAGTGCGTCGGCCTGGTGGCGAAGGCGCTCTATGACCTCGGCTCGGAGTACGTCGAGGGCGTGAACGCGATCTCCGGCGAGCGCTGCTCGCCACACCCGCACGTGTACAGCGACCGGATCATCCGCCCCGGCGACCCGGCCTTCTTCGACATCCTGCACAGCCACCTCGGCTACCGGACCTGCTACTACCGCTGTTTCGCCGTCGGCAGCGCGTCGCCGGGTATGCGGGACGCATACGTCCGCTGCCGGGAGTACATGGATCAGGCGATCGCACTGGTGAAACCGGGTGCCACCACGGCCGACATCGTGTCGGTCTGGCCGCGCGCGGAGGAGTTCGGCTTCGCCGACGAGGAGGCGGCGTTCGCACTCCAGTACGGCCACGGCGTCGGGCTGTCGATCTGGGAGAAGCCGATCTTCTCCCGGCTCGTCTCCCTGGACCATCCGGAGACGCTGGAGGAGGGGATGGTCTTCGCGCTCGAGACGTACTGGCCGGCCAGTGACGGCTGGTCCGCGGCGCGGATCGAGGAGGAGGTTGTGGTCACCGCGACCGGCTGCGAGGTCATCACCAAGTTCCCGGCCGAGGAGCTGTTGGTTGCCGGGCGCAAGTACTGGACGGCTGGAGGCCAGCTCGACACGGTGCGTGAGTCGCAGTCCCACCTCAACACAGCCACCTTCAACGGGAAGCACCACGATGCCTGAAACAGTCACAGCAAGGGCGGCCGAGACGGTGGACACCACCGGGTTGCTCGACCTGTACGAGCAGATGGCGGTCATCCGGCGGACCGAGAAGGCGGCGTACGACCTGTTCATGGCCGGGCTCGTCAAGGGCACCACCCACCTGGCATCCGGTCAGGAGGCGGTGGCGGTCGGCGCCAGTGCGGCACTCCGCCCGGACGACTACGTGTTCGCCACCTACCGCGGCCACCACCACGCGATCGCTCGCGGCGCGACGCCGGAGGAATGCCTGGCCGAGCTGATGAGCAAGGCGACCGGGCTCTGCCGGGCCAAGGGTGGTTCGATGCACCTGACGAAGGCGGACGCCGGGATGCTCGGCTCGTACGCGATCGTCGGGTCGCACCTACCGATCGCGGTGGGCGCGGCGTGGTCGGCCTCGTTGCGTGGCACCGGCCAGGTGGCGGTCGCCTTCTTCGGCGACGGCGCCACCAACATCGGCGCCTTCCACGAGGCCCTCAACCTGGCCGCGGTGTGGCGCCTCCCGGTGCTGTTCGTCTGCGAGAACAACCGGTACATGGAGTACACCGCGATCGGTTCGGTGACCTCGGTGCCCAACCCGGCGGCCGACCGCGCCGCCGGCAATGGCATGCCGGGGGTCCTCGTCGACGGGAACGACGTGGTGGCCGTGCGCGACGCCGTCGCCGAGGCGGTGGACCGGGCGCGCTCCGGGCAGGGCCCCACCGTCATCGAGGCCCTGACGTACCGGCACTTCGGGCACAGCCGCACGGACCCCGGCACCTACCGGCCCGCGGAGGAGGTGCAGGAGTGGCTGGCCCGCGACCCGCTCCTGGTGGCTCGGCGGCGTCTCCTGGACCAGGGCACGCCGGAGGCGGCGATCGAAGGCGCGGACGAGCGCGCCCGCTCGTCCGTCGCCGCCGCGGTCGACGCGGCACAGGCCGCGCCTGCGGCCGACCCCGCCGAGGCGTTCACCGACGTGTGGGCAGACGGGGGGTCGACATGGCGGACGTGACGACGTACCGCGACGCGGTCGCCGAGGGAATCGCGCGCGAGATGCGGCGCGATCCCACGGTGGTGTGCCTCGGGGAGGACATCGCCGCGGCCGGCGGGGTGTTCAAGACGACGGTCGGACTCTTCGACGAGTTCGGACCGGAGCGGGTGTGGGACACACCCATCTCGGAGCAGGCGATCGTC
>DASTVQ010000059.1:0-22848 GCA_035759015.1 Kribbella sp.
CGTGAAGGACACCGTCACCGCGGCCGCTTCCGAGGGTGCTCACTACGCCGCCGTCCTGGATCGCGGCCCGGCCGATGGCGAGGCGCGGACCCGAGACCTGGTCGACGGGGTGGTCCGTGACGAGCTGATCGACTCGATCGAGGCGCAGAGTGTCGAGGTCGACGGCCAGCCCGCGGTCCGGATCGTGGTCGAGGCACACATGCCGGCCCTCGGCCTGTGGGGGCCCGGCGTCGCCTTCACCGTCGAGGGCCACGCGGTCGAGGAGACCGGCGAGTGACAGCTCTGCCCGGCCGGGCCCGCGACCCAGGTGTTCTCTGCCGCCGTACCCGGGAGGAACGTGTTCGCCGCGGTCGTGACCAGCGCGTTGTTCAGGCCCGCGTGCGTGGTGAACGTGTTGTTCGGGCCCGCGCCCGTGATCAACGCGTTCTCCGCGTTCGCAGCCGTGGTCAACGCGGAAGCGCAGTGGTGGAGTTCTCCTGGCTCGCGCTCCTGCTGCTGGTACCGCTGATCTACGTGCTGCTCGCCGTCTTCGATGTGCAACGAGCCTCGTACGGTGCGACCGCGGCGACACGTGCCGCCGGCCGAGCCTTCGTCATCGTGCCGGCCGGTTTGACCGAGGACGACGCCCGGGCCCGCGCATTCGAGGCGGCCCGGATCGCCATGGCCGACCAAGGTTTGGAGCTGAGCCCGAGCCAGCTGACCATCACCTGCGATCCGGTCTGCCTCGAACCCGGCTCAACCGTCACGGTCGTACTGAACACCGAGATGCCGCTGCCGCTGATCCCGGACGCCCTGGGTGGTGAGCGCCCCGCCATCCACATCAGCGCCTCGCATGTCGAGCCGTACGGCGACTATCGAGAGGCCAAGGGCAGCGGATGAAGGGCTCCTCGAAGCCGACGCATCGCCACGACGAGCGCGGCCAGATGACGCTGCTGATCATCGGCTTCACCGCGATCGTCCTGCTGATGATCGTCGTGGTCACTGACATCTCCAAGGTCTTCCTGGTTCGCCGCGACCTGGATGCCACCGCTGACGGCGCAGTCCTCGCCGCCGCCAACGGGCTGGCCTCGATCTACGCCCTGCCGGGTGACGGCGAGAATGCCGAGATCGACCCAGAGGAGGCCGGCCGCCTCACCGCCGCGTACCTCGACGCCGTGGGCGCGGCCGACACCTTCGCCGACCTGGAGTGGTCCGTCGACGTGGAGGGCACCACCGTGATCGTCCGGCTCACGTCCAGCGTCGACCTCCCCTTCGAGCCCCCAGGCTGGCAGGACACCGCCGACCTAGCCTCCGACGCGGCCGCAGTGGTCCCCATCCGCTGACGCCCCACCATCACCCCACGACTCGCCGCGTTCCACTTCGCTCTTCCCGACCCTCACCGACGCTGCGCTGCGCGTTGCTCCCGGCTTACGCCGATGCTGCGGTGCGCGTTGCTCCCGGCTTCCGCCAATGCTGCCGTTGCTCCCGGCTTCCGCCGATGGTGCTGCGCGTTGCTCCCGGCTTCCGCCGATGGTGCTGCGCGTTGCTCCCGGCTTCCGCCGCTCGGGTGTCGCCTGCCTTGTGCACCGACCAGCCACCCGTACGGCTCTACCGTGCCTGGCCGGTGCCCAAGGTCGGGTGGGGTCGGCACTTTGGGCACGGGTCGGTCATTCGGAGTGGGTCGGGGTGGCTGGCGGGTGCACAAGGTCGAGGTGGTCGTCGGGCGGTGGTGAGCTCGTGCGCTTGTTGAGGCGGGTCGGTCACCGGCAAGGGGGCGGTGTGCCTGGCGGGTGCCCAAGGTCGGGTGGGGTCGGCACTTTGGGCACGGGTCGGTCATTCGGAGGGGTCGGGGTGGCTGGGCGGTGCCCAAGGTCGGGCGGGATCGGCACTTTGGGCATGGGTCGGTCATCCGCAGGGGGTCGCTGTGGCTCGGCGGTGCACAAAGTCGAGGCGGTCGTCATGCGGTGAGCGCGTGCGGACTTTGAGCATGGGCCGGTCGTGGACCTCGCCTCGGGGTGGCTGGGCGGCGCCCAAAGTGGGGTGGGAGCGGCACTTTGGGCATGGGCTGGTCATCTGCGGCGGGTTTGTGTGGCTGGTCAGTGCACAAAGTGGAGTGGCGGGGCATCCAGCTGGCGGCGCGTGCGAAGGCGGCGGCGCGTGGGGGGCGGCAGCGCGCGGGCATCCAGACGGGCCGCGCGTCGTGAGGTGGCGGCGCGCGGGGCATCGAGGCGGTGGCGCGCGTGTTGTCCAGCCGGCGGCGGGTGGGCAGGCTGGGGGCCGCGAGGCGGCGGGTGGGGGAGGCTGCGGGACGCGGGGCGGTGGTGGCAGGTGGGGGAGCCGGGGCGGTGGTGGCAGGTGGGGAGGCGGGGCGGAGGCTGACGGGCTTCGCGGGCGGTGAACGGGTACGCTGCTTGGTTGTGGCTGGACCTGATTTCGACGCTGACCTGAAGGCACTCGACGCGACCCTGACCTCGATCGAGAAAGTTCTCGACCTGGACGGGATGCGGCGAGAGATCGCCGACCTCGGTGAGCAGGTCGCCGCACCGGACTTGTGGGACGACCAGGCCAACGCGCAGCGGGTGACTTCCCGGCTCTCCAGCGTGCAGGCCGACCTCGAGCGGGTGAGTGCTCTGCGCAGCCGGGTTGACGACCTGGGCGTACTGATCGAGCTGGCGCGGGACGAGAACGACGCCGACACGCTGGCGGAGGCCGAGCGCGAGATCGCCAGCCTGACGAAGTCGATCCAGTCGCTCGAGGTCCGCACGCTGCTGTCCGGCGAGTACGACGAGCGGGAGGCGCTGGTCACCATCCGGTCCGGCGCCGGTGGTGTCGACGCCGCGGACTTCGCCGAGATGCTGCAGCGGATGTACCTGCGCTGGGCCGAGCGGCACGGCTACCCGACCGAGGTCTACGACACGTCGTACGCCGAGGAGGCGGGGCTCAAGTCGACCACCTTCGGCGTCAAGGCGCCGTACGCGTACGGGACGTTGAGTGTCGAGTCGGGCACCCACCGGCTGGTGCGGATCTCGCCGTTCGACAACCAGGGCCGTCGGCAGACCTCGTTCGCCGCGGTCGAGGTGGTACCGGTGCTGGAGCAGACCGACGAGATCGACGTGCCCGAGGAGGAGTTGCGGATCGACGTGTACCGCTCCTCCGGCCCCGGTGGGCAGAGCGTCAACACCACGGACTCGGCGGTCCGGATCACCCACATCCCGACGGGCACGGTCGTGTCCTGCCAGAACGAGAAGTCGCAGCTGCAGAACAAGGCCTCCGCGATGGTGATCCTGAAGGCCAAGCTGCTCGCGCTGAAGAAGGCCGAGGAGCGGGCCGAGATCGACGCGCTGCGCGGTGACGTGCAGGGATCGTGGGGCGACCAGATGCGCTCCTATGTGCTGCACCCGTACCAGATGGTGAAGGACCTGCGCACCCTGTACGAGTCGGGGAACACCAGCGGCGTCTTCGACGGCGAGATCGACGACTTCATCGAGGCCGGCATCCGCTGGCGCCGGACCGGACAGACGGCCGGCGACGGTAGCTAGTGCTCCCGGAGGCCCTGCGGGCCGACTGTGGCAACTGCTTCGGGCTGTGCTGTGTGGCGTTGACCTTCTCGGTCTCGGCCGACTTCGCGATCGACAAGGGGGCCGGCGAGCCCTGCCCGAACCTCCAGCCCGACTTCCGCTGCCGCATTCACTCCAGGCTCCGGCAGGAGGGCTTCCAGGGGTGCACCGTGTACGACTGCTTCGGTGCGGGCCAGAAGGTGTCGCGGTCGACGTTCGGCGGGCAGGACTGGCGAAACGCGCCGGAGACCGCGGGACAGATGTTCGCGGTGCTGCCGATCATGAGGCAACTGCACGAGCTGCTCTGGTACCTCACGGAAGCACTGAGGCTGCCGCAGACCAGCCCGATCCACAGTGAACTCCGCCGCGCGCTGGACGAGACCGAGCGCCTCAGCAACGGCAGTGCCGACGAGCTGACCCAGCTCGACGTCGCTGCGCAGCGGCAGGCAGTCAACGAGCTCCTGTCGCAGACGAGTGAGCTTGTGCGGGCCGGCGTCGCGCGTTCCAAGAAGAAGGACCGCCGCGGAGCCGACCTGATCGGCGCCAAGCTTCGCGGCGCCGATCTGCGCGGCGCCAACCTGCGTGGTGCCTACCTGATCGGCGCGGATCTCCGAGATGCCGACTTGCGGCTGGCCGACTTGATCGGTGCGGACCTCAGGGACACCGATCTGCGGGGAGCCGACCTGGCCGACTGCCTCTTCCTGACCCAGACGCAAGCCAACGCGGCGCGAGGCGACAGCGCCACGAAGCTGCCCGCCGCCCTCACCCGCCCGCCCCACTGGGTGTAGCCGGCGCCATCTCCAGTTGGTCGCCGGGCCGGTCCGCTCGAACCGCGTCCGCGCGTCTGCCGGTCTGAGAGCCACCCTCGGCGACCATGATGGCCGCGTGGAACCTTGCCCGGCCGCCACTTGGTACGACGCAGGCGGTGACCCGGGTGCACCTGCCCGACTAGCGCCCGGGACAGGGGGCCCGGGCACTTCGTCGAGCTCGACCGGCAGCACCCCACGGGTGTGGATCAGCGGGATTTCAACTGCAAGGTGACCGGGGTCATCAGCAGGGAGATCGCCGTGATGGCGAGCGACACCGCCGCCAGCGCCCCGCCCTGCCCCCAGCTCGTGCCGGCCATGGACAGGTACGCCGTACCGACGGTGGCTGCACCGAGCGCGAGGCAGGTCTGCTGACTGGTGAGCAGGATCCCGCTGCCGAGTCCCGCCTGAGTCGGTGGGACCTGGCCGACGACCACACCGATCAGCGGAACCATCACCAGGCCGCTGCCGAACCCGGCCACGAGCATCGGCAAAGCCAACGTCAGCGGGGTCACGTCCGGCCACAGCGTGAGCGCCACCACTCCGAGCAGGGCATATCCGACGGCCTGGATGATCCAGCCGCGAACGATGAGGCCGGCGCCCAGCCGCTGCTGAAGTCGTGGACCGTAGATCGAGGTGATGAGGAAGCCGATCGCCATCGGGAGCAGGCTCAGGCCGCCCTCCAGTGCCGACATCCCCGCCTCGCCCTGCGTGGCCAGCGCGAACACGAACATGAAGCCGCCGAACGTGGTGAAGAAGCCGACGGCCAGCAGCAGGCCGATCAGCATCGGCCGCAGCCGCAGTACCGAGGGTGGGATCAGGGGCGCCGCACCGGAGCGCTCGGTCCGGTGCTGGTGCAGTCCGAGAACAGCGACGGCAGGAATGGTCGCGGCGAGCGAGGCCCACGTCCAAGCCGGCCAGCCGAGTGGACGGCCCTCGGTGAGCGGCAGCAGGAGCAGAACCAGCGCGAGCGCGAGCAGACCTGCGCCGGTGACGTCGACGCGGAGGCGGTGGGCCGCGCGGGTCTCGGGTAGCAGCCGGACGGCTGCGCCGAGAGCCACGAGGCCGACCGGCACGTTCACCAGGAACACAGCGCGCCAGCCGAGTCCGAAGACGTCGGCCGACACCAGTACGCCGCCGAGGATCTGGCCGAGGGCAGCGGCCAGGCCACCCGCGACGCCGAACATCGCCATCGCGCGGGCCCGGTGGGAACCGGACAGCAGGCTGCTGATGCTGGCCAGCACCTGCGGGGTCATGGCCGCCGCGGCGGCGCCCTGCACGACCCTGGCGGCCAGCAGCACGCCGATGGTCGGTGCGATGGCGCAGACGAGCGAGACGACGGTGAAGCCCGCCAGGCCGATCATGAAGAAGCGCTTGCGGCCGAAGCCGTCGCCGAGCCGGCCGCCGACGACCAGCAGGGTCGCGTTGGCGATGCCGTAGCTGCCGACGACGAGCTGCAGCTCGCCCGACGAGGCCTGCAGGTCGGCGCCGATGGACGGGAGGGCGACGTTGATGATGAAGAAGGAGAGCATCGGCAGGAAGGCGCCGAAGAGCAGGGTGGTGAGCGCCGCCGGCCCCAGCGGTGAGGCGACACTCACGGATTCGGTCGGCTCGGCGGCGACGCCAGCGGCCGCCGGGACGGTCTGGAGCTGATCTGTCATGTGATCAGCGTGCGTCGATGACGATCCTGGTAGTGAGAGCCTGTTTATCCTGGTATCGACACCACCTGGCACCAGGCTTTTCCCCGCCGTCCGCAGCGGCCACGATGAAGACGTGACCACTGTGACCAGCATGCCGGCCGCCATCGACAGGACGCAGGTTCGGGCCCGGCGCCGGGAGCTGTCGGCGTTCCTGCGCAGCCGGCGGGAGCGGATCCGCCCGGAGGAGGTCGGGTTCGCCCCGGGCGGGCGGCGTCGTACGCCCGGGCTACGCCGCGAGGAGGTCGCCCAGCTGGCCGGCGTCGGGGTCACCTGGTACACCTGGCTCGAGCAGGGCCGCGATATCAACGTGTCGGCGCAGGTGCTCGAGGCCATCTCCCGCACGCTCCGGCTGGACCGGCTGGAGCGGAACCACCTCTACACGCTGGCCGGGATCGCTCTGGGTCCGGGGACCAAGGACAGCGCCGCGCTGCCCGACTCGCTCCACCGGATGCTGAAGCAGGTCTCGCCGTACCCTGCCCTGGTCCTGAACGCCCGCTACGACATGCTCGCCTTCAACGACGCCTACAGCAAGGTGATCATCAACCTGAACGAGGTGCCGGTCGAGGAGCGGAACATGCTCTGGCTCAGCTTCGTGTCCGATGAGTGGCACTGCGCGTTCGTCGACGGGGACTCGATCAAGCTGCACCTGGTGGCGGGTTACCGGGCGGCCTTGGCCGAACACCTGAGTGATCCGGCCTGGCAGGACTTCACCGAGCGACTGCTCGCCAACTCACCGCTGTTCGCCGAGCTCTGGGACCGGTACGAGGTCGCCGCGCCGAGCACCAAGATCAAGGTGCTGGAGAACGCCCGCGTGGGTCTGCTCCGGATCGATCCGGTCCTACTTTGGCTGTCGCAGCAGGGCAACATCCGCGCCACCGTGTACACCCCCGCCGACGACGATACCGAGCGCAAGATGCGCATCCTCGTGGACAACTGACCGACTCAAGCCGTGTCGCGGTCTCGCCAGCCTGAGCGGAGTGCCTCGAGAGTGACCGCGACAGCGGGTCGCCGCGCCGTGGCGGTGCGCCAGACGGCGTACAGCCGCCGGCTCGGTGCCGGCTGCAACGGTATGGCGACGACCCCGGCCGGCAGTGATCCACGGCCGAGCCGGGGGAGCAGTCCGATACCGATGCCCCGGGCAAGCAACGCCAGCTGGGTCTGGTACTCGGCCACGGAGTAGGCGACGTCTGGTTCGACCCCGGCCTTGCGCATCGTCCGGACCAGCCAGTCGTAGCAGATCGAGCCTTCCGGCTGGCAGATCCAGCGCTCGCCGACCAGGTCTGTGGCACGCACGAACTCCTTTCCCGCAAGGCGATGCGAGGCCGGTACGAGGATGTCTGCGGGGTCCGATCCGAGCTTGACCCGTGACAGACCCTCGGGCAGCGTGAGCGGCGTGTTGTGCCAGTCGTGCACGACAGCGACATGGACCTCGCCCCGGTTCACCGCGGCGACCGCTTCGAACGGGTCCGTCTCGACCAAGCGGACCTCGAGGGCGGGATGCTGATCCATCAGCCTGGTCAGCACAAGTGGAAGCAGCCCGCGGGCGGCCGTCGGGAAGGCGGCCAGCATCAGCTCGCCGACCGCCTGACCACGCTGCTCCTCGAGCGTCAGCTCGGCCTGCTCCACGAGCTGCAGCACCTGCTCGGCCGTGGCTGCGAGCTCCTGCGCCGCGTCCGTCAGCACGATCCCGCGGCCGCGGCGCTCCAGCAGGATCGTCCTGGTCTCACGCTCGAGCTTCGCCAGCTGCTGGGAGATCGCGGACGGGGTGTAGCCGAGCGCCTCGGCAGCGCTACCGACCGACCCGTACGTCGCGACAGCATGTAGCGCGCGCAGGCGGCCCAGGTCGATCATTTCAGCACTCCTACACGGTTAGGGGTAGCAATCATCGCTGGTCCTTAACTGTAGACCCGCTGAGACTTGATCACCATGAACCCTCGCCACGTCCTCCTCGCGGTCGCCGTCGCCGTTGTCTGGGGGGTGAACTTCGTCGTCATCGAGGTGGGGCTGCAGGATTTCCCGCCGCTGCTGTTCTCCGGCCTGCGGTTCCTCTTCGCCGCCGTTCCGGCCGTGTTCATCCTCGGCCGTCCGCGAGTGGCTTGGCGGTACGTCGTCGCGGTCGGGTTGTCGCTCGGCGTCGCCAAGTTCGGCCTGCTGTTCGTCGGCATGGACCACGGCGCACCGGCGGGATTGTCCTCGCTGGTGCTGCAGTGCCAGGTCGTGTTCACGCTGTTCTTCGCCGTACTGGCGCTGCGCGAGCGGCCGGCGCGGATGCAGTTGCTAGGGACCGCGATCGCCTGCGTGGGCCTGGTGCTGATCGTGCTCGACGGCGACCTCAACGCGCCGCTCGGGGCCGTCGCGCTGGTGATCGCCGCCGGCGCTTGCTGGGGTGTGTCGAACACCGTCACCCGGCATGCGCGACCGCCGGACACGCTGCGTTTCATGGTCTGGGTCAGCGCAGTCGCCGTGATCCCGCTGCTCACCCTGTCATTGTTGACCGAGGGAGCACAGGCTGACGTCGATGCCCTGCGCGGCATCGACTGGACCGGCGTGGGTGCGCTTGGATACCTGGCCTTCGTGGCGACCCTGTTCGGGTTCGGAGCCTGGGGATTCCTGTTGCGGACCTACGACGCCAGTACTGTCGCGCCGTTCTCCACACTGGTCCCGGTGGTCGGCATGGCGGCCGCCTGGCTCCTGCGCGGCGAGGCAGTCGGACCGCAACGAGCCCTGGCTGCTCTCCTCATCGTGGCCGGCATGGCCTGCGCCGCGATCCGCCGCCGAGCCCCGGTCAAGGCAGACTCGCGCGAGCTCATCGCGGCCGAATCGGGCTAGAGCGTGTCACGGCCCGGATCGTGGCAGGGTGGAGAGCATGGATGCCGACGTCGTGCAGGCCGTCAACACACTGACCAGCCGCTGGGTCCGCGAACTGCCGCCCGGCAACACGGTGGTCTCGGGGCTGGGGCTCTGGCCTCTCCTTGCCATCCTCGCGACAGCCGCTGACGAGCCCGGGCGAGCCGAGCTGGCCGCCGCGACCGGGGTGGATCCCGGCCAGGCCGCTGGTCGAGCCGTCGAGCTGATGGCGACGATCGATGGTGCCGCGGATCTCCATGCCGCACTCGGAGTGTGGGTCCACGAACAGTTGAAGCTCAGCGAGTCCTTCGACAGCGTAGTGCCGGCACCCCTCACGGGCACCCTCACAGGCGATCTGGCGCGCGACAAGGCCAAGCTGGACGCTTGGGCCGCCGAGCACACCGACGGCATGATCCGGCAGATGCCGCTCGAGGTCACGCCGGAGCTTGCTGTCGTCCTCGCCTCGGCCCTGTCGCTGCGCACCACGTGGGCTCAGCCCTTCAAGGAACAGGTCAAGCGGGTGTACGACGGGCCGTGGGCGGGCGGATCGTGGCATTGGCTCGACCGCACCGACCGTGACCTCGACACGTTCCGGCTGTACGACGATCCGGCCGCAGGTGCGCTGAGCGTGATCACCGTGCAGGGAGATGCGGATGTCGACGTACTGCTCGGCATCGGCGCTCCGCAGGCGCCCCAGTCCGGCGTACTGGCCGGCTTGCTGGCCGCGGCGGCGCAGCCGGATTCCGGCCGTCCTGGCGCGCAACTCGTCAGCGCGGGCCAGTCCGGGCAGGAGGTCGCGCCCGGCGCGCGGATCGGGACGACAACCTCGCCCTATCCCGAGCTGAAGCTGTCGCTGCCCGCTTTCGGGGTCGAGGTCGAGCACGACTTGTTGGCGCAGAAGGAGCTGTTCGGCCTTTCCACGGTGAGCACGGACCCGGGCCGGAACGGTCACTTCAGCGCGATCAGCCCGGAGCCGCTCGCAGTCGGACAGGCGAAACAGGCGGTGCTGGCCCGATTCTTCGCGACTGGCTTCGAGGCGGCGGCCGTGACGGCGATGGGGCTGATGCGGACGTCGATGCCGATGCGGCAGGAGCGGCGGCTGGACGTCGAGCTGAATCGGCCGTTCGGTTTCGTCGCCATCCACCGCGACTCCCGTCTGCCGGTCGTGGCCGGCTGGATCGTCCAACCGACCGAGCCCGGGTGACGGCTACCCAGGCAGGGCGAAGAGGCGGTTCAGCAGGTCGGAGGCTTCGTCGATCGCGGCCTGGTCGCCGGTGAGCAGCAGGTCGAACAGCAGTCCACGCGAGGCGGCGAGTCCGAGCCTGGCGTAGACCGGCGCCTCAGCTGGATCGATCCCGCTGCGTATGCACAACTCGACCAGCGGCGGTAGCCAGACCTCGATCAAGTCCGCCTTCAGCGCCTCCGTATGAGGTCGATCCTGCATCGCATGGGCAGACAGTTCGAAGAAAAGCGGACCGTAGATGAGCGTCGCCTCGGTGACCCGCCGCCAGAACCGTTCCGCCTGCTCGGCGACGGGCAGGTCGCTGTCGGCCATCAGCGTGGCGAGCATCTCTCGCTGCTGTGCCTCGACCGCGCGCACCACCTCCGCGAGCAGACCCTCCCGGGAGCCGAAGTGGTAGATCAGCATCCGGTGGCTGGTGCCGATCGCCGTCGCGATGGTACGGAGGCTGGAATCGCCGATGCCGTTGGCGGCGAAGTGATCGACCGCCGCCGTGAGCAGCCGGTCGCGGCCTTCGCTCACGCGCCCTCGCTGCGCTTCTTGAGGCCCTCGCCCTCCAGCTTCAGGTAGCGGTTCGTCAGCTTGGCGTACAGGGAACCGAAGAGCCAGCCGAGCGGGCCCTCCTGGTCGATCGACGAGGTGGCGACCGTGCCGTTCGGGGTCGCGGTGACCCGGTGGCCGCCGGTGGTCCGGATACCCGGTCCGCGCGAGACCCAGGCGAAGTACTCGCCGTCGACGAGCTCGGTGACCTCCCAGGTCGCCACCGGTAGCTTCGGCTGGCGGATCCGGGCCCGGGAGCCGATGCGGAGGGGTCCGTCGTCCAGCCGCTCGACCGAGTCGATCGTGGGAGTCCATTCGGACCATCGCCGGACGTCGCTGAACACCTCCCAGACGCGTTCGGCCGGGGCTTGGACAGTGACTGAGGACTCGAAGTGCATGTACCGAATGGTACACACAGCGGCCGGACGATCAACTCGGGTCAGAACCGCGATGGGTGTGCCCGGTGGTCCGGCCCCACAGGTAGGGTCTGGGCCATGGCTGAGAACCAGACCCACGACAACCTGGCCGACCACGAGCTCGACCCGGGTGCCAGCACGCAGATGTTCCGCGCCTTCGTCAGCGAGGGTCAGGCGGAGGCCACCGAGGCGCCGAGGATCAGCGGGCGCACGCTGGCTCTGGTCGGCGGTGCGGTCCTCGTGATCGCGATCGTCGCCGGCCTGCTCGTCCTCTGAGCCGCTCAGCCGTCGGTCGAACCCGTGACAACGGTCGAGGTCGACGTCCTGCGGGTCTTCACCGATCCCGAGGGGCGGTTCGGCAACCCACTGGGCGTGATCGACGGCGCAGCCGTGCCGATCGACCGGCGAATGCAGGTGGCGGCGTCACTCGGCTTCAGCGAGACGGTCTTCATCGACGATCGCGCGTCCGGCCGGATCCAGATCTTCACCGCGACCTCCGAGATGCGCTTCGCGGGCCATCCGACGGTCGGGACGGCGTGGTGGCTGCGCAGCCACGGGTACGACGCTCCGGTCCTGCACGTGCCGGCCGGGGAGGTGGCGGTCACTCGCTCGGGTGACCTCACCTCGGTGCTCGCGCACGCCGAGTGGGGCAGCACTTTCGAATGGCATCAGCTGGAGTCCCCGGCCGCCGTCATGGCAGTGGATCCGGCGTCGTACTCGGCGGATCACGACTACGTGTGGGCGTGGACCGACGAGGAGGCCGGCGCGGTTCGCTCCCGCATGTTCGCGCCGGTGATGGGAGTCGTCGAGGACGAGGCCACCGGCAGCGCCGCCGTGGCGCTGACCAGCCGACTCGGCCGCGACCTCGTGATCACCCAGGGCGCGGGCTCCCAGATCAGCACCACCTTCGAAGGCGACGGCTGGGCCACGGTGGGCGGCCGGGTGACTCACGAGACCCGCCACACCATCTCGCTCCCGCGGTAGGCCTGCGACCCGGCGTGGTCGTTGACGCGGTCAGGTGTTCGGATGGAGCATGAGGGCTCGCTAGTTGGGGAGGTCGGCATGGCTGAGATCATCCGCGCGGCGCTGGTGCAGACGAGCTGGACCGGCGACCAGGAATCGATGACCAAGGCGCACGAGGAGTACGCCCGCCAGGCCGCTGCGGCCGGGGCCAAGGTGCTCTGTTTCCAGGAACTCTTCTACGGGCCGTACTTCTGCCAGCTCCAAGATCCCAAGTTCTACGAGTACGCCGAGTCCGTGCCCGGACCCACCGTCGAGCGGTTCAGCGCACTCGCGGCCGAGCTCGGCATGGTGATGATCTTGCCGGTGTACGAGCAGGAGCAGCCCGGCGTGCTGTACAACACCGCCGCCGTGGTCGATGCCGACGGCAAATACCTCGGCAAGTACCGCAAGACCCACATCCCCCAGGTCAAGGGATTCTGGGAGAAGTTCTACTTCCGGCCCGGGAACCTCGGCTATCCCGTGTTCGACACGGCCGTCGGGCGGATCGGCGTCTACATCTGCTACGACCGGCACTTCCCCGAGGGTTGGCGGGCGCTCGGCCTGGCCGGCGCGCAGATCGTCTTCAACCCGTCCGCGACCAGCAGGGGCCTGTCGTCGTACCTGTGGAAGCTGGAGCAGCCGGCCTCGGCCGTGGCGAACGAGTACTTCATCGGCGCGATCAACCGGGTCGGCATCGAGAGCGACCTGGGCGACAACGACTTCTACGGGACGTCGTACTTCGTCGATCCGGAGGGCAAGTTCGTCGGGGACGTCGGGCACGACCACGACGCGGAGCTGATCGTCCGAGACCTGGACCTGGGGCTGCTCGAGGTGGTCCGGGACCGCTGGCAGTTCTACCGGGACCGCCGCCCGGACGCGTACGGAGACCTGACCAAGCCCTGACACGGAGGAGCGCAGACATGTCGTTGCTGGTCAAGGGTGGAACGGTCATCGGGCCGACCGGATCGCAGCAGGCCGACGTCCTGGTCGTCGGGGAGAAGATCGCGGCCGTCTTCGACCCCTCGTACAGCCAGGCCGTGCCGGCGGACGAGGTGCTCGACGCCACCGGGAAATATGTGATCCCCGGCGGGATCGACGCGCACACGCACATGGAGC
This sequence comes from Kribbella sp., assembly GCA_035759015.1. Taxonomy (GTDB): domain Bacteria; phylum Actinomycetota; class Actinomycetes; order Propionibacteriales; family Kribbellaceae; genus Kribbella. The sequence goes on from DASTVQ010000059.1 coordinate 13,204, forward strand.
TGCCGTTCGGCGGGACGGCCGCGAGCGACACGTTCGAGACCGGGACCCGGGCCGCGGCGTGGGGCGGCACGACCACGATCATCGACTTCGCCGTCCAGCGGACCGGCGAGGTCGTGCAGGACGGCCTGGCGGCGTGGCATGCGAAGGCCGACGGCAACTGTCACATCGACTACGCCTTCCACATGATCCTCGGCGGCGTCGACACCGATGCGCTCAAGGCGATGGACCAGCTGGTCGCGGACGAGGGCATCACCAGTTTCAAGCTGTTCATGGCCTACCCGGGTGTCTTCTACTCCGACGACGGCCAGATCCTGCGGGCCATGCAGGTCGCGCGGGAGAACGGCGCCACGATCATGATGCACGCCGAGAACGGCATCGCGATCGACGTGCTCGTGCAGCAGGCGCTGGCGCGGGGCGAGACGGACCCGATCCACCACGGCCTGACCCGTCCGGCCGCGCTGGAGGCGGAGGCGACGAGCCGGGCGATCGCGCTCGCGGAGGTCGCCCGGGACTGCCCGCTCTACATCGTGCATCTGTCGGCCAGCCAGGCCCTGGAGGCGGTTGCCGAGGCGCGTGACGCGGGGCGGAACGTGTTCGCCGAGACCTGTCCGCAGTACCTGTACCTGACGCTGGAGGACCAGCTGGGCGCGCCCGGGTTCGAGGGCGCGAAGTGGGTCTGCTCGACGCCGCTGCGGAGCAAGCACGAGTCACATCAGCGCGATCTGTGGAAGGGCCTGCGCAGCAACGACCTGGCGATCGTGTCGACCGACCACTGCCCGTTCTGCTTCAAGGACCAAAAGGAGCTCGGCCGCGGCGACTTCTCCAAGATCCCGAACGGCATCGGCGGGGTGGAGCACCGGGTGGACCTGGTCTACCAAGGGGTGGTCGACGGTCACCTGTCACTGGAGCGCTGGGTCGAGACGATCGCGACCACGCCGGCGCGGATGTTCGGGCTCTACCCTCAGAAGGGCGTGATCCAGCCGGGCTCGGACGCGGATCTGGTCGTCTACGACCCGCAGGGCATCACCCGGATCGGCGTCGAGACGCACCACATGAACATGGACCACTCGGCGTACGAGGGGTTCGAGGTCGCCGGCCATGTGGACACGGTGGTCTCGCGGGGCAACGTCATCGTGGCCGACGGCACCTACCAGGGCCGCAAGGGCCACGGTCGGTACCTGCGCCGAGGCCTCTCGTCCTACCTGGTCTGAAGGGAGCGCCGGTGGACTTCGGAGTGGTGTTCCAGTGTGACCCGCCGGCCTCGGCGGTGGTGGAGCTCGCGCGCCAGGCCGAGGACGTCGGCTTCACCCATGTCTGGACGTTCGACTCCCACCTGCTGTGGCAGGAGCCGTTCGTCATCTACAGCCAGATTCTCGCCGCCACCGAGCGGGTGATGGTCGGGCCGATGGTGACGAACCCCGGCACGCGCGACTGGACCGTGATCGCGTCCCAGTTCGCGACCCTCAACGAGATGTTCGGCAACCGCGCCATCTGTGGCATCGGCCGCGGCGACTCGGCCCTGCGTACGCTCGGCGCCAAGCCCGGCACCATCGAGGAGCTGAAGCAGTGCGTCGAGGTGGTGCGCGAGCTGGCCTGCGGCCGCACGGTCCAGTACCGCGGGCAACAGCTCAAGTTCGGCTGGGTGGACGGCGGCGCGCTCGAGGTCTGGGTCGCGGCGTATGGCCCGAAGGCCCTGGCAGCCGCCGGGGAGGTCGGTGACGGCTACATCCTGCAGCTCGCCGACCCCGATATCGCCGCCTGGATGATCGCAGCGGTACGGCGCTCCGCCGAGCAGGCCGGGCGTGATCCGGACGCCATCACCTTCTGCGTGGCCGCACCGGCGTACGTCGGAGACGACCTGGCCCATCAGCGAGACCAGACCCGTTGGTTCGGTGGGATGGTCGGCAACCATGTGGCGGACATCGTCGCGCGGTACGGGCCGTCGGGGGAGGTGCCGACGGCATTGACCGACTACATCGCCGGCCGCATGGGATACGACTACTCCGAGCACGGGCGGGCCGGCAACGTCCACGCGGAATTCGTGCCGGACGACGTGGTGGACCGGTTCTGCATCCTCGGACCGGTGGACCGGCACCTGGCCCGGCTGGAGGAACTGCGGCAGCTGGGCGTGGACCAGTTCGCGCTCTACCTGCAGCACGACGCGAAGGAATCCACCCTGGCGGCGTACGGCCAGGACATCATCCCGGCCTTCTCGCCTGGCCGGTGAGGCTTTGCGCCCGATCGGCCGGCCGTGCGAGCGAACCCGCCGATCGGGGCAACGACCCGGTACCCAGCGCCAGCGCGCCCATGCCCCCCACGCGCTGACCCCCGCCCGCCCGCGCACACCCCGCCACCCCCTCCCACCACCTGAACCCGCCCCACAGGCGACGAATCGCCAACCGGTTCTGCACAGATTCACCGCCGCTTCGCGCAGCCCTGTGCAATACCCCCCGGCGATTCGTCGGTTCTGGTGAGACTGTGCACGACGGGTTTGACGGCGATCCGGTCGTCGTGGTCAGGCGTCGGAGAAGCGGGCGATCGTGGCGCCGGCGCGGCGGACGATCGGTACCGGACCCTCGGGGAGGACGTCCCCGACGAAGGCGTAGTGACGCAGGATGGCCGGGTCGATGCCGCCCGGGTGGGACCGGCTGTGGTCGCGGACCCAGTCGATGATGTCGCCCCAGCCGGGCGCGGCCAGCGAGCCGCCGAAGTGCTGGACCGAGAGGGCCGCGCACAGGTTGCCGAAGGCGAGCCGGTGCGCCAGCGGCCAGCCCCGGAGCGTCCCGAGCACCAGGGCGGCGAGGAAGACGTCCCCCGCGCCGGTCGGGTCGTACGAGCGGACGGGCAGGGCGGGCACCTGCTCCTCCTCACCGGTGGCGGAGTCGATCGCCATCGACCCCTCCGCGCCATTGGTGACGACGGCGAGGGGAACCCGGTCGGCCAGCTTGTGCAGCGCCTCCTTGGGGCTGTCGGTCCGCGTGTACGCCATCGCCTCGACCGCGTTGGGCGTGAAGGCGTGGAACCCTTTCAGCACGTCCAGGATCGCCGGCGACCAGACGGCGGTCGGGTCCCAGCCGACCACGCCGAACAGCAGGGCGCCGGAGTCGCGGACCTCGGCCGTCCAGCTGGGCAGTTCCTCCGCCACCGAGACGATCGCCGACCTCGTCCGCAGGCCCGGTCCGACCAGCTTGCTCGGGTCGCCCGGGGCGTCGTGCGCGTGGGTCACCATGGCCCGGTCCCGGTCGATCGTCATCGACACGGTCACGGGGGAGTGCCAGTGGCCGATCCGGCGCGAGTGGGACAGGTCGACGCCCTCCTGGTCGGCGAGCGTTCGCCAGCAGAAGTCGGCGTACAGGTCGTCGCCGAAGACAGCGGCCAGGCCGCTGCGCAGGCCGAGGCGGCTGGCGGCGATGGCGAAGTTGGCGACGCCGCCGGGACACGACCCCATCCCCTCGGCGAAGATCTCGGTGCCCGTGGTCGGGGCCGTAGCCAGACCGGTCAGCACGATGTCCAGGAAGACGGTTCCCTGGACGAAGACGTCGTAGAGTGCCGGCTCCGGCTCGGCCACGATGCACTGCTCCTGTCGGTGGCTGGTGGTGTGCTGTCCTTCGTAACATCATCGTCCGGTCTTCACCACGGTTTTGGGAGTAGGCATGCGTGAGAGTCTCGGCAGGCTCCGGTGATACCGGACTGGATGGCGGTCGTCGGCGTCATCGCCACCGTGGCCAGTCCGTTCCTCGCCCTGGGCGGCGTGATGCTGGGTGCATGGCTGACCCGCAAGTCCGACCGCGAGCTGGACGTCTGGCGACACCGCGAGGAGACCATGCGGATGGTCCGCTGGGCCGTCGAGCAGATCCTCGGCGGTGACGAGTCCGGCACGGACGCGGGCGTGGTCACGCTCCGTTCACTGATGCGGTCGGAGCTGTTGCAGCCGGAGGACTACGACCTGGTCGCGGCGCTGACCGCCGCGGTTGCGATCGACCGGGTGGGCCAGGCGACGTACGCTGATCTGGCAGACGCGGACACCGAGGTGGTCGAAGGAGACAGCGCGGATGGGTGAGAAGAAGACCGTGAAGGTCTCCCGGCAGGCCGTCGAGCTGGCCAGGTTGCACGTGGAGGCGGCCCGCAGAGCCGGCCGCAAGCCCGAGCCAGGCGTGGCGCGGATCGCGAGCGCGCGGCCCGCGAGCCCCGGCGGCGCCCCCGCTCCCGCTTGATCGGCACGCCTGAGGGGAGTGCCTGCTCCAGCATCGGACCGGATTCACCTACACTGATCGACGGCCGCTCCGGTGGCGTACGGTGCCACCGTGGTACCGCTGCGTCGCTCCCTGTTCCCGACCACGGCCGGAATCTCACGTGATCCGATTCGAGAATGTTTCCAAGACGTTCGAGGGGCAGTCCAGGGCCGCCCTCCTGAACGTCGACGTCGACATCGAGAGAGGCGAGTTCGTCTTCCTGGTCGGTACCTCCGGGTCCGGCAAGTCGACGTTCCTGCGCCTGGTCCTGCGCGAGCACCGGACGACCAAGGGTCACATCATGGTCGCCGGCAAGGACCTGAACCGGCTGGCCAGCTGGCGCATCCCGCAGATGCGCCGCCAGATCGGCACCGTCTTCCAGGACTTCCGGCTGCTGCCGAACAAGACCGTCAGGGAGAACGTCGCCTTCGCGCTGCAGGTCATCGGCAAGCCCCGGTCGCACATCCGCAAGACGGTTCCCGAGGTGCTGGAGCTGGTCGGCCTGGACGGCAAGGAGGACCGGCTGCCCGACGAGCTGTCCGGCGGCGAGCAGCAGCGGGTCGCGATCGCCCGCGCGTTCGTGAACCGGCCGATGATCCTGATCGCCGACGAACCGACCGGAAACCTCGACCCCGGTACGTCGGTGGGCATCATGAAGCTGCTCGACCGGATCAACCGGACCGGGACGACCGTGGTGATGGCGACCCACGACGTGTCGATCGTGGACCAGATGCGCAAGCGTGTGATCGAGCTGGAGAACGGCCATGTCGTCCGCGACGAGTCACGCGGCGCCTACGGCTACCAGCACTGACCCCCGACGTTACGGAACTGACTGACGATGCGCCTCAACTACATCCTCTCCGACCTCGGCATCGGGCTGAAGCGGAACCTGTCGATGACGATCGCGGTCGTCGTCACCATCTGGGTCTCGCTGTCCCTGTTCGGCAGTGCGCTGCTGGCTCGCGAGCAGGTCGACCTGATGAAGGGCAACTGGTACGACAAGATCCAGATCTCGGTCTTCTTGTGCACCAAGGACTCCGGCGGCCGCGGCTGCTCGGGCGCCGAGGTGACCACGGAGCAGAAGAACCGGATCAGGCAGGTGATCGAGTCGAGCCCGGACACCGCCCCCGACGGGGTCTTCGGCGAGACCAAGCAGGAGGCGTTCGACCAGTTCAAGAAGCTCTACAAGGACTCACCGATCGTCAGCACGGTCACGGTCGACCAGATGCAGGAGTCGTTCCGGGTCAAGCTGAAGGATCCACAGCGCTACCAGAACCTGGTCAGTGCGGTGGCCGGGCTGCCCGGGGTCGACACGGTGCAGGACCTGAGACAGTATCTCGACCCGCTGTTCAGCGCGCTGAACGCGTTGAGATGGGGTGCCCTGGTCGCGGCAGGGCTGTTGCTGGTGGCCGCGCTGATGCAGATCTCCAACACGATCCGGCTGGCGGCGTACGCCAGACGCCGTGAGATAGGCATCATGCGCCTGGTCGGCGCCTCGAACTTCTACATCCAGCTGCCCTTCCTGCTGGAGGCGGTGCTGGCCGCTCTGATCGGCGCGGTCCTTGCCTGCGGCACCCTGTGGGTCGGCGTGTACTTCGTCGTGATGCAGCGGGCGCAGGAGACGTTCCGGGTCTGGCAGTGGATCGGTGCCACCGAGACCTTCCGTGCCACTCTCATCATGGTGGTCGTCGGCCTGGTGCTCGCGGTGGTCCCGACATTCCTGACGACGCGGAAATACCTCAAAGTCTGACCTCGGTGACTTATCGTGCAGTAGCACGACAACTTCACCCATAGCAAGGGGTCGACTGTGGTCCCGCACTTCCCCGGTGCGAACCCGCTCCGGCGGGGGAGCATCAAGCGAGACGACAGCACCGGCGCCACCACTGCACCGGACGGGACACCGCCCGGACGTCAGTCGGTTGTCGCCGCCTGCTGCGTTGTCCTGTCCATGTTCGCCACCGGTCTGGCGGCGATGCCGGCCGCCCAGGCGGATCCGCCGGATCCCAAGGTGCGCAAACAGCTGCTGGACGCCGAGATCAAGGCGTCCCGCTCAGATTTGCACGAGTCGTACGACACGCTGCAGAAGTCGATCAGCGCCTACGACCAGGCGACCGCCCGCTACAAGGTCGTCCAGACCAAGTACGCCGCGGCGCAGGGTCGGCTGGTGGCGGCCGAGGCTGCGGATCTGGTTGCCGCCAACAAGCTGAAAGCGGCCGAGGAGGCGCTGGCCGCGGCCAGGTCGGACGTCGGCGCGGGGCAGGAGCTGATCGCGGAGAAGCGGCAGGCCGCGGCCCGGGCGGTCCGAGCGGCCTACCAGCAGCAGAACAGCCTGGTCGGTCTGGCGATCGCGCTGCGGGGCGCCTCGCCGACGGACCTCGCCACCGGCATGCAGGTGCAGCGCAACGTGTTCGGCATCCAGGGCAACGCCATTGCCAGCCTGAACAACGCGCAGGCGCAGCTTGCGAACAAGCAGGCCAAGGTCGCCGAGGCAGAGCGGGTGGTGAGCGCTCAGCGCGTCGAGGCCGCCCAGACAGTCCAGGAGGTCACCCGGCTGACGCAGGAGGTTGCCGCCGACAAGGCCGAGGCGGCCCAGGTGACGCAGGCCAAGCTGGTCGCGTACAACGCCGCCGAGAAGGCCAAGAACGACGAGCTCGCCCACTACAACGGTCTGGTGGCCGAGCGGAAGCGGGTGGAGCAGATCCTGATCGCCCGAGCTCGGGCCGAGAAGGCGGCCGCTGCCCGGCGCAGAGCCGCAGCGCTCGCCGCGGAGCGTGCCAAGGCCAGGAGAGAGCACCGCCGGCCGCGGACCGTACCGGATGACCCGGGCAGTTCCTCCTCGCTCAGGTATCCGATCAACACCTACATCACCTCGCCGTACGGGATGCGGTTCCACCCGATCCTGAGGTACTGGAAGCTGCACGACGGCACCGACTTCGGTGCGAGCTGCGGCACGCCGATCCACGCCGCCGCCAGCGGGGTGGTCACCGACCGGTATTACAACGGCGGGTATGGCAACCGGCTCTTCATCTCGCACGGCGTGATCCGTGGCTCGGCGATCACCACGGTCTACAACCACCTGTCCCGCTACCGGGTCCGCGTCGGCCAGCACGTCGACAAGGGGGACATCATCGGGTACGTCGGCACCACCGGCTACTCGACCGGCTGCCACCTGCACTTCATGGTGTACCAGGATGGCCAGGTGGTTAATCCCATGAACTGGTTGTAGCCGACCTGAGATACTGGCTGGATGGTGAAACAGACCGGTCACAAGCCCATCGCGCAGAACCGCAAGGCGCGACACGACTACCACATCGACGACGTGGTGGAGGCCGGGCTCGTGCTGACCGGGACCGAGGTGAAGTCCCTGCGTCAGGGTCGGGCCTCCCTCGTCGACGCCTTCGCCGCCGTGCGGGGCAACGAGCTGTGGCTGCAGAACATGCACATCCCGGAGTACAAGCACGGCACGTGGACCAACCACGAACCACGCCGGACTCGCAAGCTGCTGCTGCACAGGGACGAGCTGCAGAAGCTGATCAAGGCGGTCGAGCAGCAGGGTGTCTCGCTGATCCCGCTGTCGCTGTACTTCAAGGACGGTTACGCCAAGGTGGAGCTCGCGACCGGCCGCGGCAAGAAGGACTACGACAAGCGCCACGCCCTGGCCGAGCGTCAGGCCAACCGCGAGGCTCAGCGCGCGCTGTCCGACCGCCGTCGCTGACCTCCTCGGGTTCGCTCAGGGGTCGGTCCGGGCATCACCCCATGGGTTCGGGGCCCTGGCGGAGTCAGAGTGGGTGCATGTCCACCTCAGACCTCCTGGTGACGGCGGCCCAACGGGACCGCGCGGTCGAGATCCTGCAAGAGATGTACGCCGACGGCCGACTGACACACCTCGAGTTCGACACCCGGCTCGAGCAGGCGCTGACGGCCCACACCCGGGCCGAGCTGAACGCCTCCTTCGACGGGCTGCTCGCCCGCCCGGTCCCGACGTACGCCCCGGTCGCCTTCACCCGGCCGGCCCCCCTCCAGCGGTACGACGGAAAGGGCCGCGGCCTCGGCACGATCGCCCACTGGCTCGGGTACCCCACGTTCTTCGTCGGCCCGGCTCTGATCGCCGCGAGCGCCGGCAAGGAGAATCCGGCGGTCCGCAGGCACGCCATCGAGGCTGTCAACTTCCAGCTGACCGCCCTGGGACTGTTCGCGCTGCTCGGTGTGATGGCAGGGATCACGCACGGGTTCACCTGGTTCCTCTTCCCGCTGGTCGGCGTGGTCTGGTTCGTCTTGACCGGCATCGCGGGGTTGGCGACCCTCCTCGGCAACGACTTCCGCTACCCCTTCACCGTCCGCCTCCTCCGCTGACCCAGGCCCGCGGCGGCGCGGCGGGAATCCCGGGTGCGGGCCGGTTGTTGTGATGTGTAGTGTTGAGGTTCCACGGCCACCGGCACGCTCGGCGGCAGTGGGGTTTGACAACTGAAGAGGGGGTGAACGGTTTCGACTTCGGACGTGCGATTCAAGAGAAGCGGGCCGAGGATCCAGGGTTATCTCGTTAACGATCTCTGGAAACCAATAACTGCCAACGCTAAGTCGCGCAGTAGCTTCGCTCTCGCCGCCTGACGGCCTGAGCTAAAAGAAGCGGTCAGCCCGGGAGTGCTTCCGACCCGGTTCCTGGCCTCAGCTAGGGAGCTTGCTTCGTCAACCCGGTCACGGGGTTGACGCGGGACATTCACAGTGACTGAGCCTGTCAACGACGTGTCTACGCGAGCGTTGGGGCTGAGAAAAGCGACTTCGTAGACTGCGCCCGGAGAAGTCTTGGGTCGACGCTGAAGGACGCGGGTTCGATTCCCGCCACCTCCACCCCGGCATGTTCCCGAAAGGGACATGCCAACGTTCCGGCAGCCTCCTGAACAAAGTGCCCGGGTCCCGTGAGGGGCCCGGGCACTGGCATGTATCTACCGAGTAGGGCGGCCCGGCCGATGTCGCTTGATCGTGCGGAGTCAGTGGGTGGCCCCGGCCCAGCAGCGCTGTCAGTGCGGATCTGAGGGGCCGTGGAGAGCCGGGGAGCGGGCACCCCTGGCCTGGAGGCGTGCATGGTCGCGTTCAGGACTCCGTTCAAGGTGTTCGCACGCCGCTTGGCCCTCGGGTCGCCTGCAGCCCCGCGTCTGTCTCCAGGGCGTCGAGGTCTCGCTCGGCGAACTGCCGGTGGTGCCACTCCTCGTTGAGGACGATCAGCAGGCAGTCGCGCACCGGGAAGCTCTCCGGCGGTGGCCAGCCGGCGCCCTCGACCGGCTCGGTGAGGGTCGCCAGGGACTCGTCGGTCAGACCGTCGATCATCGTGCGCACGGTCGCCATCCGGTCACGGCGCAACGTCAGGACAGCGTCGAGCGAAGGGCTGACCGCGCGGTCCCGCGGGATGCCCGGG
>DASTVQ010000060.1:0-34992 GCA_035759015.1 Kribbella sp.
CAGGCTATGCGATGCCACCAGCCACACCACCACCGCGACGATTCGTCGCCCTAGCCGAGGTGGTAGGGGTCGCCGTAGACCTTCCAGTTCAGTGGTGGGTCGAGGTTCAGGTTGCCGGCGCGCAGGAAGATCCGCTGGGCGGTGTCGACCCGGCTCGTGTCGCTGTGCGCCTCCTCCTGTCGCATCGCCCACACCCGGGCGTCCAGGAAGGCGTCGAGATAGGCGGTCTCATCGCCACCGTCCGCCGGTGTCGCTGCCCGGGACCGGGCCCGGGCGCGGATCGAGCCGAAACTGGTCGCGTCATCGCCGTCGCCATGCATGACGATCGCGTCGTAGTACATGAACTGACCCAAGGCTCCCAGGCCGTCGGCCTTCGCCCGGGACACGGACGGGTCGAAGTACAGCCTGTCCCGCTCGGCGTTCTGGACCTCCTGGAACACGTCGTCCCTCGCCGCGCCATGCCACGCGGCAACGAAGCCGGCGCCCAGTCCCTCGTGCGAGTCGCTGCCGTTCACACTCCCCAGAGCGGGCAGGTACTTGGCCAGCGCGTTGCCCGGCCTACGCGCGTCGTAGCGCCGGACAAGCTCGAGCATGTCGCCGGTGCCGGAGCAGAACCCGATGATGCCGGCGGTGTAGCCGCGGCCGTCGCCGATGTCCTCGATGTAGCCGTACTGCGCCTTCCAGTCCAGCGAGGAGTTCTCCGCGCTGGACACCAGCCTCATCGCGAGCTCCTTCTTCGCCGGGTCGTCCAGCGCTGTCGCGGGCACCCCAGCGGGAGTCTCGGGAGTGGGCACGCTCTTCTCGGGAGTGGGCATGGCTGCCTTCTTCGGACTGCGGACGGCGGCTTTCCTGGACTTGTGGCCGGGCTCTTTGCGGGGAGGGGGTGGGACCCTGGGCTGGGGAGTGCGGACCGCAGCCGGCTCGGGAGCCCACACGGCGGTCGTCGGGGCCGCAGCGACGGCGGCAGGTTCCCTGGCGGCACCACCGGGTTCGCTCGGACCGTGATCGGCGATGGCCAGACCTGTCAGTGGAGCCGCGGCCAGAAGGCCGAGGAGAGCAGCGACCGCCGGCCACCGCCGGCGGACGGTGCTTGCCAGGGGAAAGGGCACGTTCTTCCTCCTTGGCAGGGATCGTACCCGCGGCCGGCCGGAAGTCCTCGGGTTCTCGACCGACGGGAGGAGTCGGGTGACCTCGCTGCGTGATCGAGGTCAGGCGAAGACGGTGAGCGCGCCCGGGGCGATCCCGATGTCGACCGGGAGCGGGCCGAGGATCTCACCGTCCGCGTACGCCGTGACACCGGGCGACTCCAGCCGGACCGACCGGCCGCGGAGCGCCCACACCATCGGATGACCGACGTGGGTTCCCTTCGACAGCTTGGGGAACATCTGCAGCAGGGTCAGCCGGGACACCGGCCTGATGATGGTGACGTCCAGCAGCCCGTCGTCGATCAGCGCGCCCGCGCAGATCTGCAGCCCCCCGCCGTACGACGGGCTGGTGCCGACCGCGACCAGCATGGCGTCGGTCTCGAACACCTCACCATCCACCGTGATGACGTAGCTGAGCGGCTTGAAGGTGCGCAGCTCGGCAAGGGTGGCCAGGGTGTAGCGCGCGTTGCCCTTGGGCCAGCTCATCGCGTTGGCGCGCTTGTTCACCAATGAGTCGAAGCCACCGGCGAGCACCGTGGTGATGAACTCGTCCTTCGCCGTCGCCACGTCGACCGCGCGGGTCGTCCCCGCGACGATCAGGTCGGCCGCCGCGACCGGATCCTTCATCGGTACGCCGATGCTGCGGGCGAAGTCGTTCCCCGTACCCGCCGGGATGACCCCGAACGGCATGCCGGAGTTGGCCAGCACCTGGACGGCGAGGTGGATCGTCCCGTCACCACCGATCAGCGCGACCGCGTCGGCGCCGGAGGCCATCACCTCCGACGAGATCCGGCCGACGTCAGCCGCGCACGTGCTGGCGAACTCGGAGACGGTCAGACCGGCGGACTCCAGCCGGGCGCGGACGACGGGCGTGATCCGGGCCCCGAGGCCCCGGCCGGAGGTGGGGTTCACCACCAGCGCGATGTGCCGGCCCATCTCAGCCGGCCAGGTCGGCGTCGAGCCGCGCGGCACGGCGCCGGTCGGTGAGCCGGGCGATGATCTCGGCGGCGAAGAACAGCGCACACATCGGGAGCGCCAGCAGGCACATCGTGAACGGGTCCCCCGACGGCGTCGCGACGGCCGCGAAGATGAAGACGACCAGCACGATGTAAGGGCGGAACCTCGACAGGGCCGAGGCCGGCACCAACCCGACCATGTTGAGCAGGATCACCACCAGCGGGATCAGGAACGCGACGCCGAAGACGAGCATCGTGCGGATCACGAAGTCCAGGTACTGGGGCAGGGTGATCAGGTTCTGGATCTCCAGCGGGGTGAAGCCGATCAGGATCTCCAGGCCCTTCGGGAGGGTCCAGTAGGCCACCCACATGCCGCCGATGAACAGCGGCGTGGCGATGGCCGAGAAGAGCATCGCCCACTTGCGCTCGTTGCGGTGCAGGCCGGGAGCGATGAAGGCCCACAGCTGGTAGAGCCAGATCGGGCTCGACAGCACCAGGCCGAACACGGCCGAGATCTTGATCCGGAACGTCAGCGCGTCACCGACGCCGGTGAAGGTGAGGATCGGCTTCAGGTTCTTCTCCGCGGCCAGCTGGGCCACGCTGGTATCGAACGGGGCACGCAGGAAGTCGAGGGCCTGGTTGTAGAAGATCCAGCCCACGACGGTGCCGAGCACGATGGCGAGCACAGCTTTGAGCAACCGGTTGCGGAGCTCGGTGATGTGCTCGCGCAGGGTCATCCGACCCTCGTCGTCCTTCGGGCGGCGCTCTTTTCGCCGTCCGATCCTCACCAGCGTCACAGGTGGTGCGCGAGGCTCAGTTGGCCGTGTGCGACGGCGGCAGGCCGTCACCCGGGGCCTGGCCGTTCACCTGGTTCGGCTGCGGCTGGGGAGCAGGCTGCTGCACCGGGGGGTTCACCGGCTGCTGCGGAGCGTCGGCGCCCTGGGTCAGCTCCGCGTCGGACTTCTTCTTGCCCGGCCCGACCTCTTCCTCCCAGATCTTCTTCGACTTGCCGAGCTGGCGGACCAGGGTCGGCAGCTTGGCCGAGCCGAAAAGCAGCACGACAATGGCGAGGATGACGAGCCACTCCGCGCCCTGGGGCATACCGAGGAGCGTGACCATGCGGAACTCTCTTTCTCAACCGGGGATTCGTGGCTGATCTTACGCCCGGACGGTCGCGCGGCGGTCGACCTGCCCGGACCTGGCCGGGATGCGCTGCGCTGCCTCGAGCTTGGACTGGGCGGCGACCAACTCACGAGTCAGCGCCTTGGTCTGTCCCCACAGCTTCTTCGCGAGCAGGGCGAGGACCAGCAGCCACACCGCCACCACACCGAGGAAGAGCAGGAACCAGTACATGGGGCCAGAGCCTAGCTGGTCGGTCGTACGCTTTCCCGCGCCGCGGGTCCCCGTTGGGCAAAGGTGGCCGAACTCAGTGGTAAGAACATCCGGACAACGCGGGGACGCAAGCCGAGGAGGGGGTCCGATGCGCCGGATCAGCGTCGACGAACGAAGAGCCAGGATCGGCCGGCGGCACCGCCTGGCCCCGAGTGCCCAGGCGGCCGGACCGGTGCAGGCGGCCGAGTCAGTGGTGGCTCTGCACGGCACCGATCCGGCGACCGTGCACCTGTCCGTCGCGGCCCGGGTGCCCGGCAGCGAGGTGGCCGTGACCGAGCGAGCCCTGTATGACGACCGCACGCTGATGCGGATGCTCGGCATGCGGCGGACCGTGTTCGTCGTGCCCACCGGGTTCGCGCCGGTTGTCCAGGCGGCCTGCACGGACGACATCGCGATCAAGCAACGCAAGCTGCTGGTCAAGCACCTGACCGAGGCCGGGATCGCCCGCGACGACGAGGCCGCCCTGCGGTGGTTGCGCGGGGTCGAGGAGTCCACCGCGACGGCCCTGGCCCTGCGCGGTAGCGCGACGGCGGCCGAACTGTCCGCCGACGAACCGCGCCTGCGCACCCGGCTGGCGCTGGCTCAGGGCAAGTCGTACGCCGCCGAGCCGTACGTGACGAGCCGGGTGCTCTTCCAGCTCGCCGCGGAGGGGCGGATCGTCCGCGGCCGCCCCCTCGGCACCTGGCTCAGCGGACAGCACCAGTGGTCACCCGCCGACCGGTGGCTGCCGGGCGGTGCGAGCGACAAGCCGTCGGCGGACGAGGCCCGGGAGGAGCTGGCCCGGGCGTGGCTGGGCGCGTTCGGCCCCGGCACGATGGCGGATCTGCAGTGGTGGGCCGGCTGGAACGCCGGCCAGACGAAGAAGGCGCTCGCCGCGGTGTCTGCGGTGGAGGTCGAGCTGGACGGCGGGATCGGCCATGTCCTGCCGGGCGACGTCGATGCCGAGCCCGAACCGGAGCCGTGGGTGGCCCTGCTGCCGGGGCTCGACCCGACGCCGATGGGCTGGAAGGAACGCGACTGGTATCTCGGCGGCCACAAGTCTCAGCTGTTCGACAGCACGGGCAACGTGGGCCCGTCGATCTGGGCGAACGGGCGGATCGTGGGCGGCTGGGGTCAGCCCGAGTCCGGCGAGGTCCGGATCAAGTTGCTCGAGGACATCGGCGCCGAGGCCGCGGCCGCGGTGGAGGTCGAGGCTGCTCGCTGGACGAGCTGGCTGGCCGGAGTCAGGGTGACGCCGCGGTTCCGGTCCCCGCTGGAGCGGGTGCTGTCGACGAGCTGAACCCTCAATGGTCGTACGCGGAGAGCGCTTCGCGCGCCGTCTCGGCGATCTGGCGGCCGAGGTCGGCCGGTTCCAGGACGGTGGCAGCACCGCCCAGGCGCAGGACCAGCCGCTGAAGCCACGCAGTGTCCGCGACTCGCAGCCGGACGATGAGGGACCCGTTCGGCCCCTCCTCCACGGACTCGTTCGGGTAGTACTCGGCCACCCAGCGAGCAGGAGGGGCCAGTTGGACCGTGGCCAGCAGGTCCGCCTCGGACGGCTGGAACATACCGTGCGAGAGGTCGCGCGGTGTCGCCTCCGGTGGTGGCTCGCTCGGGAGGTCCAGCAGCTTGGCGGCGGCGATCCGGTCCATCCGGAACAGGCGCACGTCCTCCGCCAGGCGGCACCAGGCTTCGAGGTACGTGCGCCCCTCGGACACGACCAGCCGCATCGGGTCGACGTCTCGCTCGGTGGTCTCGTCGCGCGACGGCACGTCGTAGGTGAGGTGCAGTCGGCGGCGGTCCGCCAAGGCCCGGTTAACGGTGTCCGCGATCGCTGGGTCGGCCGGCTCCACGTGGACGTGCGCCGTCGCGCCCTCGCCCGCGGCGGCGCCTTCCCCCGCGGCGGTCTCCAGCTTGGCGATGGCGCGGTCGACCGCCTCACGATCGTGCCCGGCCGTCACCTCGCGCAACGTGCGCAACGCGGTCAGCAACGCGAGGGCCTCGGCCGCGGCCAGTCGCAACGGCCGGGCCAGGTAGTCGGCGTTGTTCAGGTGGATGACGCCTTCGCCCTCGGCCGCCTCTATGTCGATCTCGATCAGGTCGCCCATCTGCGCGCCCGGCAGGCCGCAGAACCAGAGCACCTTCAGGTCGGCGATGATCTGCTTGGGCCGGACCCCGAACTCCTCGGCGACGTCGTCGACCCGGGCGCCGTCGAACTCCTGCAGGTAGGGAACCAGCGCCAGCAGCCGCTGGACCTGGTCGCGGGCGCTGCTCACGCCGGCACCCCGCCGACCATCCGCAGCCGCCTCACGACGCCCTCGAGCACGTCGCCGGGCCCTTCGACCACCGCGTCCGGCCCGTACGACGCGATCTCCTCGGCCAGCACGCCCGCGTCGGCGTACGGGACGTGCAGGAGGTCCCAGCCCTCCTCATACGGCTCGACGGCGTTGGCCCGGCGGCGCAGGCTGACGCAGGAGCCGCTGCGGGCGCGGACCTTCGCCTCGGACGTGGGCTTGCTCGGCGCCAGCTCCGACACCAGCGACCGCAGATCGGTGCCCTCCGGCACGGTGAACGCGGCCGGGCTGCCGATGGTCTTCACGTTCCCGCCGATCCGGGACAGCCGGAACATCCGCGTCGCCTCGCGGTCGCGGTCCCGGCCGACGACGTACCAGCGGCCGTGCCAGGAGACGATCCCCCAGGGCTCCAGGGTCCGGATGGTCGCCTCGGTGGCGCCGCTGCGACGGTGCTCGAACCGCACGACCGTGCGGGTCACCACGGCGGACCAGAGTGGGTCGAAGGCCGGCTCGGACGCACCGACGTGCGGCTCGATCGCGCTCAGCGCGGACTGGTCGGTCTGAATCCCGGCCGCCTTCAGCTTCAGCACCGCCGAACTCGTCGCCTCGGCCAGGCTGGCGTGCTGCCAGACCCGCGCCGCGACCCCGAGGACGGCGGCCTCGTCCGGTTCCAGGTGGACCTCGGGCAGTTCGAACACGTCGCGCCGGATCCGGTAGCCGACGTCGTCGGAGAAGAACTTGTCGATGGTGCCCATCTCGATCGGGATGCCGAGGTCGCGCAGCTCGTCCTTGTCTCGCTCGAACATCTTCTCGAAGGCGTCGTCGGTCTGCCCGGCGTAGCCCTCGACCACCTCGCGGATCCGCTCCTTGGTCACGTACGTGCGCGCGACCAGCAGGCAGATCACCAGGTTGAGCAGCCGCTCACTCTTCCGCGCCGACACGCGACCACCTTATGCCGTTCCAGGCGCAGAGCCGGACCCCCGCGCCGCCCCCTCCCCGGCGCTCGTCGCCTCCTGACGGTACGTGACCCTCGATCCACCGACAGCAACCGCCCGGCGCCCGAAATCCGAACCGCTGGGCGGATTTCGCCGGGGCTCGACAGCGAGGCACCAACGCGGATGCGTGCGGCGTTTCTCCCGGGTCTGACAGCGAGACACCAACGCGGCTGGTCCGTGCGTACGGCGTTTCGCCGGGTTTGACAGCGAAGAGCCGACCCGGCTGCGAGTGCGTACAGCGTGGCGGGGATGGTTTCGGGTAGCTTCGCGGAGTGATGCGGTGGCGTGAGGGATTCGTGACCGAGCTCGGCCGGAGCTGGGCCGGTGCGCAGGAGCTGACCGTGTCGGTCGGCGATACGGCCGTGCAGGCGCTGGCCTACCCCGACCTGGTGGGTCTTCCCGTGATCGCCGACCGGGTCCTGCTGAACGTCGGCGCGCTCGACCGAGGCCTCGGGACCGGCGGCTATGCGCTCGTGGTGGCGATCCCGGACCGGCTGCCGCCGGATCCACCCGAGACCGGACACCTGGTGAAGGCGCGGTACACGCCGCTGCAGTCGATGGTGCTCGGTGCGGACGAGCAGGACTCCCCCGATCACGAGGTGCTGCGGGAGGCCGACGACCTCGTCGGCACTCCTGTTGTGGTGGCAGACCTGCACTCGGCTCTGCCCGCCGTACTGGCTGGGGTGTACGACGCTCGGCCCGGCACGCGGGCCGTATACGTCATGACTGACGGTGGAGCGCTGCCGATGGCGTTCTCGCGGACCGTCCCGGCGCTGCGGGACGCTGGCTGGCTTGCCGGGACAGTGACCGTCGGGCAGGCGTACGGCGGCGACCGGGAGGCTGTGACGCTCCACACCGGCCTACTGACGGCTGTTCACGTGCTGGACGCTGAGTTGGTCGTAGTGACGCAAGGGCCGGGCAACCTGGGTACGGGGACTCGCTGGGGCTTCTCCGGCGTGCAGTCGGGCGAAGCCGTCAACGCAATCGCAACCCTCGGTGGACGCGCTGTGGCGTCCCTGCGAATCTCTGAGGCCGATGCGCGGCCTCGGCACCGGGGCATCTCACACCACAGCCTCACCGCTTATGGACGGGTGGCGCTACAGCAGGCCGACGTGGTCGTACCGGAGCTGCCCGGGGAGTTCGGCGACCTGGTACTTGACGCCGTGCAGCCGTTGCATGCGCGGCATCACGTTGTCCGGGCGAGCATCGACGGCCTGTACGACGCACTCGCCGCGGCGCCGGTCAAGCTGTCCACGATGGGCCGAGACCTCGATGCCGACCGCGCCTACTTCGAAGCAGCCGCCGCAGCGGGCCGCCACGCCGCCGGCCTGGTCGAACCACCGCCCCCACCCGCCTAGGCACACCCTCCCCTTCCCCGCCGCGAGAGCACGGTGCGCACCAGACCCGACGAATCGCCAGAAGGTTGTCCACACCTGTGGACTCCACCAGCCATCCCCCGCTCGCCGCGCCGCGCCCGCCGGGCCCGTGAGGTACCCCCAACCATGGTTCCCACAGCTGTGGAAAACCTTCCGGCGATTCGTCGGATCTGGTGAGGTGGCGACTGTTCGTCAGAGGTGCACGCGCCTCGGGAACACACGCCGGGAGCAGTGTCACCCGAGGCTGAGTGCGTGCAGTTCTGACGAACCATCGGCTGGGGGCGGACAGAACAGCAGACCGGGCCCTTGGGAGGGCCCGGTCTGCTGGGTGGAGCGGGCTACTTCTGCTGCTGCTGCTTCGGCGCGGGGAACGCGTTCAGGACGTCGAGGACGACGAACGCTGAGGTGACCTTGCCCTGGGCGTCTTTCTGCGAGGGCAGCTCGATCAGGACGCGGCTGCCGACCGGAACCCCGGCCAGCCCGTCGAGGGGACCGGTCTGGCCGTTCGGGCCGGGGCCGACCTGCAGCTGGTCCGTCGGTGCGGGCGGTTGGCCCTGCTGGCCGTCCCAGGTGCTCGCCTGCTTCTTGCCGGTGTAGTCGAACACGACGTAGCGGCCGATCAGCTGGTCGCCCTTGTCGATCGGCTTGCCCTTGCCGGTCGCGATCACCACCGGCTTGCCCGGCTTCGCCGGCGGCTTGGTACCGGCCGGGACGGTGACCTTGGGCTCCGCGTTGAGAGCGCCGGTGACCTTGAACGGAGTGGGCGCCGAGGCGACCGGGTTGGCGTCCAGCATGGTGTCGTTGGCGGCCGCGCTGATCAGGTCGACGACGAAGATCAGCGTGTCGTCACCCTTGATGCCGGCCTGCGGGTTGCCCTGCTCCTTGTAGCCCTTGTCGGACGGGATCGACAACAGCACGCGGCTGCCCAGCTTCTTGCCGACCAGGCCCTCGTCCCAGCCGGAGATGACCCCACCGACACCGATCGGGAACGACGACGGGGCGCCACGGTCGAAGGAGTTGTCGAACACCTTGCCGTCGCGCCAGATCTGGCCGAGGTAGTTGGCGGTGAGCAGCTCGCCCTTCTTCACCTCCGGCCCGTCTCCCTCCTTGACGACCTCGGTCACCAGGGACTTGTCGGGCTCCCCGTCGCGGTGGGTGACGGTCGGCTTCTTGCCGAACTCCTCGGTCACCTTGATCCCGGCCTTGCCGAAATCGCCTCCGGCCTTCGAATCATCCGAGCCGCAGGCGGCCAGGGACGACCCCAGCGCCAGCACAGCGACCAGACTCAACAGCTTGCGCACGAAAAGAGCACCTCGAAAATCTCACGGCGCGACCCTGTCTTCGGCGGCCCGCCTACACACGACCAGATGAACGCCGCCCACCCTAGCGTGGCAGCCCAAGCGCCGCCCCCTGCCCGGCCGCGGCGGTTCCGTCACATGCTGGCGATGAGTTTCTCCACGCGCTCGTCGTGGGACTTGAACGGGTCTTTGCACAGAACAGTGCGCTGGGCCTGGTCGTTCAGCTTGAGGTGGACCCAGTCGACGGTGAAGTCGCGGCGGCGCTCCTGGGCGCGCTTGATGAACTCACCGCGCAGCCGGGCCCGCGTCGTCTGCGGCGGCACCGACTTCGCCTCGAAGACCCGCAGGTCGTCCACCACCCGCGTCACCGCGCCTTTGCGCTCCAGCAGGTAGTAGAGGCCCCGCGGCCGGTGGATGTCGTGGTACGCCAGATCCAGCTGGGCGACCCGGGGGCTGGCCAGGCCGAGGTTGTTCTGTGCCCGGTAGCGCTCGATCAGCCGGTACTTGATCACCCAGTCGATCTCGCGCTCGATGCCGGACAGGTCGCCGGACTCGATCGCCTTCAGGCAGCGCTCCCACAGGCTGAGCGCCCTCTCCACCGCCGGGGTGCCCAGCTCTCGCCGGTCGACGAAGTCGCGGGCCTTGTTGAGATACTCCCCCTGGATGTCGAGGGCGCTGGCCTCCCGCCCGTTCGCCAGCCGGACCTCCCGGCGTCCGGTCATGTCGTGGCTGATCTCGCGGATCGCCCGGATCGGGTTGTCCAAGGTCAGGTCGCGCATCACGATGCCGGCCTCGATCATCCGCAGCACCAGGTCGGTGCTCGCGACCTTCAGCAGCATGGTCGTCTCGGACATGTTCGAGTCGCCGACGATCACGTGCAGCCGGCGGAAACGCTCGGCGTCCGCGTGCGGCTCGTCGCGGGTGTTGATGATCGGGCGTGACCGGGTGGTCGCGCTGGAGACACCCTCCCAGATGTGTTCGGCGCGCTGGCTGACCGAGTAGACCGCGCCGCGCGGAGTCTGCAGCACCTTGCCGGCGCCGCAGATCAACTGCCGGGTGACCAGGAACGGGATCAGCACGTCCGCGAGCTTCGCGAAGTCGCCGTGCCGGCTGACCAGGTAGTTCTCGTGACAGCCGTAGGAGTTGCCGGCCGAGTCGGTGTTGTTCTTGAACAGGTAGACGTCGCCGAAGATGCCCTCGTCGTGCAGCCGCTTCTGCGCGTCGACGAGCAGGCCCTCGAGGATCCGCTCGCCCGCCTTGTCGTGCGCGATCAGGTCGGTGACGGAGTCGCACTCACCGGTCGCGTACTCCGGGTGGGAGCCCACGTCGAGGTAGAGCCGAGCCCCGTTGCGGAGGAAGACGTTGCTGCTCCGCCCCCAGGACACGACGCGCCGAAACAGGTACCGCGCCACCTCGTCGGGGGTCAGTCGGCGCTGACCGCGGAAGGTGCAGGTGACGCCGTACTCGTTCTCCAGACCGAAGATTCGCCGGTTCACAGCACCCACACTACGGCGCGATTCCGACAACCGGGCCCCACCTCAGGCGCGCCGTCACTCCATCGTTGCCGTCAGTTCTTCGTTGCGTCCGACGAACCGTTGGTCGTGCCCACCCCGGCCGGACGCAAGACGTGTGTCGACGAAGGGTCAGAGGTCGACGAGGTCGAGAAGCTGGCCGAGCTCCTTGTCGGTGAGCTCGCGTAGTTCGCCGGTGTGCAGGTTGCCGCGCCGGACCGGACCGATCGCCGTCCGCGTCAGCCGCTTCACCGGGTGCCCGACAGCGTCGAACATCCGCCGCACGATCCGGTTCCGGCCCTCGTGCAGCGACATCTCGACCAACGTGCGGCCGCTGACGCTGGACACCACCTTCACCGTGTCCGCCTGCGCGAAGCCGTCCTCCAGCTCCACCCCGTCCAGCAGCCGCCGCAACGCGGCCGGCTTCACGTTGCCGTCGACCTCAGCGACGTACGTCTTGGAGACCTCGTACGACGGGTGCGCGAGGCGGTGCGCGAACTCTCCGTGGTTCGTCAGCAGCAGCAGGCCCTCGGTATCGGTGTCCAGTCGCCCGACATGGAAGAGCCGCTCCGGCCGGTCCTGGGTGTAGTCGGCGATGCACGGCCTGCCCTGCGGGTCCGACATCGTCGTCACCACACCGCGGGGCTTGTTCAGCACGAGGTAAACGTGCGCCGTCACCGGCGGGATCCGCTCGCCGTCGACCCGGATCACCGAGACGGCAGGGTCGACCCGCAGCCCGAACTCGGTGACGACCTCGCCGTCCACCTCGACCCGCCGCTGCTCGATCAAGTGCTCCGCGGACCGTCTGCTGGCCACTCCTGCCTGTGCCAGTGCCTTCTGCAGCCGGATACCGCCGGGCTCGTTCTGCTCAGTCATCATCTCGATTCGACCACGAACCGCCCGAACTCCCCGCATCCCGCGTCCGCTCGCCCGTCATCTCGTACGGCGCCGGGACTCCCGGCTCGGGCTCAGCCGCCTCCTCGGCGGGCGGCGGCTGGGTCGGCGCGGCGCCCGGTTCGTCGTCCACACCGGGAGCGGTCCCGTCATGCCCGGCCGGCGCGGGACCGGCGTGCGCCGCGGGCGCGGGACCGGCGTGCGCCGCGGGCGCGGGACCTTCGTACGGTGCGGCCTCCTGCCGGCCCGCCGCCCCTGCGAGCTCGTCGCTCGGGTCGGGCTCGGGTACGTCGCTCGGGTCGGGCTCGGGTACGTCGCTCGGGTCGGGCTCGGGTACGTCGCTCGGGTCAGGTACCGGCTGGTCGCCGGTGTCGGACTCGGACACCTGGCTTTCGCCGGGCACCAACTGCTCTACGGAACCGGATTCGGCTGCGGCAGCTTCCGACTCGACCGCGACTTCGGACCCGGCCCCGACTTCGGACCCGGCCGCGGCGGCCCCGGTCGCGGCTGCCTCGGCCGCGGCGGCCTCAGTCGCGGCGGATCCGGTAGCGCCGGCATCGGGCTCGGTCGCGAGGGCTGCGGGGTCGGCGGTGTCGGGGTGGGGCGGCGGCGCAGCCTGGGCTGCCAGCTCCTCCTCCATGTCGTCCACCTCCGGCAGGTAGGGGGCGAGCTCCGGAAGGTCCTCCAGGCTCTGCATGCCCATCCGCTCCAGGAAGTACGACGTGGTGCGGTACAGCGTCGCTTGCGACTCGGTGTCAGCACCCGCTTCCTCGACCAGGCCGCGGCTGACCAGGGTCCGCATGACACCGTCCACGTTGACGCCACGGACCGCGGAGACGCGAGCCCGGCTGACCGGCTGCTTGTACGCGACCACGGCCAACGTCTCCAGCGCCGCCTGGGTCAAGCGCGCCTGCTGCCCGTCGAGCACGAACCGTTCGACGTACTGGGCCGCACCGTCGCGGGTGTAGTACCGCCAGCCGCCAGCGACCTCGCGCAGGTCGAACCCGCGGCCCTGGTCGGTGTACTCCTCGGCCAGGGTTCGCAGCGCGGCCGAGACATCGGCCGTAGGACGCCCGACCGCGCGCGCCAGCGTCAGCACCGGAAGCGGCTCGTCCGTCACCATCAGGATCGCCTCCAAGGCGCGCCGCATGGTGTCGTCGTCGATCACGACCTCGGCCTCGACCGCCAACGCGGTCTGCCCTGGCTCCAGATGATCCTCGTCTCCCGACTCCGCAGGGTGGTTCCCCTCGGAATCCGCCCCGAGCTCCTCACCAGACCGGGAAGCGTCGTCCATGCCGATCGCCTCGGCAGCCGGCACGCCACCCGCCGCCGCCTCGCTCTCGGCCGACTCGCCATCCGCCCACGCCGACGCGTCGCTCTCGGCCAACTCGCCACCCGCCGGCGCCGACCCCTCGCTCTCGGCCGACTCGTCCGGCACGACGACCCGCTCAGTGTCTGTCACGGACTCCAGCGCCTCGCCCGCCACCGAGTCGGCCGCGCTGCTGCGCAGGTCGGTCGAGCTGTCGTGCTGTTCGGTCACTCGTCTGCCACCGTCTCGTTCGGGCCGGACATCTCGCTGTCGTCAGCGCGGGGGGTCTCGCTGCCGTCCGCTCCGAGTGTCTCGCGGTCGTTCGGCCCGGGGCGCTCGCCCGCGCTCCGGTCGGGCGTCTCCCCGGTTCCCGCCGCACCGACGGCGTACCCGTCGGACTGGGCACTGGCGTACTGAGAATCATCATCGCCGCCCGATCCGATGCGCTCGTCCACCGGGGCGGACGAAGAACCGTCCTGGTCGGACGCCTCCGAGTCGGACGGCTCCAGGTTTGTCGAGTCCGAGCCGGACGGCTCCGAGTCGGACGGCTCCAGGTTTGTCGAGTCCGAGTCGGACGGCTCCGAGTCGGGTGGCTCCAGGTCGGTCGCGTCCGCGTCGGGGTCGACCACCTCGTCGAACTCGTCGCCGACCTCGATCTCGCCCTCGTCGCTGCCGGTCCAGCGGATCGTCAGCTCGCCCAGCGGCGTCATCTGGTCGAACGCGACCGCCTCCTCGCGGAAGAGCTCCAGCAACGCCAGAAAGCGGCAGACCGTCGTCACCATGTCCGGCGAGTCCGACACCAGCGAGCGGAACGTCGTACTGCGGGAGCGGCGAAGGCGGGCGACCAGAACCAGCGCTTGCTCGCGGACCGTGACGGTCGGGGCGTGCAGGTGGTCCAGCGAGACACCTTCCGGCACTGTCTGCTTCGGTGCCAGTGCCGCCGCGGCCAACGCCGCGAGCCCGCGCGGGTCGACCCCCAGCAGCACCTCTGGCAGCAGCGACGCGAACCGCGGTTCCATGCTGACGGCCCGTGGGAAGCGCTTGGCCTCCTCGGCCATCCGGGTGTTCAACAGGGCGGCGATCTGCTTGAACGCCCGGTACTGCAGCAGCCGGGCGAACAACAGGTCGCGCGCCTCCAGCAGGGCCAGGTCCTCGGCGTCCTCGACATCGCCTTGCGGCAGCAGCCGGGCCGCCTTCAGGTCCAGCAGGGTGGCCGCGATCAGCAGGAACTCCGAGGTCTGGTCCAGGTCCCACTCCGGCCCCAGCGCCTTGATGTGGGCGATGAAGTCGTCGGTGACCTGCGACAACGCGATCTCGGTGATGTCCAGCTTGTGCTTGCTGATCAGCTGCAGGAGCAGGTCGAACGGTCCCTCGAAGTTGACCAGGTGGACGCTGAAGCCCCTGCCCTCGACCGGTGGCTGGGACTCGGCGGCAGCCGGCACCTCGATCGGGAATCCCGGCGCCGGCGCGTCGCTCATCGCCCGGTCACCCCGACCGCAGCCGCTGGACCAGGACCGAGTCCGGGCCGTGGTCGACGAAGTCGGCCAGCAGCACGTCGATCGCCTCGCGGACGATCCGGCCGCGGTCCGCCGTCAGGCCGTGCTCCGCCCGCAGCGCGAGCCGGGTCTGTTCCAGGCCGAGAAGCTCCTCCTCCGTCACGTACACGGTGATCTTCGTGTCGTGCCGGACCCGCCCACTGGACTTGCGGTCCTCGACCACGGCCGTACGGGACCGGCCGTTCGTACCGGACCTGCCCTCGACCACGGCCGGACTCTCAGTGGCTGTGCGCTTCTCGGGTCTTGTCTGCTTGGGTGCCGCGGTCCCGAACAGCTCGCTGGCACCCGGCAGGCTCACCCGACGGGACAACGCGCCAGCACCTCCTTGGCCAGCTCGCGGTACTGGGAAGCCGCCGAGGAGGAGGGCGCGTAGGTCGTGATGGGCTCGCCCACGACGGTGGTCTCGGGGAACTTGACGGTACGCCGGATGACCGTGTGGAAGACGCGCTCGTCGAACGCCTGGACCACCCGGTCGAGCACCTCGCGCGCATGCGTGGTGCGGCCGTCGAACATGGTGCCGAGGATGCCGACGATCTCCAGCTTCGGGTTCAGCCGGTCCTGCACCTTGCCAATCGTGTCGGTCAGCATCGCCAGCCCGCGCAGCGCGAAGAACT
This sequence comes from Kribbella sp., assembly GCA_035759015.1. GTDB lineage: Bacteria > Actinomycetota > Actinomycetes > Propionibacteriales > Kribbellaceae > Kribbella. The sequence continues at coordinate 15,320 of DASTVQ010000060.1, forward strand.
CGCACTCCAGCGGTACGACGATGCCGTTGGACGCGGTCAGGGCGTTCACGGTCAACAGGCCGAGGCTGGGCGCGCAGTCGATCAGGATCACGTCGTACAACGGGACGATGGGCTCCAGGACGCGCTGCAGCGTGTACTCGCGGGCGACCTCCTGGACCAGCTGGACCTCGGCGGCCGACAGGTCGATGTTGGCCGGCAACAGGTCGAGGTTCTCCACCCGCGTCGGGCGGATCACCTCGGCCGGGGTGATGTCGCGCTGCATCAGCAGGTTGTAGACGGACACCTCCAGGTCGTGCGGCTGCACGCCGAGGCCGATCGACGCCGAGCCCTGCGGGTCGAAGTCGATCAGCAGCACCTTGCGCCCGGTCTCGGCGATCGCGGCACCGAGGTTGATGGTCGTCGTGGTCTTGCCGACGCCACCCTTCTGGTTGCACATCGCGATCACCTGGGCCGGGCCCCGCGAGGTCGGCGGCTTGACGTCCGGAAGATTCGGGAGCGGTCGTCCGGTCGGCCCTATCTTGTTCCTCAGCCCGTTCGGGTCATTCACAGGCTCGACATCCTCTGCGGTCAGCCTGGCCGTCGGCCTGGGCATCTCGGCGTAGTTGCTGGGTGGGGTGACGGGCCTCACGGGCGGACGGACAGGCGCCGGATCGGGGGTCGACGACATCGGTATCACCTGCGACGGCGTCTGCGGGGTGCCCGGGAATGTCGACTCGTTCACAACTCGTCAAACCTTTCAACCGATACGGGCGATCCCAGCGACTGTAAGCGTGCATTCAAGCACTCTCAAGCGGCCACTCCGCAGTGGGGTGAGGTCGTTTTCCGCCGACCCCCGAACCGCCCCGATTCCCTCACCTCCCGTCACCTTATGCAATCGCACGATCGCATATTGTTACCCAACCGCCTGCTCAGGGCGCCGATTCCGCCCCCGCCATCAGACCGCCGAGGGGTTAACCACCTCGGTGGCGGGTTACCCCGCCGCACACCAGGCGAGAACCCACAACCCGAGGGGTTAACCCGCCGGATGGCTCGCCGCCGGCCACGACCCGCACCGCGACGGCCAACCACGCGGACGCCGCGCCGGGGGCGGCCAGGGGGGTGGGGTCAGGCCGGGTGGGGTCAGGGTTGGAGGGCGCGGGGGTGGGCGGTGGCGTAGACCTCGCGGAGCTTGTCGACCGTTACGAGGGTGTAGACCTGCGTGGTGGTGACGGAGGCGTGACCGAGCAACTCCTGAACCACCCGTACGTCGGCACCGCCATCGAGCAGGTGCGTCGCGAACGAGTGGCGCAGCGTGTGCGGTGAGATCTCCTTGGTGATACCGGCTCGCCGGGCCGCGTGACGCAGGACGGTCCAGGCGCTCTGGCGGGACAACCTTCCGCCGCGTGCGTTCAGGAACAGCGCCGGAGTGCCGTGGCCGCGCCGTACGAGGTCCGGGCGGCCTCGGACCAGATAGGCGTCCAGGGCCTGCCGGGCGTACGAGCCGACGGGCACCACGCGTTCCTTGCCGCCCTTGCCGCGGAGCAGGACCGTGCCGGTCTCGAGATCGACCTCGTCCACGTCCAGGCCCACGGCCTCGGAGATGCGTGCGCCGGTGCCGTAGAGGAACTCCAGCAGGGCCGCGTCGCGAGTCGACAAGACGGCCGGCTCCGCCTCGGCGCCGGCGGCGGCAGCGAGGATTCGGGTCACCTCGTCCACGGACAGCGCCTTGGGTAGTCGCTGCGGCGGGGCCGGCGGCTTGACCGCAGCGGCCGGGTCCACCGACGTCAGACCCTCGCGCAGGCAGAACCGGTGGAATCCCCTGACCGCGACCACGGTCCGACCGGCACTGGCGGCGCTCAGTGGCGGGTGATCCGGATCCCCCTCGCGCAGCCGCATCAGAAAGCCGCTCACCGACGCCTCGGAGACGGCGCCGAGGGTGCCGACGCCCTCACCGGCCAGGAACGCGGCGTACCGGCGCAGGTCGCGGCGGTACGACGCGAGGGTGTTGGCGGCCAGGCCCCGCTCGACCGTGAGGTGGTCGAGGTAGGAACTGACCGCCCGGGAGATCTCGCCGGTCAGGCCAGCACCTCGTCCAGCTTGACGTGGGTCAGGTCGTGCGCGTCCGCGACCGGGCCGTAAGTGACGTGTCCGTCGTGGGTGTTCAGTCCGAGCGCGAGGCTGTGGTCGAGCTTCATCGCCTCGCGCCAGCCCAGGTTGGCCAGCTCGACGGCGTACGGCAGCGTCACGTTGGTGAGCGCGTACGTCGAAGTGTTGGGCACCGCGCCCGGCATGTTCGCGACGCAGTAGAACAGCGAGTCGTGGACCTGGTACACCGGGTCGGCGTGAGTGGTGGGCCGGGAATCCTCGAAGCAGCCGCCCTGGTCGATCGAGATGTCGACGAGCACGCTGCCCGGCCTCATCCGCGAGACCAGCTCGTTGCTGACCAGCATCGGCGCCTTCGCGCCCGGGATCAGCACGGCTCCGATCACCAGGTCCGCGGCCACCACGGCGCGTTCCACCTCGAAGGCGTTCGACGCGACCGTCTGCAGGTGCCCCTGGTAGATCCGGTCCGCCTCGCGCAGCCGGTTGATGTTGCGGTCGAGCAGCTGCACCTCGGCCTGCATGCCGAGCGCGATCGCGGCCGCGTTCATGCCCGAGACACCGGCACCGATCACAACCACCCGGGCCGCGTGCACGCCGGAGACGCCGCCCATCAAGACGCCACGGCCGCCGCCACTGCGCATCAGGTGGTACGCACCCACCTGCGGGGCGAGCCGGCCGGCCACCTCGCTCATCGGGGCGAGCAGTGGCAGCGAACCGTCCGGCAGCTGAACCGTCTCGTACGCGATGCCCGTCGTACCGGACTTCAGCAGGGCGGCCGTGCAGTCACGGTTGGCAGCCAGGTGCAGGTAGGTGAACAGCACCTGGTCGCGGCGCATCCGGTGGTACTCCTGCTCCACCGGCTCCTTCACCTTCAGCACCAGCTCGGCATCTGCCCAGACGTCATCGGCCGACGCGACGATCCGGGCCCCGGCCGCGACGAACTCCTCGTCACTGAGCGAAGAGCCGGCGCCCGCGCCCTGCTCGATCAGAACCTCGTGCCCGTTGCGCACGAACTCGTGCACGCCGGAAGGGGTGATGGCCACCCGGTACTCGTGGTTCTTGACTTCCTTCGGTACTCCGACCTTCACTTCTTGCCCTTCTTCCGTCTCCCGGTGAACGGCTCACGTTCGTGCGCCGCGGCCTAGCCGTCTCGAGGGGGTGGAATCGCCAGGTCGCTGCCGAGTGTAAGCCCGCCAGGTCCATACCACCTGAGAAGGAGGTCCTGTTTTTGCAAGACGCACACAACGGCTGCCATGCGGATCGATTACACTTCCGTACGACGCTGTGGCGCCCCGTGAGGTTGGCCGCTGACAGGGCCCGATCGGAGGCTCGCCCGGCGTGTCTCAGGCAATCTTTGCGCAATCTTTTCCTTTCCCCGGCAGATGTCCGTCGTGACCTCCCGGTGCCCGCTGTGAACCATTGCGAAAGGCAGCTCCATGAACGATGCAGCAGAGGTCGCGCTGCCCGGCGGCAACGTCGGCGGCGCCGTCCGGGTAGGCGACACCGTCCGCCGTCCCACTGGCCCGTGGACGCCCGCCGTCCACGGCCTGCTGGCACACCTGGCCGAGGCCGGCCTGCCCGGCGTTCCGAGGGTGCTCGGCTTCGACGATCGGGGCCGGGAGATCCTCGACTACCTCCCGGGCGAGGTGTACGGCGAGGATGTGCCGGACGAGGTCCTGGCGGCGGCGCTGCGCTGGCTCCGGCAGTACCACCGGGTGGTCGCCTCGTACCGGCCCGAGGGCATGGTGCGGTGGCGGACGAGCCGGGCCGCGCTCGGTCCCGACGAGATCATCTGCATGCACGACTTCGGCTTCTACAACTGGATCGGTGACGCCGACGGCTTCCGCGGGGTGATCGACTGGGACATGGCCGGGCCGGGCGTGCCGCTCGACGACATCGCCTTCGCCGCCTGGAACACGATCCCGCTCGCGGTCCCGGGCTCACCGTCGTACGCGGCCGCCCGGCTCAAGCTGATGGCCTCCGCGTACGGCGGAGAGGTCACGCCGCTGCAGATCCTGCACGGCGCGCCGGTGCGGGCGCAGCGATCGGCGCGGGTGATCCGGGCCGGGCAGCTGGCCGGCGATCCCGGCATGCTCAACCTCGCCAAGGTCGGTGAGCCCGAACGGACCGAGCGCCGGCTCGTGGAGCTGACCCGCCGCATCCCCGAGATCGACGCGCTGCTGTGAAAGCCGGTCACGTAAGCACTTCGATCGCCGCCCATCAAGGCCACAGCAGCGCGGGGGCGACACTGGGGAGCAATCAGGCCTGGGCAGGTTGGTGGAACGGCGGCACCCGCTTCTACGCCTGGCACCTCACGTTCGACGCGAGCCCCGTGGTGGAGCTTGCAGCGGCTTACCAGCAAGCGCTGACTGGCACAGCCGGCCTGGAGCTGGTTCCGCCGAGGTGGCTGCACCTGACCGTTCATGGCGTGGGGCTGCTCGAGGAGATCTCGATCCGCCAGGTGCGCTCGATCGCCGATGCCGTCGCCCGAGAGCTGAGTCTCGTCGGAGCCCAGCCGGCCACCTTCGACCGCTGGTCCGTCAACCACGGCGTCATCTGTCTGATGCCGGCCTCGACCGCCGTGTTCAACGACGTGCGCGGCGCGGTGCGCGCCGGCATGGCAGAGGTGTTGGGGGCAACGGGGCTCGCCGAGCCTGTGGACGGCTTCGAGCCTCACGTCAGCATCGCGTTCGTGACCGCGGACCAGCCCGCAGCGCCCGTGGTCGAGCGTCTGTCAGCGGTGACGGCTTCACCCGCCACGCATGTCGTCCGCAGCGCGGACCTGCTGGAGATGTACCGCGGCGCTGACGCCTACCAGTGGCGACGGATCGCGACAGCCGAGCTCGGGTTCCCTGCGCTGGGCGAGCAGTGACTTCGTGCCGGAGCAGCGATGAGTCGGCGGGGTCCGCATGCGGGGTCGTGCTCGCGGGACAGCCTTGGCCGACCGCCGCGGCGCCCGGTTCCGGTCATGCCGGTAGGGTCCGGCTACCTGTCTACCTGACGACCTTGCCGACAGCCGGCGCTTCGTGAGCATGAGCGGTGACGATGGTGCGGCAGCCTGTATACCTGCCTGCTGCCGGAATGGCGGCTCCGCGCCCGCAGTTGCCAAAGAACGACGATGGTTCGACGAGAGGAGTACGACGTGGCGGTCCAGCTGGGACGTTTCGGAGTCTGGCACCAGGCGCACAAGTGGGCCCCGGAGGTGGCGGCGGGCCTCGAGCAGCTCGGCTACGGCACGCTCTGGATCGGCGGCTCCCCCGCCGCCGACCTGCGCGACGCCGAGGTCCTGCTGGAGGCGACCAACTCCGTCGTCGTCGGCACCAGCATCGTCAACATGTGGAATGCCGATCCCGCCGAGGTGGCCGAGTCCTACCACCGCCTCGAGGCGAGCCACCCCGGCCGGTTCGTCCTCGGCGTGGGCATCGGTCACCCGGAGCAGAGCGCGGTCTACAGCTCGCCGTACACGACCATCGTCGAGTACCTGGATGCCCTGGACGCGGGCAAGGTACCCGTGCAGCGTCGGCTGCTCGCAGCACTCGGGCCGAAGGTGCTGAAGGTCGCGGCGGAACGGACGGCGGGCGCGATCCCCTACCTGACCACCCCGGATCACACCAAGGCGGCCCGCGAGCTGATCGGCCCCGGCGTGCTGCTCGCCCCGGAGCACAAGGTCGTGCTGGAGACCGACGACGACATCGCCCGCTCGATCGGTCGACCGTATGTCGCGAAGCCGTACCTCGGCCTGACGAACTACGTCAGCAACCTGCGGCGCCTCGGGTACTCCGAGGAGGACCTTGCGGACGGCGGCAGCGACCGGCTGATCGACGACCTGGTGCTGCACGGGACCGCGGTCGACATCGCCGACGGCCTCACCGCACATCTCGAGGCCGGCGCCGACCACGTGGTCATCCAGCAGCTCGGCAAGGATGGCCCCGACCTCCTTCCCGGCTACGAGGCGCTCGCAGCCGTCCTGTTCTGAGGCCTGGCCACCTGGCTGCGCAGCCAGCCGGCGGCAGCTCCCGCCGGCCACAGCCTGGTGGCGAGGTTCCGCGTATGGATTCCGGCCTGGGTCGCGGGAACCATCAGCGCGGCGGCCAGCGCGCTGTTCCGCTGCTTCGGCTGCACCAGGGTGCGGTGTGCGGTCTCGTACCGGCGGAAGGCCGACTCAGGGTCGTCGGGACTGGCCGCAAGCTCCTCCGCCAGAGTGAAGGCTCCTGCCATCGCGAGACTCGAGCCCTCCCCGAAGAGCGATATGCAGGAAGCGGCGTCCCCGAGCAGGGCGACTCGGCCGTGCGACCAGTGGGACAGCCGCACCTGGCTCACTGAGTCGAAGTAGAGGTCATCGGCGGTTCGCACGCGGTCCAGCAGCTCGGGCACCTTCCAGGAGCCGTTCGCGAACGCCTCGGCCAGCAGTCGCTTGTGCTGCTCGAGGTCGCGGTGGTCGAAGTCCCGAACCGCGGGACTCCGGAACAGGAAGGCGACGAGCGGGCTGCCGCTGCCTGGGTGCACAGAGACCGCAGCGCCCGGTGTGTTGTACATGAGCACCTCGCGCGGGTGGTCGACCGGACCGCCGAGCGGCATGGTCGCGACGTAGATCCCCTGGTGCCGGACGAAGTCCGACTCCGGCCCGAAGACCAGCCGGCGCACCGCCGAGTGCAGTCCGTCGGCTCCGATCACCAGATCGAAGCGACGTGGCCGAGCCACCTCGAAGGTCACGTCCACCCCGTGCTCGTCCTGCTTCAGGGCGGCGATGGAGTCATTGAAGATGACCTCGGCGGACTCCCTGCTCGCCTCGTGCAGGATGGCCGCGAGATCCCCGCGCGGCAGCTCGACCTCACGACTGCCGCTCGCTCGTTGCAGGGCGCGCAGGTTGACCCTGCCCACACGCCTGCCGCCGGCGTTCACGAAACTCAGGTCCGTCACCTCGGTGCCGGCCTGCCGCAGGCGCGCCAGGACGCCCATCCGCACGGCGACCTCAACCGCCGGGCCCCGCACGTCCACCGGGCTTCCGCTCGACCGCAGCGAACCGCCGCGCTCGACCACGGTCGGGCGGAAGCCGTGCCTTGCCAGCCAGTACGCGAGCGTCGATCCGGCGATGCCGGCTCCCGAGATCAGCACCTTCGGTTCGCTCATGGAGAGCTCCCCTTCCGTCATTATCCGGAGGTTTTTCCTCCGGTTCTTCAGTGTAGACTAACCGGAGGCAGATCGTCCAGTTTGGGGGTTCGATGACGGCCAGCGGGCTACGAGCCGACGCTCGCCGCAACCGTGACCAGCTGGTCGCGGCCGCGCTGAAGCTGTTCCTCGACGAGGGGATCGACGTTCCGCTCGAGGAGGTCGCCCGGGTGGCGGGGGTCGGCATCGGGACGTTGTACCGGCGGTTCCCGGACCGGGACGCGCTCATCCGCGCCACCGCCTACGAGGCGTTACGCCAGCTGGCAGAGCTGGCCGAGGCGGCCTGGCGAGAGGAACCGGATGCCTGGCACGCGCTCGCCCGCTTCCTGCGCAGCTGCGCCGAGCTGAGGCTGGGCGCCCTGCAGGCGGCTGTCGAGCCGCGTCTGCACGCCGCGATCCGCACCGCGCCCGAGCTGCGCGACGTCAGGCAGGTGGTGGTCGACCTCGTCGCCAAGATGACGATGGCCGCGCAGGAGGAAGGGGCCCTGCGCCGCGATGTCGGCCCGGCAGATGTCGGTCTGCTGATGAGCCTGCAGGTCTACGCGCCGCCCGACCTGCCGCGGGATCAGGCGATGAGCCGGGTCGTGGACATCATGTTGGCCGGGCTCCGGGCCGAGACGCCGCCTGTCAGCGAAGCTCGAAGTCGGTGAAGTCGAACCCGGGCGACACGATGCACGACACCAGCACGGCCTGATCACCAGTGGGTCGCGCCGCCTGCCACGCACCGGCCGGTACAACTGCTTGCGGGTGCTGCCCCGCTGCCACCTCCGGTCCGAGCGTCAACTCCTCCGGATCACCGTCAGGGTCGTTCCCGCTGCCGCCGAGCCGGAGCGTCAGCGGTCCACCCGAGTGCCACAGCCAGAGCTCGGTGGACCGGACTCGGTGCCACCGTGACTCCTCGCCCGGACCGAGCAGGAAGTAGATCGCGGTCGCACTGGCCCGCTCACCGTCGTACCCGGGTGGCTGGATCGAGACCGGCGATCGCCAAGTCTCGCGGTACCAACCGCCTTCCGGGTGCGCGCTGAGGTCCAGCGCGACCGCCAGCTCCGGCCGGCCTGCTTCGTCACTCGGCATGTCCCGACCGTACCGTCGCCTGCCGACCGCGGACGGTGGTGGAGGCGACGGCTGATGAGGCAGAGTCGGCGCATGACCGATGTCGTCAGGCCGACCGACTACCACCGCAGACTCCCGTACGGCAAACGCGTGGCGGCGGATCCCGTGCTGGGCGGGCCGTTCTTCCCGTTCGACGGGGAGATCCGGGTCCGCCCGCTGGACGAGCCGGTGATCCCGGAGCCGCCGCGGCGTGGGGAGCCGGGCGGCGAGCCGTGCCCGAACTGCGCGGACCCGGACTCGGACCGATTCGTCATCTGGCGCGACGAGCAGTGGGCCCTGCTGGCCGGCCTGGAGCCGAGCGGGCTGCCGATGGTCGCCGTGCTGGTCAGCCGGGACCACTACCTGCTGGACACACTGCCGCCGGACCTCACGGCGACGCTCGGGCCGATGATCCAGCGGGTGGCCGGCGCGATCCGCCGGATCGAGGGAGTCGGGCGGACGCATTTCAGCCGCTGGGGCGACGGCAGCGAGCACTTCCACGTCTGGTTCCTGGCGCGGCCGCTGGGGATGATGCAGCTGCGTGGCGCGATGCTGGCGGTCTGGGACGACCTGCTGCCCCGGTTGCCCGACGAGGAGTTCCGCGCCAACGCCAGAACGGTCGCCGCCGCCGTCGCTGAGACCGGTGGCGAAGCCTTCGGTGCCGGCCTGCCTTAACCGGGACCTCCCGCCTCAGGCGTCCTTGGCGGGCCAGGGAGCGTCAGCGAGACGAAGGGCGGAGAAGCCGTCGCCGTGCAGGGCCGTCCAGGCTGCGAGCGCGCCCATCACCAGGATCGGGTTGTGCAGGTCACCGGCCAGGACCGCCTTCACCACGTCGGCCAACGGGGCCCAGACGGTCTCCATGTCGGCTTCCTCGTGCAACCGGTCGTACACCTCGTCGGCAGCCGAGAGCTCCCGGGCCAAGAAGATGCGCACGGCCTCCGAGGTGAGTCCGGGCGAGGTGAAGACATCCACCAGCACGCGCCAGTCGGCGGCCTTCGTGGCAGCCTCCTCCCACAGCTCACGCTCCGCGGCGAGCCGGTAGTCCTCACCCGCGATGTCAAGCAGCCCGGCCGGCGGCTCGAGCAGCCGGTACCCGACCGGGTGACGGTACTGATGGACCAGCAGCATCCGCTCGTTCTCGTCCAGCGCGACCACGCCGACCGCGCCCGGGTGCTCGACCACGTCGCGGACGAACGGCTCACGGCCGCCGGGCGGCTCGATCCGGTCCCGGCGTACGGCGACCACGCGGCCGGTGGCGTGCACGATCTCCGACTCGCTCACCGGCCAGGACTCGGCGGAGTCTCGCAAGCCGGCGCCGAATCGCAGTTCGGGATGATGCGTCATCGGGCCTTCGCCGTCTCGACCTTGTCCGTGATCCCGTGGTCCGACGTCCTCATGCCGGTCTGACCGTCCAGGGCGGACGGCGCGTCGACCGGGAGCCGGGACTCACGCTGGCGGTCCAGAGCCGCCGCGATCAGGCCGGAGAACAGCGGGTGCGGCTTTGTCGGGCGGGACCGGAGCTCCGGGTGCGCCTGGGTCGCCACGAAGTACGGGTGCAGCGAGCGGTCCAGCTCGATGAACTCGACCAGCTCGTTGTCGGGCGACAAGCCGCTGAACACCAGCCCGGCGTTCTCCAGCTTGTCGCGGTAGGCGTTGTTCACCTCGTAGCGGTGCCGGTGCCGTTCCTGCACCATCGGGGTGCCGTACAGGTTCCGGACGATGGAGCCGTCGGCCAGGTTCGCCGGGTAGAGACCCAGACGCATCGTGCCGCCCATGTCGCCCTCGCCGGAGACGATGCCCTTCTGCTCCTCCATCGTGCCGACCACCGGTTCGGGGGTCTCCGGGTCGAACTCGAGCGAGTTCGCGTCGCTCAGGCCGGCCAGGTCCCGCGCCACCTCGATGACCATGCACTGCAGGCCGAGGCAGAGCCCGAGGATCGGGATGCCCGCCTCCCGGGCGAACCTGATCGCGCCGATCTTGCCCTCGATGCCGCGCACGCCGAACCCGCCGGGGATGCAGACGGCGTCCACGTCGCCGAGCAGCCTGGCCGCCGCCTCGGGCGTGGCGCACTCGTCGGACGCGATCCAGCGCAGGTTGACCCGCGCGTCGTTGTGGAATCCGCCTGCGCGCAGCGCCTCCGCGACCGACAGGTACGCGTCCGGCAGGTCGATGTACTTGCCGACCAGGGCCACCGTGACTTCGTCGGCCGGGTGGTGCACGACTCGGAGCAGTTCGTCCCAGCGCGTCCAGTCGACGTCACGGAACGGCAGGTTCAGCCGGCGGACGACGAAGGCGTCCAAGCCCTCGGCGTGCAGCACCTTCGGGATGTCGTAGATGCTCGGCGCGTCCACGGCGGCCACCACGGCCTCGACGTCGACGTCGCACAACAGCGAGATCTTCCGCTTCACGTTGTCCGGGATCGGCCGGTCGGCGCGGCAGACGATGGCATCGGGCTGGATACCGATCGAGCGCAGCTGCGCGACCGAGTGCTGGGTCGGCTTGGTCTTCAACTCCCCCGACGGCGCCAGGTACGGCACCAGCGAGATGTGCAGGAAGAAGACGTTGTCACGGCCGACGTCGTGCCGGACCTGGCGGGCCGCCTCCAGGAACGGCAGCGATTCGATGTCGCCGACGGTGCCGCCGATCTCGTGCAGCACCACGTCGACGTCCGGACCGGCCATCGCCAGCATCCGGTCCTTGATCTCGTTGGTGATGTGCGGGATCACCTGGACGGTGTCGCCCAGGTACTCACCGCGACGTTCCTTGGCGATGACGCTGGAGTACACCTGCCCGGTGGTCACGTTCGCGACCTGGCTCAGGTCCCGGTCGAGGAAGCGCTCGTAGTGGCCGATGTCCAGGTCGGTCTCGGCGCCGTCGTTGGTGACGAACACCTCGCCGTGCTGGAACGGGTTCATGGTGCCGGGATCGACGTTGAGGTACGGATCCAGCTTCTGCATGGTGACCCGGATGCCCCGTGCCGTCAGCAGACTGCCGAGGCTGGACGCCGTCAGCCCCTTGCCGAGACTGGAGGCGACGCCACCGGTGACGAATACGTGCTTGGTCTGCTGCGAGAACGAAGCTCTGTCCACGGGCCTCCAGCCTACCTGCTGTCAAGGACTGGTCGCGACGAGACCCGCGTAGATGTCGAGCAGATTCTTCGCGACCTCGTCCTCGTCCGGCCAGCCGGCGGCCAGCTCGAGGCCCTTCGCCCGCAGTCTGGCTGCCGTGCCCGGCTCCCCCAGCACCCTCCGTACGCCGTCGGCCAAGGCGCGCGCATCCCCCGGAAAGGCCAGTACGGCGGCGTCGCCGACAAGCTCGGGCACCCCGCCCACAGCCGTCGCCACGACCGGTACGCCGACCTGCAGCGCCTCCTGCAGCACGAGGGCTCGCGCCTCCCAGTGCGAGGTCAGGAGGAACACGTCAGCGGCTCCCAACAGGTCGGGCACGTCATCTCGGTGACCCAGGAGCCGGACCGGCAGGCTTTGGGCGTCTATGCGCGCCTGGAGGCTGTCACGCAGCGGCCCTTCGCCGACGACGCCGAACACCACTCCCGGCTCGTCCTTTGCCACCTCAGCCGCCACTGAGAGCAGAGTGGGGTAGTCCTTCTGTGGAGCCAGTCGGCCCACGGCGAGCACCAGGGGCGCGTCACCGATGTCCAGAGACTCGCGCACGGCCGCGGAGGGCGTACGGATCTCTGGGATGGCCGGAGCGGCCACGGGTGCCAGACGGGCGTTTCGGGCTCCCAGCCTGCGGGCGAGTTCCACCAGGTCCGTGGACGCTCCGAGCGTCACGTCGGCGCCACGGGCCACCAGGCGCTGGCCGAGGCGCATCACGAGACCCCGCGGGCCGGGCGCTAACACAGCGTTGTGCCACGTCACCACCAGTGGCCGGAGTCGGGAGCGATCCCGCAGGGCAGTCATTCCAGCGCGGTAACCGTGGGCATGGATCACGTCACAGCCGCGCAGCCCGGGTGCCCGGTCAGCCAGTGCGGCGCCGCCGAAGTCGAAGTGCTCCGACGTCGCCGGAGGTGCGCAGACCACCACCTCGTGGCCGGCGGCCAGGAACCGCGGCACCAAGGACGCGACGTGCTGCCCGATCCCGCCTCGGGACTCCGCCAGCAGCAACCCGATCCTCATCGCTTCTCCTCCACTGCCTCCGTCGGAATGCCGCGCCGCAGCAGCACCCGCGCATCCGGGCGGTCCAAGGCGACCGCGACCGCGGCGAAGACGATCACCACGGCGAGCCCGGACAGCACCGAGAACACCAATGCGCTCACCCAGCCACCGTCAGTTGCGGGCGACGCGATCAGCCAGCCGGCAGCCCCGGCCAGCACAGCTCCGGCCAGAGCGGCGAGGGTGGCCCGAGGTAACCCGCCGAGCACACCGGGTCCGGCGATCCGACGCAACACCACAAGCAGCGCGACGGCTCCACCGACCATACCGACCGACATCGCCGCGGCCAGCGCACCCACTGCGTCCGTGCCGTCCCACTGCAGGGTGAGAACGACGCCAACCACTGCGACAGTCAACCAGGCCGACCCGGTGACCACGGCGACCTGACGCCCGGCGTGACGCGCATAGAGGAGTCGGCCCAGATGCATCAGCACGGCGAACCCGATGATCGCCGGCGCAAACGCGACCAGTCCGGCAGTCAACGTGGATGCCTGGGCCTCCTGCACCCGCCCGTCGTCGTACGCGAAGATCCGCGCGACCGGTACCGCAGTACCGACGAGCAGAGCCGCGCCGATGCCACCGGCAAGCATCACCGCACGCGTAGAGGCAGCGGCGTACAGGTCGTAGGCAGCGTTGTTGCGGGACTCGTAAGCGGCAGCGATCCGCGGGAACACCGCAGTAGTGATCGGCACAGCCAGTACGGCGTATGGCAGCAGGTAGACCGCGTTCGCCCAGGTGTAGACGGCGATGCTTCCCGCAGCGCCCCGGTGATTCGCCAAGTAGGTAGTGACGAGGAAGGCCGCCTGCTGTGCCACCAGTACGGCGAGCCCTGCAGCGGCCAGTCTGCGCAGCACCGGCGCAACACCTGGATCCAGCCGCAGGGTCGGCTTGATGGGTAATCGCAGCAAGAGCATCGGCACCAGCACAGTCAGCGCCAACGCCAACACTCCTGCAGTGGTGCCCCAGGCAAGTAGATCGGTGGCGCCGCGCGATGCCTCGTCCGCCTGCGGAGCCTGGACAGCGAACACTAGGTAGGTCACCACGACAACCAGGCTCGACACCAGCGGCGCAATGGCTCCCGCGGCAAACCGGTGATGCGACTGGAGGACGGCGGTCGCCACGACCGCCACGGCATAACCGAAGACCTGCGGAACGAAGATCATCAGCATGCGCGTCGCCGTTGCCGCCGTACCGCCACAGTCGGGCCCTGCGTCGAGCATCGCGGCGGTGTAGCGATCAGCCAGCAGCCAGGCCAGCGCAGCCACGGGTGCGAGCAACACGAGCGACCAGGACAGCAGGGCGCCGATGATGCGCCCCTGTGCTGCCCGGTCTCCCCTCGCGACGGGTCCTGCCAGGACGGGGATGACGGCCCCGGCGAGAGCCCCGCCGACCACGATCTCGAACAGCACGTTGGGCAACTGGTTGGCTGTCGCGTACGCATCGGCGAGGCACCCCGCGCCTACCGTCTTGGAGAACACCAGCCATCGCCCGAAGCCCACGACGCGCGCGACCACGGTGACCACGGCGACCACCACCGCCGCTCGCGCAACCCCCACGCCACCGCCTCCCTTCAACCGGCGATGATTCGTCAGAACTGCACGCGACTGTGGATGAGCGCGCGCACCGCGCGCCGCGGTCGACCGACCGTTGTCCACAGTCGCGTGCAGTTCTGACGAATCATCGCGGGAGGGGTCATCGGGGGCGTCGGCCCCACTGGTCGAGCTTGTCGAGCGTCGGGTTGCCGGCGATCACCTTGGTGAAGCTGACCTTCTCGCTGGCCAGGTTGAGCGCGACGACCGCGCCGAGGGCAACCATGCGCAGCGGACGCGGCAAGGACGCGGCCAGAGCGGTCCCGGCGATCGCGCCGAGCCCGTTCGCGCCGCAGTCGCCGAGCATCGAGCGCTCGCCGAGGTCCGAGGGTGCCGACGCAGCCGCTGCACCGACCACCGCGGCAGCCGGGCCGTTCGCCAACACGACCGGCGCGCTGAGGGCGGTGACGGCCTTCAGCGCCCGTCCGGGCCGGAGATCCAGCAGGTTGGTGAGATTCGCCGTACCGGCGATCAGTGCGCCGTCAGCGACCACGTCCACCACCCGGCCCACCCCGGTCGTACGGCGGGGAAGCAGGGCGGCGGCGGCCAGGCCGGCAGCACCGACCCCGAGAATCTTCAGGGCGCCGCTGGTCACCTCACCCCGCCGCAGGGCGCTCAGGTGTCCGCGGAAACCCTTGGTCTGGGTCGCTCCCGCCAGATCGTCGTACGCGCCCACCGCGCCCGAGACCGATCCGGCCAGGAGCGCCGCAGCCTTCACCCGGCCGTTAGTCGACGGGGCAGCGGCCACGCCGGCCAACGCGCCGAGGACAGCGATCGGCCCCTCCAGCAGGGTGACGGACTCGCCGCGGTGGTTGGTGCGTTCGAACGGCTCGCGGTTCTCCTTCGGCAGTCGCTCGGCTGCCCGTTCCAGCGCGGCGGTGGCAGCGGCCGACACCAGGGCCGCGCCCAGCTTCCCGAGTCCCATCGCGATCAGTTGTCCGCGGCCTGGACAGCGGACGGCGCCACGCCGTTCTTGGCGTCGACGCCGCCGTACTGGCCCGCCTTGCCCTCCGCCTGCTCGACCAGCGCGAAGACCACCGTCGCCTGGCCGCTCGGCAGGTTCGCCACATCCACCGACGAGACGTCCTTGGTCGCCTCGGAGTCACCGCGCAGCGCCTTCAGCAGGCCACCGCTCTGGGCGGTCTCCGGGGTCCCCGCGACGACCACACCGGCACTGCCGTCGTCCAGCCCCTGGACCAGATCGACCGCGTCGTTGTACGACGAGTTGTCCGGCGTCGGCGTCGGCGGCTTCGCGGCGACCACGACGACCAGACCGGCCCGGTCCTTCGGGGTCGGCTTGATCGACAACAGCTTGGAGCCGGTCAGCCCGCTGATCACCCGGGTGGCGTCGGAGTCGACCCCGAGGTTCTCCTCCTTGCCGGCGATGCCACGGGCCAGGACCATGCCGGCCCGCTGGAAGGTCGTACTGTCCGACGGGAAGGTGATGTCGGCGGTGACGAGGTCGTTCGCCAGCGGCTCGACCAGCTGGCGCTGCCCGGGATCGAAGAGCTTGCCGTCCAGCGAGACCCGGGTGGTGATCTGGGCGCCGGCCTTCTCCAGTGCGTCGGAGATCGAGTTGGTCAGGTCGCCGTCGGCCTGCGGCATGGTCACGATCGCAACCCGTTTGTCCCTGAGCTTGCCGTCGGTGAGCCCGGCGGTCACCTTGGCGACGTAGTCGTCACGGTACTTGTCCAGCGCCTTCGCCTCGATCAGGTCGCTGCGGGCATCCTCCAGCGCGGCCCGGTCCCGGTCGGCCTGGGCCTGGATGATGTCGCCGCCGGTGCCCTTCAGCGGTCCCGCCCCCAGCACCACACCGGCGCCGAGTGCGAAGAAGATCGCCACGATCGAGACGATGTGGTAGCGGAAATCGATCACGTGAACAGCTCCCGGATCTTGAAATAGATTTCGTTCCAACGAGCCCGCAGGATCGACCAGAGCACGTCGTCCGCGCCGATGGCGTACATCGCCACCCCGAGCGCGAACAACCCGGCCAGGATCAGCGAGGCCACCTGGAACGTCGAGACGCGGCTGCGGTACAGGCGGCCGACACCCTTGGCGTCGACCAGCTTGGCCCCGACCCGCAGGCGCGTGATGAAGGTGCTCGCCATCCCCGACCGGCCCTTGTCGAGGAACTCGACCAGGGAGTTGTGCGTGCCGACGGCAACGATCAGGGAGGCGCCCTTGGAGTCGGCCAGCAGCATCGCGACGTCCTCGCTGGTGCCCGTGGCGGGAAACTCGATCGAGTCCACCCCGAGCCGCTCCAGCCGTTCCGAGCCCGGCGCGCGGCCGTCGCGGTAGGCGTGCACGACGACCTCGGCACCACCCCTCAGCGTCTCGTCCTTCACCGAGTCCATGTCGCCGACGATCAGGTCCGGCGCGTACCCGTTCTCGACCAGCGCGTCCGCGCCACCGTCGACCCCGATCAGCACCGGCCGGTACTCGCGGATGTACGGCCGCAGGGCGGTCAGGTCGTCGCGGTAGTCGTAGCCGCGAACCACGATCAGCACGTGCTTGCCGTCCATCGGCGTGTGGATCTCCGGTACGCCGACGCCGTCGAGCAGCAGGTCCCGCTCCCGGCGCAGGTACTCCAGCGTGTTCGCGGTGAACGCCTCGAGCTGGGTCGACAACCCGGCCCGGGCGTCGTCCATCTGCTCGGCGACGGTCTCGCTGTCTTGCGGCATGCCCTTGGCGACGACCTCCTCGCCCCGGTACAGAACGCCGTCGTGCAGCCGGACCAGTTCCCCCTCGTGCAGGATCGAGAAGACCTCACGGCCGACCCCGTCGACCAGGGGGATGCCGGCCTCGACCAGGATCTCCGGTCCGAGATTGGGATACCGGCCGCTGATCGAGTCGGACACGTTGACCACCGCGCCGGCCCGGCAGTCCACCAGGGCCTCGGCGCTGACCCGGTCCAGGTCGACATGGTCGATCACCGCGATGTCGCCCGGCCGCAGCCGTTTGGTGAGATTCTTGGTACGACGGTCCAGCCGGACCACCCCGAACGTTCCGGGCAGTTCAGTAGATCGCGCTCGACGCAGGCTGGGCAACTTCATCGCGCTCTCATCCTGCCATGTCAAGAGCCCGACCCTGCCTCAATTGTCTCCCGCCGGCCCGTGCGTTGGTCCTGGACGCCTCCCCATGTCAACCCCACTGTCCAGACAAGCACCAGAACCGACGAATCGCCGCAGGTTTGTGCACAGGGGTGGATGAGGTGCTACGGACGGTGACGCGTCAGTGTCTGGTCTTTTTCCGGCCCTTGTGGCGTTGGGCGGCGAGAGCCAGGAGTTCCTCGGCGTGAGCCTGGGCGGCGTCGGAGTTCTCCAGGCCCGCCATCATGCGCGAGAGTTCCTTCAGCCGGGCGTCGTCGTCCAAGGCCACCAGCCCGCTCGTCGTGACCGAGCCGTCGTCACTCTTGAGCACGACGGCGTGACGATCCGCGAAGGCCGCCACCTGGGGCAGGTGGGTCACCACGATCACCTGCGCCTTCTCCGCCAGTCTGGCCAGCCGCTTGCCCACCTCGACCGCCGCTCGGCCACCGATGCCCGCGTCGATCTCGTCGAAGACAAGCGTCGGGACCGGGTGCGTGTCGGACAGGATGACCTCGAGGGCCAGCATCACGCGGGACAGCTCACCGCCCGACGCCGCCTTCTGCAACGGCCGAGCCGGGCTGCCCGGGTTGGCCGCGAAGCAGAACTCGATCTCGTCGGCGCCGAACGGGCCGGGCGTGGTCTTGTGCACCTCCACCGTCAGTTTCGCGTGGGGCATGGCGAGTCCGCCGAGCTCGTCGGTCACCGCCTTGCCGAGCCGCTCGGCGGCTTCACGCCGCGCGGTGCCGACCTGCTGGGCGAGCTCGGTGATCCTCGCTTGGAGCTCGGCCTGCTCGGCGGTCAACAACTCGACCCGCTCATCGCTGCCGTCCAGCTCGGCCAGCCGGGTGACGGATCGCGTCGCCCACTCCAGGACCTCGTCGACGGTGCCCTCGGCGTCGCCGTACTTGCGGATCAGGCCGGTCAGGACCGATCTGCGTTCGCTCACGACGGCGAGCCGCGCGGGGTCGGTGTCCACATCGGCCGCGTACGACGACAGCTCGCCGGCCAGGTCGGCCGCCAGATAGCCCAGCTCACCGGCCCGATCCGCCAGCTCGGCCAGCTTCGGGTCGTGCTCACGCTCACCGTCGAGCATCTGCTTGGCGTGGGCGAGCAGACCCAGTACGTCGGTCGGGTGGGAGGCGTCCAGGTCCTCCGATGCCAGGGCCTCGGCGGCCGACGTCGCCGCCGTACGAAGCCCGTCGGCGTAGGCGAGGCGATCCTCCTCGGCGGCCAGCTCGACATCCTCGCCCGCCAAGGGCTCGACCCTGGCGATCTCGTCGAGACCGAAGCGGAGCAGGTCCGCCTCGGCCAGCCGGTCGCGCTGACGGGTCACCAGCTCGGTCAGCTCGGCCTGGACCTCGCGATGCCGCCGGTACGCCGACGCGTACTCACCCAGCGGCACCAGCACGGGCTTGCCGGCGAAGGTGTCGAGGGTCTCGCGCTGGCGGGCGGGTTGCAGCAGCCGCCACTGGTCGGCCTGGCCGTGGATCGCGACCAGGTCGCCGGACACCTCGCCCAGCACGGACACCGGCACGGAGGCCCCACCGAGGAAGGCCCGGGAACGACCCTCGGCGGACAGCTCGCGAGCGATCAGCAGCTCGTCCTCGTCCAGCTCGCCGCCGCGGTCCTCGGCCTGCTGGACGATCGACCTCGGCACGTTGGTGGCGCGACCCTCCACCCGCGCCCGGCGCACCCCGTGGCGGACCAGGCCGCTGTCCGCACGGCCACCGAGCAGCATGCTCACGCCGGTGACGACCATGGTCTTGCCCGCACCGGTCTCACCGGTCACCGCCGTGAAGCCCGGGTCGAGGTCCAAGGTCGCGTCCTCGATCACGCCGAGGCCGGTGATGCGGATTTCGGACAACATCAGCCCGCAGATCCTCTCTTGCGTTTGGCAGCGCCCCGCCAGCCCAGGACCGGCAGGTCGAACTTGGCCACCAGCCGGTCGGTGAACGGCGCCTCGTGCGCCCTCGCCAGCCGGACCGGCGTCGAACCGCGCCCCACGTCGATGCGCGCGCCCGGTGGCAGCTCCACCATCCGGCGGCCGTCGCACCACAGCACCCCGCGGCCGTGCGACGTCGACTCCAGCTCGATCGAAAGCTGAGAGGTCGGCGCCACCACGATCGGCCGGGAGAACAGCGCGTGCGCGCTCAGCGGCACCATCAGGATCGCCTCGACCTCGGGCCACACGATCGGGCCACCGGCGGAGAAGGAGTATGCGGTCGAGCCGGTCGGCGTCGCGACGACCACGCCGTCACATCCCCAGCGCGACAGCGGCCGGCCGTCCACCGCGACGACCACCTCGATCATCCGCTCGCGGGCCGCCTTCTCCACGCTGGCCTCGTTCAGCGCCCAGGTCTCGGCCAGCAGCTCGCCGTCGACCCGGACCTCGACGTCCAGCGTCATCCGCTCCTCGACCGTGTAGCGGCGATCGACCACCACCTCGACGATGCGCTCCAGATCGTCTCGCTCGGCCTCGG
>DASTVQ010000061.1:0-55613 GCA_035759015.1 Kribbella sp.
ACCGCGGTCGGCCGGTTGCCGACCGCGGTCGTGGAGGGGCGGATTCGGACCGATCGTCGCAACGGAAGGGATGGGCTGGCACCGTCGCGGCTGCTGCGGTGAAATCATCTGAGTCAGTCGCCAGACCAGGAAGGGCCCACGCATGAAGCGCGCTCTCAAGCTGGTGCCACGCAACGAGCCCGACCACGCCGCGCTCGGCCTTGGCCTCGCGGCAGTCGGCCGCCCCGGCTACATCAACCTCGGCCACGACCAGGATCTCGCGGTCGGCCGCGAGGTGGCTGATCTCCGCAGCCGGACCCACCAGCTGCTCGACCACGCCTGGGAGGCCGGCGTGCGCTACGTCGACGTGGCCCGGTCGTACGGCCTGGCCGAGCAGTTCCTGGGCGACTGGCTGGCCCGGCACCCCGGCCGGCGCGCGCACCTGACGATCGGCTCCAAGTGGGGCTACACCTACGTCGCCGACTGGCGGACCGACGTCGCCACCCATGAGGTGAAAGACCACTCGGTGGCAACGTTCGAGCGGCAGTGGCCTGAGACGCTGGAGGCTCTCGGCGGACCACCCGACCTCTACCTGGTTCACAGCCTGACGTCGGACAGCCCTGCTCTGTCCGACACGGCCCTGCTCGACCGGCTGGCGAAGCTCGCGGAGCAAGGCGTACGAGTGGGCCTGTCAACCAGTGGTCCTCATCAGGCTGAGACGCTGCAGGCGGCCGTCGAGCTCGGCGGACCTTTCTCCTGCGTGCAGTCGACCTGGAACGTGCTGGAGCCGTCTGCCGGGCCGGTCCTGGCCAAGGCACACGAGGCCGGGTGGTTCGTGGCGATCAAGGAGGCAGTCGCGAACGGACGGCTCACCTCGCGAGCGGGCGACACCGTGTTCAACGACCTCGCGGAGTCGGAAGGTGTGAGCCCGGACGCACTCGCGATAGGCGCGGCGGTCGCGCAACCCTGGGCCGATGTCGTCCTCAGTGGCGCGACCACGGTCGAACAGCTCACCAGCAACTTGGCCTACGCGCCGGTCGACGCCGCCCTCACGTCGCTCCTTCACTTCGCCGAGCCGCCCGCCGTTTACTGGTCCACCCGCTCGGCCCTGCCCTGGAGTTAACCCGTCAGAAGGTGTGTTCCTCCGTGGGGAAGGTGTTTGCGGCCACGTCTGCGGCGAAGGCCGCCGCGGCCCCGGAGAGGATGCCACGCAGGTCTGCGTACTGCTTGACGAAGCGGGGCATCGGGCCGGAGCGCAGGCCCGCCATGTCCTGCCAGACCAGTACCTGGGCGTCGGTGTCTCGCCCGGCCCCGATACCGATGGTCGGTACCGGGATGCGCTTGGTCACCTCCGCCGCAACCTCGCCCGGCACCATCTCCAGCACCACCGCGAAGGCACCCGCCTCGGCCAAGGCCGCCGCGTCGTCGATCAGCGTGGCGGCTTGGTCGCCGCGGCCCTGCACCCGGTAGCCGCCGATGCTGTGCTCGCTCTGCGGAGTGAAGCCGAGGTGGGCCATCACGGGGATGCCGGCCTGCACCAGCTTCTCCACCGTCGGTACGACGGCGCGGCCGCCCTCGAGCTTGACGGCGTGGACGCCTGCTTCCTTCATGAAGCGCACGGCGGTGTGGAACGCCTGCTCGGCCGAACCCTGGTACGAGCCGAACGGCAGGTCAGCGACCACCAGAGCATGCTCGACGGCTCCGGCGACAGCGCGGGCCAACGGGATCAGCTCGTCGACCGTGACCCGCAGAGTCGACTCGTAGCCGTAGATGTTGTTCGCCGCGGAGTCGCCGACCAGCAGGACGGGGATGCCGGCCTCGTCGAAGATCTCGGCGGTGTACTGGTCATAGGCAGTGAGCATCGCCCACTTCTCGCCGCGCTCCTTCAGGTCGCGCAGGTGGTGAACCCGATACCTGCGCGGGCGTTTCGTTCCGGACGCACCGGGAGCGCCACTCGTACCGCCTGCCACGCCACTTCGATCCGCGTTGCCGGGAGGGTTTGCGCTGCCGGACTCGCCCGGGTTGCTGGGACCGTCTGCGGGCGGCCCTGCTTCTGGCTGCTTCGGGTGGGCCGCACGGCGTGCGCCGGTGTTGCGGCCGACTCCTTCTGCGCTGGTGTCGGTGGGTGGCGTCGCCTCCGGCGGGGCGGTTCGGCTCCGGCGGGCGCCGGCTGCGCGGGCGCCGGCTCGTTGTCCGGGGTCGTTCTGCTCCGCAGTGGCCGAGGATTGCTCCTTGTCGGCTGAGGGTTGCTCGGCGGCCGGGGGCTGCTCCGCAGGGCCGGAGCCGTCCCGCTGGGGCGTGGCCGCTCGACGGCGGCCGGTGAACGGACCGGCCGGGCCAGGCTGGCCCATCGAGCCACGGGCGTCGCTCAACGACGTGTTGCTGCCGTACTCGGCGGATGGGTCGGCCGGGAACGACACAGGGGAGTAAGCGTCCGAGTTCCGCCGTCTGCCACGGTCGCTGGGCGCCGAACCCTTGGATCCAGCCCCGTTCGATCCGGAGCCGTTGGGCACCGATCCGTTCGAGAGCGGACCGCCGGCCGGAGATCCGTACGCGCTCGTGCTGTCGCCGGCAGGGGCGAATCCGTTGGGTGCGGCGGGGCCGACCGTGCCGTTGCCCGATGCCGAGTCGTTGTCCATCCGGCCGTCGGGGAAGGGACTGCTCGCGGTGAGACCGTTCGAGCCGCGACCATTCCAGCCTGAACCGTTGGCGCTGTCGTACGTGCCGTTCGATCCGGCACCGTTGGCGGTCGGGTCCGCGGGGGGTCGCCCGTCTCGCCGGTTCGGAGCGGACGTCTGCCCGCTGTGTCCGTGAGGTCCGTGCGAGCCGCTGTCGGCATGGCCGGAGCGGCCGTTCGGCCCCTGGTGCAACCTGTGCGAGTCGTTTCGCGGCGGGTCGGCGTCCGGACGGAACGGACTCTCCTCGAAGGCTCGACGGCGGCTGGAGTCCCCGTGTGACGGGGGCGGGTCGAACCGGAACGGGTTCGCTTCGGCGGCACGACCAGCGCCGGGCTCGCCGTACGGCGGGGGCACGTCGGAGCGGAACGGGCTGTCCTCGCCGGGACGGCCTCGGCCGGAGTCGAAGTGTGAGAGCGGTGGCTCGGACCGGAACGGGTTCGCTTCGGGAGTACGACCCGGGCCGAGCTCGCCGTATGGCGACTGTCGCGCGTCGGCATAACCGCCCTGCTGGGACGGCTCACCGTACGGCGCCGGTTGTGGGCGCTCGCCGAACGGTGACGCCTGCGACGGGTCACCGTACGAGGCCGGCCGAGGCGCCTGCGGCAGCCCGTTCCGGCCTGGGCCAGGTGGTGCCTGCAACGGTTGCCCCACGCCGGGCTGGCCCCCGCCGGGGTGCGGTTGGTCCGGCCTCGATGGGGCCTGGGGGACGTACGGCTGCCTTGGGACCGGGCCGCGCTCATACGACCTTGGGGCGTTCGGCAGCGACGGGTCCGGGTCCAGCCCGCCGAGCGGGGCCGAGCGGTCGTAACGGGGCCAGTTCTCGGCGGCAGGCTCGGGATAGCCGCGCTCGGGATAGCCGTAGTCCGGGCGGTCGGTTGTCCGGTTCCTCGGTCCGGTCCCGTACGGCGCCGGCAGTTCGTCGTCGGCGTCGCCGTTGGTACCGGCCGACATGAAGTTGTCAACCATGCCTTCATCGTCCCATCGTTGCGGGGGAGCGGCGCTACCGCTCGTCGGTGCGGTCTCGCTCACACTGTCGCCCGGCCGCCCGGCGGCGCCGGGCAGGGCAGGATCCGCCGGGGCTGCGAGCGGTGCGTCCGTCGGCGGAACGGTGCTGTCGGGCGGGCGGTGGTGGCGCCAGGTACCGGTCAGGTCTCCGTGGCCTTCCTCGCGTCCTCACGCCACGCGTTGGTGATCGGCAACCGGCGGTCGCGGCCGAAGGCCTTGTGGGTGATCTTCGGGCCCGGCGGGTACTGACGTCGCTTGTACTCGGCCCGGTCGACCAGCTGGATCACCTTGCTGACCAGCTCGGTGTCGAACCCGGCGGCGACCAGCTCGGCGGTACCGCGATCCTGCTCCACGTAGTCGTCGAGCACGTCGTCCAGCAGGTCGTACGGCGGCAGCGAGTCGGTGTCGACCTGTCCGGGCCGGAGCTCGGCCGACGGCGGCTTGGCGATCGCGTTCTGCGGGATCGGCGGCTGCTGACCGCGCTCCAACGCGTCGGCGTTGCGCCACTTGGCGAGTCGCCAGACCATCGTCTTCGGCACGTCCTTCAACGGCGCGTACCCACCCACCGCGTCGCCGTAGATGGTCGAGTAGCCGACCGCCAGCTCCGACTTGTTGCCGCAGGCAAGGACCAGGTGGCCGTCGGCGTTCGACAGGCCCATCCAGATCACGGCGCGGACGCGGGCCTGCAGATTCTCCTCGGCCAGACCGGTCAGCCCGAGCGTGTCCAGGAACGGCTGGACCATGGGCTGGATCGGTATGACGCGATAGTTCAGCCCGGTCCGGGCGGCCAGCTCGGCGGCGTCGTTGCGCGAGTGCTCGCTGGAGTACACGCTCGGGTTCGAGATGCCGAACACGTGCTCGGCGCCGATGGCGTCACAGGCCAGCGCGGCGACCAGGGACGAGTCGATGCCACCGGAGAGCCCCAGCAGCACCGACTTGAAGCCGTTCTTGACAACATAGTCGCGCAACCCGGTCACGATCGCGTTGTAGATCTCGGCCTCGTCGGACAGCCGAGGGGCGATCGCGGCGGCGATCGGCTCGTAGGCGGGGAGTGGATCGTCCTGCAGCACAGTGTGCTGGATCCGGATGCCCTCGTGCTCGCCGGCCGGCGTCGCGGTCGGCGCCGGCAGGTCCAGGTCGACGACCATCGTTCCCGGCTCGAACTGCGGCGCGCGGGCGAACACCTTGCCGTTCGCGTCGGCGATCAGGGAGTCGCCGTCGAAGACCAGCTCGTCCTGGCCGCCGACCAGGTTCACGTAGGCGAGCGCGCAGCCGGCCTCCCGGGCCCGGCGGCTTACCAGCTCGCCGCGGAGGTCGTCCTTGTTCGCCTCGTACGGCGAGCTGTTGACGACCAGGAGCAGCCCGGCTCCGGCGGCGCGGGTGGCGGCGACCGGTCCACCGTCTTGCCAGAGGTCCTCGCAGATCACCAGGGCCACGTCGATGCCGTGGATGCGGATCACCTGCAGGCTGTCGCCGGGGACGAAGTGCCGGAACTCGTCGAAGACGCCGTAGTTGGGCAGGTGGTGCTTCACCGCGCTGGTGACGACCTTGCCGCCGTGGAGCACGGCAGCCGAGTTCGTCGGCGAACCCTTCGGCCGGCCGAGTCGGTCGACGCCCATCGCGGTCCCGGTCGCCCGGTCGAGGTACCCGCAGACCACCACGATCTCGCCGAGGCCCTCGTCGGCCAGCCGGGCCGCGAGCTTGGTGATCCGGGCCTGGGAGGCGTCGACGAAGGACCGGCGCAGGGCCAGGTCCTCGACCGGATAACCCGTCAGCGCGAGCTCCGGGAACGCGACGACATGGGCGCCGTGCTCGACCGCGTTCCGGGTCCAGGACACGATCTTGTCGGTGTTCCCGTCGATGTCACCGACCGTGACGTCGAGCTGAGCGAGGGCAAGCCGTAACTGTGGCACGGGAGCACCCTACTGGCCGGTGGGTGCCGATCCGGTCGGTCCCGCCGATTCCTTGACGAGAGCGTGCGATCACGATCTCCGCGACCACCCACCAGCCCAGCGCGCGGTACAGGCGCACGCCGTCCTCCGACGCCACGAGCAGCCCTTCCGCCGCGCTCTGCTCGAGCGATGCCGCGACCAGCGCACCCATCACCGCACGCCCCGAGCCCGCGCCGCCGATGCGCCGGATCCGTGATGATGACGTCCGCTGTGGCGTCCGAGGTTGTCACCCGACGATTGATGCACGCACCTGCGACACTGTCGCAAATTCTGGCCGTGCCACGAGCGGCCCGAGACCGGTCTGGTGTGTAATGACCGACGTGACGGCGCAGCAGGACGAGACGGTGGGCGCCCGGCTGGGAACGATCGGCCGGACGGTCCGAGTCGCCGTCGCGCTGGTCGGAATCGTGCTGCTGGTCCACGGCTCCGTGCGCGGGACCGACGACCTGTGGCCGTTCGGCCCGATGTCGCAGTACGCGATGACCGTGCCGGACGACGCCTCGATCACCTACACCCGGATCAGCGCCGTGACCGACGCCGGCACCACCGTCGACGTCCCGCTGAACATCGAGGGTGCCGGTGTCGCGCGAGCCGAGATCGAGGCGCGCACGGGGGAGATCGTCGCCGATCCGTCGCTGCTGCAATCGGTCGCGGACGGCTGGGCGCGCAAGCACCCGAGCAAGCCGAGGTACGTGAAGCTGGAACTCATTCGTGACACCACCACCCTGGTCGAGGGCCGCGTCGCGGGACCGCCCACCTCCGAGGTCCTCGCCACCTGGCAGGTACGCCGATGATCCGGGAGCAGGGCGTCGCCGCAAGGGTCGCCGGGTGGTTCACGCCGGCCATGGCGCTGGCCCGGATCGCCTGGCTGCGAACGGTGCTGTACCTGTTCGTCATCCTCGACATGCACGCGTTCGTTCGCGACACGAGGTTGAAGGGGGAGTCGCCCGGCCTCTACCAGCCGCTCTTCCTGGCCCGGCTGCTGGAGCTGCCCAAGCCGTCGGTGGCCAACACGACCACCCTGTACGTCGTCCTGATGGTGGCGTGCGTGGTCGGTGCGACGAACCGGCTGCCCCGGTTGGCCGGCTGGGTGGTTGCGCCGGCGTTCACCTGGTGGGTGCTGATCGGGATGAGCGACGGCAAGGTCGACCACGACCACCTCGCCCTGGTGGTTGCCCTCTGGGTGCTGCCGACAGTGGCGCCGGCTCACAAGGGCTGGAACCGGACCTGGCGACGCGAGGTGTCGCCGTACGCGGACCAGACTCGCACCGAAGCCGCGGGCTGGGCGATCCGCTGCATCCAGCTCGCGGTGCTCTCGACGTACTTCCTGTCAGCAGTGGCGAAGTTGCGCGGAGCCGGGTGGACCCTTGCCTGGCCGGGCAGCGCGGTACTGACCTGGGCGATCGTCCGGCGACCGCATCCGGTGGGCGAGTGGTTGCTGCACCACCCGTGGATGCTGCACGTGATGCAGTGGGTCGGCATCATCGCCGAGCTCCTGTCACCCGTCATCCTCTGGCTGCGAGGCAGGTGGCAGCTGCTCGGTGCGCTGTTCTTCCTCGGCTTCCACGCGACCAACACAGCGATCCTGCTGATCCACTTCCTGCCGACGGTGGTGTGCTGGCTGTCCTTCGCGCCGCTGGAGAGGATCGCGCCCTGGTGGCAGCGCCGTCGCTCTGGCCTGCCGGAGCGTTCAGCCGCCTCAAGCCATCGCGGACAGGCCGAACATCACGCCGAAGAGGGTCGGCAGGCCGAGCAGCAGGCCGGCGCGTAGCGATCAGGGCGGTCCGGAAGATCGTCTGCACGGGATGACGTTAGGCGTCGAGGGTCGCGATCCGGTGTCGATCAGGGCCTGGATGGGTCACGGCCCGGTCCCGGAGGGCCGACCTGCGGCCCGGGCCGGGAACCGGCCGGTGGGAGGACGCAGGCGGGCGTGCCGCCCGGCATCCGCTCCCGGTTGTTCGCGATCAGCCGGTAGACACCGGCCGCGACCCAGCGCACCGGCGGCAGGGTCAGGACGGTGCCGGCCATGCGCCAGCCACCGCCGCTGTGGATCAACCAGCGTGCGAAGGCCTGCGCACCACCGTGGATCCGGCCCGCGGCGTCCACCCAGAGCACCTCGTGGGTGGCCCGTTCGGCGTCGGTGCCGTACGCCGCCAGATCAGTGAGCTGCCAGGGCTCCACTGCCGCGTCGGTACGCAGCCTGCCCTGCAGCCAGCGTGCGCTGCTCGTACAGAAGGCGCAGTCGCCGTCGAAGATGAGGATCGGAGTCACGGGCACCCCGCTACCGTACGCCGGGGTGGTGGCGAGGTCCGGGTCCGCCGGCACGTAACGTCTGCTTAACAAGAGCCGGGCAGACTGTGTGAGGGGTCCGGAGAACCTAGCGGTACAGAGAGGTGACGGCGATGGACAAGCAGCAGGAGTTCGTGCTGCGCGCGCTCGAGGAGCGCGACGTGCGGTTCGTCCGGCTCTGGTTCACCGACGTGCTCGGGTTCCTCAAGTCGGTGGCCGTGGCGCCGGCCGAGCTGGAGGGCGCGTTCGCCGAAGGGATCGGCTTCGACGGATCGGCGATCGAGGGTTTCGCCAGGGTCACCGAGGCCGACATGCTGGCCAAGCCCGACCCGTCCACGTTCCAGATCCTGCCCTGGCGGGGCGAGACGATGGGTACCGCGCGGATGTTCTGCGACATCAACATGCCCGACGGCTCGCCGTCGTACGCCGACCCGCGCTTCGTGCTGAAGCGAAGCCTGGCCAAGGCCGCCGACCTGGGCTTCACCTTCTACACCCACCCCGAGATCGAGTTCTACCTCTTCAAGGGGCTGGTCGGCGCCCCGGGTACGACGCCGGAGCCGGTTGACTCCTCCGGGTACTTCGACCACACCCCGCAGGGGGTCGGCAACGACTTCCGCCGGCAGGCGATCACGATGCTCGAGTCGATGGGCATCTCGGTGGAGTTCAGCCACCACGAGGGCGGCCCGGGCCAGCAGGAGATCGACCTTCGGTACGCCGACGCCCTCAGCACGGCCGACAACATCATGACCTTCCGGGTCGTGGTGAAGGAGGTCGCGCTCAGTCAGGGCATCTACGCGTCCTTCATGCCGAAGCCGCTGAGCGAGCAGCCGGGCTCGGCCATGCACACGCACGTGTCGCTGTTCGAGGGCGACCGGAACGCGTTCTTCGAGGGCGGCGCCCAGTACCAGCTCTCCAAGACCGGCCGGGCCTTCATCGCCGGGGTGCTGCGACACGCGGCCGAGATCACCGCCGTGACGAACCAGTGGGTCAACTCGTACAAGCGGTTGGCCGCCGGTGGCGAGGCGCCGACGTACGTGTCGTGGGGCCACAACAACCGCTCCGCACTGGTGCGCGTGCCGATGCACAAGCCGCAGAAGGGGCAGTCGAGCCGGGTGGAGTTCCGCTCGCTCGACTCCGCCGCCAACCCCTACCTGGCCTTCGCGCTGCTGCTGGCGGCCGGGCTGAAGGGCATCGAGGAGGGGTACGAGCTGCCACCGGAGGCCGAGGACAACGTCTGGTCCCTGACCGACCGGGAGCGTCGGGCGCTGGGCATCAAGCCGCTGCCGAGCAGTCTGGCGGAGGCGATCAACGCGATGGAGGACAGCGAGCTGGTCGCCGAGACCCTCGGCGAGCACGTGTTCGACTTCTTCCTGCGCAACAAGCGGGTCGAGTGGTCCGACTACCGCAAGCAGGTCACCCCCTTCGAGCTCAACAGGCTCCTCCCGGTCCTTTAGCGTCCTGCGTCGGGGCGCTAGTGCGCGTCGGCTTTCGTCGGCCGCGGACGAGCAGTCGCGCCATGGGCGGATCGAGTCGGGCGCGCGTCAGGCGGCCCAACCGTCAAGGTCGAGCCTGCCGCTGATCCGGCGTCGGACTGCCGACGACCTCGACCATCTCGATGGGAACACCTACTGGGCCGAGAGTACGGGGCCTGGCACTGGATAACCTGGCTGCCGTGGCGGATACGCGGAGGATCTCGGGCGAGGGGCGGTTGGCGCGGCTCGGGTTCGCGGATCCGCAGCGGGCCGGGCGGATGCTCGAGCAGCTCGACGCGCTGGACGGGTACGGCCCGATGGCGACGGAACAGTTGATCACCTCACTGGCGGAGTCGGCCGACCCCGACCTGGCCCTGCACTCCTTGCTCGGGATGGCGGAGTCGCTGCGAGCGAGCGACTATGACGTGGCGGCGTTGGGCCGGACGCTGGACCTGGACGCGGACTTCAGGCGTCGGCTGACGTCCGTGCTGGGCGCGAGCGAGGCGCTCGGGCGTCATCTGTCGGTGCACCCCCGGCACTGGTACGACCTGGCGGATCCAGCGCTGGCCGCCTCGCGCCCGACCCCGGATGACGTGGCTGCCTGCCTGGCTACAGCCGTCGACGCAGAACACCCGGTGGACGCGTTGCGGGTCGAGTATCGCCGGTTGCTGCTGCGACTCGCCGCGCGGGATCTGGCCGAAGACCTGCTGGTCGACGAGGTGGCGGGCGTACTGGCGGATCTGGCGGGCGGGGCGCTGGAGACGGCGTTGCGGATCGCGCGGGAGGAGTTCTTCGCGCTTCATCCGGATGCCCCGGACTGCCGGCTGGCGATCATTGCCATGGGCAAGTGTGGTGGACGTGAGCTCAACTACGTCAGTGATGTCGACGTGCTCTTCGTGGCCGAACCGCTGGCGGGCGAGGTCGAGGCGCCGGCGCTGAAGACCGCCACGCAGCTGGCCGTGGCGACGATGCGGATCTGCTCGTCGCACACCGCCGAGGGCGCGCTCTGGCCTGTCGACGCGGCCCTGCGTCCGGAGGGAAAGGCCGGGCCGCTGGTCCGGACGCTGGAGAGCCACCTGGCGTACTACCAGCGCTGGGCCAAGACGTGGGAGTTCCAGGCCCTCCTCAAGGCGCGCCCGATCGCCGGCGATGCCGAGCTGGGGCAGGCGTACGCCGATCGCACCTCCGAGCTGGTGTGGTCGGCAGCGGACCGGGACGGCTTCGTCGACGACGTACAGGCGATGCGCCGCCGGGTCGTCGACCACATCCCCGCGGCGGATGCGGATCGCCAGCTGAAGCTGGGGCCGGGCGGTCTGCGTGATGTCGAGTTCGCGGTGCAGTTGCTGCAGCTCGTGCATGGGAGAAACGACGAGTCGGTTCGCAGTGGGACCACTCTGGTCGCCCTGGAGCAGCTGACCGCCTCCGGCTATGTGGGCAGAACCGACGGGGCGGTGCTCGCGGCGGCGTACCGGTTCCTGCGGTCGATGGAGCACCGCATCCAGCTCTACCGGTTGCGTCGTACTCATCAGGTCCCCGAGGACGAGGCGGACCTGCGCCGGCTCGGGCGATCGCTGGGGTTCACCAAGGACCCGGTGCCCGAGCTCACCGCGGCCTGGAGGAAACACGCGCTCGAGGTTCGCCGGTTGCACGAGAAGCTCTTCTACCGGCCACTGCTGGCCGCCGTCGCGCGGATCCCCGGCGAGGAGGTGCGCCTCACGCCGGAGGCGGCCAAGCAGCGCCTCACCGCCCTCGGGTACGACGATCCGGCCTCGGCCCTGCGGCACATCGAGGCCCTGTCCGAGGGTGTGTCGCGGCGGTCCGCCATCCAGAAGGCGTTGCTGCCGGTCATGCTCGGCTGGTTCGCCGAGTCGCCCGATCCCGACGCAGGTCTGCTGGCGTTCCGCACGATCTCGGACGCGCTTGGCTCGACGCCTTGGTACCTGCGGCAGTTGCGCGACGAAGGTGCGTCGGCAGAGCGCCTGGCGCACCTGCTGTCCAGCGGCCGGTACGCGGTGGACCTGCTGCAGCGCGCACCCGAGGCGACGGCGATGCTGGCCGACGAGCGGGAGCTCCTGCCGCGCACAGCTGACGCCCTCCTGGCCGAGATGTCGGCCGCCGGACGACGGCAGGACGAGCCGGAGGCCGCGGTCGCGGCGATCCGTGGGGTGCGTCGCCGCGAACTGTTCCGGGTCGCCGCGGCCGACCTGTCCGGGCTGCTGGAGGTCGAGGCCGTGGGCGAGGCCCTGACCGTGATCACCGCCGCCACGTTGACCGCAGCCCTCGAGGTGGCGCGGCGCACCGTGGCGAAGGGGGAGCCCGAGCCGACTCGGCTGTCGATCGTGGCGATGGGCCGGTTCGGCGGGCACGAGCTCGGCTATGGCAGCGACGCCGACGTGATGTTCGTCCACGACCCGGTACCGGGTGCGGACGAGAAGGCCGCCTCCGACTTCGCGACCCAGGCAGCCACCGAGCTGCGCCGCCTGCTGGCCCTGCCCGGCGCCGATCCCGCGGTGGTGGTCGATGCCGATCTGCGGCCCGAGGGCCGGCAAGGCCCGCTGGTACGGACCATCGCCTCGTACGCGTCCTACTACGCGCGCTGGTCGGCCGTGTGGGAGGCGCAGGCGCTGCTGCGCGCGGACCCGTTGTGCGGGGATCAGGACTTGTGCGAGGCGTTCCGGTCGCTGATCGACCCACTCCGCTACCCCGCGGACGGTGTCTCGGAGCGGGACGTGACGGAGATCCGCCGGATCAAGGCCCGGGTCGATGCCGAACGCCTGCCGCGCGGCGCTGACCCGGCCACCCACACCAAGCTGGGCCCGGGCGGCCTTGCCGACATCGAGTGGACCGTGCAGTTGCTGCAGCTGCGCGAGGCCCACCGCGTGGCGGGCCTCCGTACGACCCGGACCCTCGGCGCGCTGCGAGCCGCGGTGGACGCTGGACTGGTCGAGCCGCGGGATGCGGGCGTGCTGCGCAGCGCCTGGGAACTGGCGGCACGCATCCGCAACGCGAACATGCTGGTCCGCGGCCGCCCGGGTGACTCGCTGCCGCGGGATCCACGCGACCTGGCGGCGGTGGCGCAGATCTGCGGATACCCGCTGGGGGAGTCGGGGCGGTTCTCCGACGACTACCGGCGCCGGACCCGACGGGCGCGAGGCGTGGTGAAACGGCTCTTCTGGGACGAGTGATCACCTTGACAGGCAACTAAAAGGTTGCTTATTGTCGGGGCCGTGGACCTCGTGTTCAAGGCTCTGGCGGATGCCGGCCGGCGGCGACTGCTGGATGCCTTGCGCGAGCGAAACGGGCAGACGCTGAGCGAGCTCTGCGAGCAGCTGTCCGACCTGACCCGTCAAGGCGTCACCAAACACCTGCGCATCCTCGAGGACGCCGGACTGGTGGTGACGGTCCGGCGCGGGCGGAACAAGTACCACTACCTGAACCCGGTGCCGATCAACGAGATCGCCGAGCGATGGATCGGCAACTACGAACGCGACAAGCTCCGGGCGCTGAGCGCCCTCAAGGCCGCACTGGAGGACACATGAACAAGCCGGCGATGATCCACGTCACCTACATCGAGACCACCCCCGAGAAGCTGTGGGCCGCCCTGACCTCGGGCGCCTTCACCACGCTGTACTGGTTCGGGCGGCGGATCGAGTCGGACTGGAAGGTCGGCTCACCGGTCCGCTTCTACGACAGCGCCGACGACAGCCTGACCGACTCCGGGGAGGTGCTCGTGTACGACGAGCCGAAGCAGCTCGCGTACAGCTTCAAGAACGAGTTCAGCCCCGAGCTGCAGGACGTCGCACCCGGCCGGGTCACCTTCACGATCGAGCCGGCCGGGCCCACCGTGGTGAAGCTCGAGGTGGTCCACGATCAGATCGAGGCGGACACCGTGGAGGGCTGGCGGACCGGCTGGGCCCCGATTCTGGCCAACCTCAAGACGTACCTGGAAACCGGCCGAACCCTGGAGATCTCGTTCTAGCTTCTGTCACGGAGCCCGTCGGGCGCTTGTCGAAGACGAGGTCGCGGCAGACCCTGCCCTCGGCCTGGGCGCGACTCTCGAACTTGGTCAGGGGACGCCAGTCCGGACGCGGGGCCCAACCGCCGGGTTCGGTGGCGAATCGGTTGCGCAGCAAGGACTCGGCCGAGCAGACCTCGAGCATCCGATCGGCGTAATCGGCCCAATCCGTTGCCAGGTGCAACGTCGCGCCAGGAGCCAGCCGGGAGGCGACGAGTGCAACGAATCCCGGGGTCACCAGCCGACGCTTGTGGTGCCGCTTCTTCGGCCACGGGTCGGGGAAGTAGATCCGCACCCCGGCCAGGGAGTCCGGCGCGAGGTGGTCCTGCAGCAGGTTGACCGCGTCACCGTCGATCAGGCGCAGGTTCTGCAGGTTCAGCCGGTCGGCCCAGAGCATCAGCTGGCCGAGACCTGCGGGATAGACCTCGGCTGCGAGGTGGTTCACCTCAGGTGCGGTGGAAGCAAGCCGGGAGGTGCTCTCACCCATGCCCGAGCCGATCTCCAGCACCACAGGCGCCGTCCGTCCGAACCAACCGTCGAGGTCGATCGGCCCGGGCGCCAGGTCGTCGAGGCTTCGGCCGAGTCGCGGCCACAGCAGTGCCCACGCCCGCTGCTGGCCGGCCGTCATCCGCCCACTGCGCCGGATATGGCTGACCACCCCCGCCGGCCGTACCGATTGCACCGTCTCCACCCCCACAACCTACCGAAGCCCCGGCACCACCCACCCGCTCCACCACCTGCTCGCCTCGCCCTCCGCCCCGGCCGGGGCTTTGCGCGGGTGGTTCTGCCTCGAGGTTCTGGGTAGGGGCAGGTCAGGATCGCGGGGCGAGGGCCTGTGCCCAGAGGCGGTTGGGGACCAGCTTCGCGAGCTTCATCAGCACTGCCATCTGCCACGGGAAGACGATCTCGGCCGACTGCTTCTCGATCCCGTCGGCGATGGACCTTGCCGCCTGTTCGGCCGAGATCATGAACGGCATCGGGAAGGTGTTGGTCTCCGTCATCTCGGTCTTCACGAATCCCGGAGACACGGTCAGTACGTCGACCCCGTCGCGGCGCAGGCCCGCCCGCAAGGACTCCAGCAGGTTGATCTGCGCGGCCTTGGTGGCGCCGTAGGCCTCGGCACCCGGCAGGCCGCGATACCCCGCGACCGAGGCGACGCCGACGATCACGCCGGCCCGCTGGGCGCGCATCAGCGGGATCAGCGCGGCGAGGCAGTTCGCCATCCCGCTCAGGTTCACGTCGAGGTGCTTGCGGAACACGGCCACGTCGAAGTCTGCCGCCGACAGTTGCTTCCAGTAGCCCGCCGCCAACACGGCGATGTCGATGCCGCCGAGCTCGTCGGCAACCGAGCCGGCAGCCTTGCGGACCGACTCCTCATCCGTTACGTCGACCGGGACTGCCAGCATCCGGTCGCCCGCGACGTCTCGCAGGGCGTCGGTGCGGCGGGCAGAGACGGCCACGCGCGCGCCCCGGCGTACCAGCTCAGCGGCGAGGGCGGCACCGATGCCGGACGAGGCACCGACCACCCAGACCCTGCGTCCGGCAAGTTCCATCGGTCAGGCTCCTCTCGAGGTTTGGCCGAGACGTTCCAGTGCGAGCTGGGAGACGCCGAGGTACCCGGACCGGAAACCGGCCTCGGAGTAGGCGAGGTAGAGCTCCCACATCCGCCGGAAGGTGGGGTCGAAGCCCAGGCTCGCCACGACGTCCGCCTGGGACGTGAAACGGTTCCGCCACAGCCTCAGCGTGTGCGCGTAGTCGGCGCCGAGGTCGCGTCGAGACGTCACCTGGAGGCCGCCCGCAGTCGCCGCGACCTGGTCGATCGCGGTCAACGATGGGATGAGTCCGCCCGGGAAGATGTACTTGTGGATCCAGCCGTGTGCGTGTTTGGTGGCCAGCAGCCGGTCGTGCGGCATGGTGATCGACTGCAGCCCGAACTTGCCGCCCGGGGCGAGCACCCGGTCGACGGTCGCGAAGTACGCCGGCCAGTAGCGCTCTCCGACGGCTTCGATCATCTCGACGCTGACAACGGCGTCGTACTGGCCGTCGACGTCGCGGTAGTCCCGTAGGTCGACCGTGACGCGTTCGGCGACCCCCGCCTCCGCGATCCGCTTGCGAGCGAGGTCGCGCTGCTCGGCGGACAAGGTGATCGAGCTGACCGTCGCGCCGCGCCGGGCGGCCTGGATGGCCAACTGGCCCCAGCCGGTGCCGATCTCCAGCACCCGGCTGCCGGCGTGGACGCCGGCGAGGTCGAGGATGCCCTCCACCTTCCGCCGCTGGGCATCGGCCAGGGATGCGAAGCCGCCGTCGTACGACGAGAACCACGCGGACGAGTAGGTCAGCGTGTCGTCCAGGAACGTCGCAAACAGCTGGTTCGACAGGTCGTAGTGGTGCGAGATGTTCGCGAGCGCTCCGGTGCGGTTGTTGTCGTCCGACACTGGGATGCGCTGCTCGACCAGCTTGCGGAACCGCTGCAGCACCAGTGGCACCAGCTCGGTGAGCCGGGTGGCGAACACGGTGAGGAGTTCGGCGAGGTCCGTGCCATGGCCGGCCCACCAGTCGCCGGCCATGTAGGCCTCGCCGAACCCGATCTTGAGGTCGGCGCCGATCCGGTGGAAGAACGCGTCGGACACGATCTCCATCACCGGGGCGCCGGCACCACCGGCCCCCAGCCGGGTGCCGTCCGGCAGCGTGACCACCACCGGTAGGCCGCGGGCCGCATTGCGGAGGACCCGCCGGGCCATCGCGGCGCGAACCGGGCTCACCGGCACGCGCGCCACGCCGGGCCAGCGTTCGACGTCGACCAGTTGCAGGGTGCTCATCGGACTCCCTCCGGAGGAAGCTGAGGGTGCCGCGGCACAACCGGTAGCCGACGCAGCCACAGCCACACGCCATGTATCCGGATCAGTGCCCATACCTGGTAGGTCACGAACGGCGTCCTCAGTGCCGCGGCCAGGGCGCCCCCTGCCCGCGCCGGCCGCGGCCGTCCTGTGAAGGAGGCCGAGAACACCCGGCGATCGCCCTGGACGAGGTCGACCGCCACCGCCAGCCGCTCCGGCTCCAGCCGTAGCGTCACGTCGTACCGGCCGTCCACGGTCAGGAACGGCGAGACGTAGAACTCCTTGTCGATCGAGAACCGCCCGTCGGGCCCGGGCCGGACCAGGTGTGCATGCCGCTCGCCGTACGTGTTGTGGATCTCCAGTACGACGCACCGCACGTCGCCGGCCGCGGTGAGACACCAGAACACGCTCAGCGGGTCGAACACATACCCGAAGCTGCGCGCGTTCGCCAGCATCAGCACCCGGTCGTCCGGGGCCAGCTCGACGCCCCGTGCCGCCGTGAAGCGGGCCACGTTCTCCCGCAGCGACAGGTCCGGGTCGCCGAGATGGTCCCCGGCTCGGAACGATGCCAGCGCCCCGTGTCGCGGCATCTCCTCGACGTCGACCAACCACTGGTACGTCCGGTAGCGGAACCGGCGGACCATTGGTGATCGCCGTGTGTGGCTGACGTGTCCCGGCACGAGCGCCGGCAGCAGGGGGAGTGCTACCACGAGCCGCCGAGCCTCTCCGCCGCCTCGACGCCGGACCGGCAGCCGTCCTCGTGGAATCCCCAGCCGAGATGAGCGCCCGCGAACGCCAGCCGCGGGCCACCCGTCGCCTGCAGCGCGGGAGCGGCCGCGACGGACTCCGGCGTGAAGATCGGGTGGGCGTAGACCATCCGGGCGATCACGGTGTCCGGATCGACCCAGCCGCCGGGGTTGAGGGTGACGAGATGCTCCTCAGCGCTCCGCAGGCCTTGCAGACGGTTCATCCAGTAGCTGACCAGAACCTGCGGCTGGGTTGTGTCGCAACTGCGCATCCGGTAGTTCCACGACGCGCGTGCCCGCTCCAGCCGGGGCAGCACCGAAGTGTCGTGGTGCAACCAGGTCGGGTTCGCGGAATAACGGAACGCGCCGAGCAGGGACTTCTCCTCGGGCGTCGCGTCGCCGAGCAGGTCGAGCGCGGTATCCGCGTGCGTGGCGACGACCACCTGGTCGTACTCCCGGACCCGGTCGTCGGCGGTGATCACCTCAACCGTGTCGTCGTGTCGCAGCACCGACCGCACCGGCGTACCGGTCCGCACGTCACCGATCCGTTCCACCACGGCGTCGACGTAACTGCGCGAGCCGCCCGTCACTGTTCGCCACGTCGGGGAGCCCGACACCGACAGCATCCCGTGGTGCTCCAGGAAGCGGAACAAGTACCGCGCCGGGTAGAGGGTCGCGTCGGCATCGCCGGCAGACCACACACAGGACACCAGGGGTACGGCGAAATGCCGGATGAAGTACGGCGAGAACCGCCTGCTGCGCAGGAAATCCCCCCAGGTGAGCGACTCATCCTGCTCAGCCAGCACCCGTCGCGCCTCCCGGTGGAACCGCGGCACCTCGGTCAGCATCCGCACGAAACGGGGATCGGCCAGCCGCCGCCGCTGGGCCAGGACCGACCCGGCGCCACGGCCACCGGCGTACTCGAGTCCGCAACCGTCGCAGCGGATGCTCATGCTCATCTCAGTCGGCTGGGTGCTCACCCCGAGCTCGCCGAAGAGCTTCAGCAACCAGGGGTAGGTGCGGTCGTTGTGCACGATGAAGCCCGTGTCGACCCGCAACGCCGTACCGGTCGAGTCAGTGACGTCGTGAGTGTGGGCGTGGCCGCCAGGACGGCGGTCCGCCTCGAACACGGTGACGTCATGGGTCCGGCTCAGCACGTAGGCCGCTGTCAGACCGGAGATGCCGGCGCCGAGGACTGCCGCGGTGGGGCGTTCGTTCATGGTCCAAGCGTTCCACTTGCATAAGTTTTGAACAATTTTCCTTCAGGCGTGACAAGGGTTGTTCGGAGCCGGCGACGGTCCTGATGGGTGCTCCGCCGACGTCATCCGCCGACGCGTCCTCCCGGCGCCTCGTCGCGACCCGTTGTCTCGGATGGCGAAACTCGATCAATTCGGCTGACTTTGTGGGGTTTGATGGGGGTCGTCCTGAAGCCGACCGGCTGGAGCAACCCGTGCGCCGTCTCGTCCTGATCGCCCTGCTGGGCTCGATCGCCCAGCTCGTCGACGGAACTCTCGGCATGGCCTACGGCGTCACCGCCACCACGGCTCTGCTGATCACCGGCATCAGCCCGGCCGTCGCCTCCGCGTCCGTCCACCTCGCCGAGGTGGGTACGACGCTCGCCTCCGGCCTGTCCCACTGGCGGTTCGGGAACGTCGACTGGCGCGTGGTCGCGCTGATCGGGGTGCCGGGCGGCGTCGGCGCCTTCGCGGGTGCGACGTTCCTGTCCAGCCTGACGACGGAGTCGGCCTCGCTCTGGGTCGCCGCGCTGCTGATCCTGCTCGGCGTCTACATCCTGACCCGCTTCGCGACCGGCAAGGTGCGGGCTGTCGTCGAGGGCCGGGTCGGCGGCCGGTTCCTGGGCCCGCTCGGCCTGGCGGCGGGCTTCATCGATGCCACCGGTGGAGGCGGCTGGGGGCCGGTGGCCACCTCCAGCCTGCTGAGCAGCGGCAAGCTCGCGCCGCGCAAGACGGTCGGCTCGGTCAACGCGGCGGAGTTCATCGTCTCGGTCGCGGCGAGCATCGGGTTCCTGGTCGGCCTGGGCGGCAAGAACATCCCGATCGCCATCGTCGGCGCCCTGCTGATCGGCGGCGTCGTCGCGGCCCCGCTCGCGGCCTGGCTGGTGTCGCGGTTGGCGACGCGCTGGCTGGGTGTCGGCGTCGGCCTGGTCCTGGTCCTGACGAACGCGCGCACCCTGCTGAACGGCCTGGACGTCGCCCCCGCGCCGAGGTTCGCCGTGTACGGCGTTGTGGTGGCGCTCTGGGCCGGGCTGGTCGCGTACGGCTTCCGCACGGCCGGCCGGCGGACGGCCGCGGCGGAGCGAGATGAGCTGGAGCCGGTTACAAGCATGTGACCGCCGGCCCCGGACTTGCGGGCGGAGCCGTACTGTGGGTGTGTGGCTCGATTCCTGCCGTTCCTGATCAGCCTTGTGCTCAGCGTCTACGCGCTGTTCTCCTGCATCCAGACCCGTGACGAGGATGTGCCGCACCTACCCAAGCTGGTGTGGATCATCCTGATCGTGCTCGTGCCCTTCGTCGGCCCGATCACGTGGCTGCTGATGTTGCGGACCCAGGGCCGCAGGCCGCAGCGCGCGACTGTCGCTGGACGGCCGGTACGAAGGCCGACGGCCAGACCGGTCGCACCCGACGACGACCCGGACTTCCTCGCCTCGCTCGAGCGGCACCGCGACCCCCGGTTCTCGAACCGCCCGACGGATGCCGGAACCGGCAAGGGTGCGAACGGGCCCAAGGACGTCGTCCAGCCCGAGGACACCGGCAAGGCCGACGAGCAACGCAAGGCGGACGACCCTCGCAAGGGCAAGGAGCCCCGCAAGGGCAAGGGCTCCGGCGACGAGGCTGAGGTGGGGCCGGAAGACCGGGTGGCGGACTCCGCGGCGGACGAAACCAAGCCCGACCCGGACGACGGCCCGCGGGCCTGATCCCTGCGTACCGCCCGCGTCCTGCTCGGGCCTTGCTGGCACTGGGTGAGCGACGGTTCGTCAGAAGTGCAGCGCCTGTAGACAGCGCTTGTCCACAGGCGCGTGCACTTCTGACGACACATCGTGGGGGTGAGGGTGGTAGTGGTCCGTATCGCCTGGTGGACGGTTGGGCAGTCAATGTGTACTGAGTTGGTTTAATTTGTGCTGTTTGCTCGGGGCCGAAACACCGCACTCCAGGGGTGACCCTCGGCTCCGCCTCTTGCGATCGACAGCCCATGCGTGTGGGCGGGGCCTGTTCGCACGGACCACACGTACCGACCGAAGGACCGCCGCATGAAGCACTTCACCCGTACCGCGCCTCGCACTCTCGTCGCAGCCGTCGCCGTCGCGCTGCTGGCCGCGGCCGGCTGCTCGCGAGCCGAGGATGCGGCCGATGATGCCGCGCCGGTCGCCGACAAGGGCGCAGCCACCGAGCTCCGGCTCGGGTACTTCCCCAACGTCACGCACGCCGCCGCGCTGATCGGCCTCGGCGACGGGCTGTTCGCGAAGGAGCTCGGCAGCACCAAGCTGGTTCCGACCAAGTTCAACGCGGGACCGGAAGCGGTCGGCGCGCTGCTCGGTGGCTCACTCGACGCCACCTTCATCGGCTCCGGCCCGGCGATCAACGCCTATGCGAAGTCCAACGGTCAGGCTGTCCGGCTGAT
This sequence comes from Kribbella sp., assembly GCA_035759015.1. Taxonomy (GTDB): domain Bacteria; phylum Actinomycetota; class Actinomycetes; order Propionibacteriales; family Kribbellaceae; genus Kribbella. Next base: position 20,613 of record DASTVQ010000061.1, read on the forward strand.
CGCGGGCGCGACCTCCGGCGGTGCGCAGCTGGTGGTACTACCCACCATCACCAGGCCCGGGGACCTGGCCGGCAAGACCGTGGTCACTCCGCAACTGGGCAACACCCAGGACGTCTCCCTGAAGAAGTGGCTCGCCGGGAAGGGCCTCACCGGCCAGGTGAAGGTGACCAACCTGGAGAACGCGCAGACGCTGGACGCCTTCAAGAAGGGCGACATCGACGCCGCCTGGCTGCCCGAGCCCTGGTCGTCGCGGCTGGTCCTGGACGCCGGCGCCAGGGTCTTGCTGGACGAGGCCACGCTCTGGCCGGACGGGAAGTTCCCGACCACCGTGCTGATCGTACGGACCCAGTTCCTGCAGGAGCATCCCGCAACGGTGCGGCAGTTGCTCGCCGGGCTCGTCGCCGCCATCGCCCGTGCGAGCTCCGACAAGGATGCGGCAAAGGCAACTGTGAACGATCAGTTGAAGCAGCAGACCGGCAAGGCGCTCAAGCCCGCCGTGATCGACCGCGCCTTCAGCAAGATCGAGGTCACCGCCGACCCGATAGCCGCGCAGTTCCCGCAGCTCGCCAGGGATCAGGTCACCGCAGGGATAGCCAAGGAGGCGCCGGTCGTCGCGGGGTTCGCGGACCTGAGCCTGCTGAACGAGGTGCTGGCGAAGGTCGGAAAGCCGGCGGTCGACGCGGCCGGCCTGGACCGGAGGTAGATCGGTGAGGTCCGCGCAGCGCGAGTCCCGACTCGACGACATAGCGGTGACGGCTCGGACGGCCGGAGACAGGCGGGGCCATGCCCCGATTCCGGAGGCGGTGCGGTTCGACGGGGTTGGGAAGGTGTTCGGCCAGGGCAGGCGTGCCGTGATCGCTCTCGATCAGGTTCACCTGCGGGTGCGGACCGGGGAGCTCGTCTGCTTGCTCGGTGCATCCGGGTGCGGCAAGACAACGTTGCTCAACCTGGCGGCTGGGCTGGAGCAGCCGACCAGCGGCACGATCGGCCTTGGTGCCTCGCGGCCGGCGGTGGTGTTCCAGGAGCCGGCCTTGATGCCGTGGCTCACGGCCACCGGCAACGTCGAGTTGCCCCTGCGGATCGCCGGTGTGAGCCGTTCGGAGCGGCGCGGCAAGGCCGCCGCCCTGCTGGAGCTTGTCAGGCTCGGCGGGTTGGGGAGCAAGCGGCCACACGAGCTGTCCGGCGGCATGAGGCAGCGGGTCTCGCTCGCAAGGGCCCTGGCGTCCACGAGTGACAGCACCGGCCGCGGCGAGGGCCACGAGCCTTCGCTGCTGCTGATGGACGAGCCATTCTCTGCCCTGGACGCCATCACTCGAGACGTCCTGCAGGCAGAACTGCTGGCGATCTGGCAGACGACCGGTACGGCGATCCTGTTCGTCACCCACGATGTCCGGGAGGCAGTGCGGCTCGGGCAGCGGGTGGTGCTGCTCTCATCCAGGCCCGGGCGCGTCGTACGGGAGTGGAATGTCGACGGTGTCTCGGGGACCGCCGAGGCCGTGGATGAGATCAACGCCGAGCTGAGGAGGGTGATCAGCAGCCATGCCATCAGTTGATGCGGCGACCGGACTTCGGGACAGGCTCGACCCTGCCGATACCGTCGTCGGGGCCGGTCTGGACGCTCTCGACACGCCGGTCCCTGACCGGGACGCCGGTTCGGTTGCCCGGCTCCGCCGGATCGCTGCCCGGGTACTGCCGCCGATCATCGCGATCGCCTTGCTGGTGGCGGTGTGGCAGGTGCTCTGGGCGGCAGCCTTCTGGCCGGAGTTCAAACTGCCCGCGCCCGCCGCCGTGTGGACCCAGCTGTGGGAACTGGTCACGACCGGCAGGATCCTCGACCTCTTCTGGGTGTCGGTGCACCGGGCGGTGATCGGGTTCGCCATCTCATTGCTCGTCGCGATCCCGCTCGGACTGGCGATCGCGAATGTCACTGTCATCCGGCGCGGCATCGGACCGCTCGTATCCGGACTGCAGAGCCTGCCCTCTGTGGCGTGGGTCCCCGCAGCCGTCTTGTGGTTCGGTCTGAACGACCGGGCGATCTACTGGGTCGTGCTGCTCGGCGCAGTACCGTCGATCGCGAACGGCCTGGTCTCGGGTCTGGACCAGGTGCCGCCGATCCTGCCGCGGGTCGGCAAGGCGCTGGGCGCCGGCCGGGTCGGTGGCATCAGGTACATCCTGCTGCCTGCAGCGCTGCCCGGCTTCCTGGGCGGCCTCAAGCAGGGATGGGCATTCTCCTGGCGCTCGTTGATGGCGGCCGAGCTGATCGCCACCTCGCCCGAGCTGGGCGAGGGCCTAGGCCAGTACCTGCACAACGGCATGTCGCTGTCCGACATCTCGCTGGTCTTCGCCGGTGTACTGCTGATCTTCGTGGTCGGCGTCGGCATCGAGTCGCTGGTCTTCCGGCCACTGGAGAACATGGTGCTTCGGGTACGGGGCCTGAGCCGCTCGACCTAGCTCCAGCCGGGCTCAGGCGCCCGGGTCCGGCCGGTCGGGGGGCGGCCGGACCCGGGTTGGTCCTGGGGACTGCTACACGCGGGTGGTCAGGCGGATTTCCTGTGCTCGGCGAGGACGACGTTGTCCCGCTCGGACTCCGTGGTGCCACCCCAGACGCCGTACGGCTCTCCGACGGAGATGGCGTGCTGGCGGCACTCGGGCTGCACCGGGCAGGTCCCGCAGAGCGACTTGGCCACCATCTCGCGAGCGCGCTTGCGAACACCACGCTCCGATTCGGGGGAGAAGAACAGCTCCGGGTTGACGTCGCGGCAAGCGGCTTGCGACTGCCAGTCCCACAGATCCATGAGCGGGGCGGGTAGGCGAGGCATCCCTCTCGACATGGCATCCTCCTTGACTCACCGTGAGCGCAGACGGGCGCTGCGTGAAAACTATGCTCAACTCATGCGAAGTTCAACCCTTGTCGTCTCAAACTTCGGTCGAGTTGTTATCGGCTCGTGGCCAACTGTTCGATCCGGTGGGGCCGGCGGGGCATCATGAAGCCCGTGGCGGCCGATCTCGAGACCCTGACCGTGGGGGCCGCTGCACGTCGGCTGGGCATTGCCGCGCCGACTCTGCGTAGTTGGGAGCGCCGGTACGGGCTGCACCCCAGCGAGCGCAGCACTGGCGGGCATCGCCGCTACAACCGCGAGGATCTGGCCCGGCTTCGCGCGATGCTGCAACTGGTGAACCGCGGTGTCCCGACCGCGGCTGCGGCCGAGACGGTTCGCCGCGCCGACTTCAGCAGGGCCGAGGCCGCGCCGGCTGCTGCGGTGTCCGCCGCGGGCCGGTCGAAGGCCGCTGCCGGGTCGGTCGGGGAGATTCCGTCAGCTCCGACCGGCGGGCCGTCGCGGCACGGCCCCCGGGTCGGCTCGCGGCAACCCGCCGATCTCTTCGCGCTCGCGAACGCGATGGACGCCGAGCGGCTGACCCATGAGGTCGCCCGCAGCCTGGATCGCTCCGGCGTGGTGGAGGCCTGGACCACCCGGCTGGTGCCACTGCTCGTCGAGGTCGGCGAGCAGTGGGAGCGGACCGGGGCCTGCGTCGAGGTGGAGCACCTCGCCTCGGACTGCGTTGCCGGCGGTCTGCGCTACCACACGCGTCGCGCGGTCGAGCGGCTCAGGCCGGACGAGAGCGAGCGTCCGGTCGTGCTGGCCTGCCTTGAGCGCGAGGACCACGCGCTGCCACTGCTGGCTGTCTCCGCCGCGCTCGCGGAACGCGCCATCCGCATCCGCACCCTCGGGGCGGCGACGCCGGTCAGTTCTTTGTCCGCCGCCGTACGCCGGGTCCGGCCCGCGGCGGTCTTCATCTGGTCGAGTACGCCCGAGACCGCGGACGTGGCCGCGCTCCGGAGCCTGGCTCGTACCCGGCCGGCGTACGCGCTGGTGATCGGTGGCCCCGGCTGGCAGGCGCTCGGCACCCCGGACGGCTGGGTCGGTTCGCTCGCCGAGGCGGTGGAGGCGCTCGTCCGCGCGGTCCGTGGTTAGAGCAGGATAGGCCGGTTCCTTGCCGTCGTCGGCGCGGTCCGTCATCAAGCCTGTTCCTCGGCGTCGTCGGCGGGGTCGTACCGGTGGTACTCGTGGGCGCGACGAGTCCGGCCACTCGCCGCCGAACTCGTCGAGCTCCGACCGCGCGGTCCGTACGTCGGCGACGCCGCGCCACGAGCCGGTGCTGTCCGGCAGCCAGTCGCGCAACTCGTAGTCGACCCGTACGCCGAGAGCGAGCCGGTGTCCGATGATCGCTGCACTCTGCAGTGCGCGGGTGAAACGGCGAGCTCACCAGGTACGTCACGCGAATGCCGCCAAGCAGGTCGGCCAGTTCCTCGGCCTGCTTGATCCCGGCCGCGCTGAGCGGGCGGTGTCAGCTGCCATCCCCGGCCAGCCATGTCCGTCAATGGGCGAGTAGTCCGCCTCGCCGTGCCGGACCAGGTACATCTGGATCACGAGCCAGTTCTACCGGACCGGGCCGGCTTCCGCCCGTCCTCCGCTGCGTCGCCCCCGGCACGGGCACGTGGAGCCGTCCACCCCGCCACCCACCCACCCCGGCCACCCACCCCCGCCACCCCGCCCCGCCACCCCGCCCCGGACCAGCCTGTGGAAAACCCTCCGGCGATTCGTCGCATCTGGGGCACCGACGCGGCGAGTCAGCACCAGACCCGACGAACCGGCAGAAGGTTTTGCACAGGCAGGCGGAGGGGGGAGTCGGGGGTGGGGGTGGGGTGGGGGTGGGGGATGGGGGGTGGGGGATGGGGGGGTGGGGGATGGGGTATGGTTTTTGTGTGACGCGCAGTTATTGGCAGTTTTTTGAGTGGCCGGCCTTGGTGCCGGGCGACTCGGCTGCTTGCTGACTGCGCCCCAAGAACCAGAGCCGGCTCGAGGCAGGGACATCTGTCCCTGCCTTTCGCATTCGCAGCCGGCGCTGTCCTCGGGTCTTCCGCGGAGTTCCGGCGGAAAGGTCCCATCGATGAACACCATCCAGCAGTCCGCTCGAGCGGCAGACGTTGTCGACAGGCGGATCCACAAGGCCGTCCCGCTCGTGACACCGGCCGTGCTGCACGACGAGCTGCCGCTGAGCGACCGTCTCGCTGAGGTCGTGGTCGCCGGCCGGGAGGCCGTCGCCGACGTCCTCAACGGGACCGACGACCGGCTACTCGTTGTCGTCGGCCCGTGTTCTGTGCACGACGCCAAGGCAGCCCTCGAGTACGCGACCCGGCTGAAGCAGGCGGCCGACCGGCTGTCCGACGGGCTGCTGGTGGTGATGCGGGTCTACTTCGAGAAGCCGCGGTCGACGCTCGGGTGGAAGGGGCTCATCAACGACCCGGGCCTGGACGGGTCCGGCGACGTGAACACCGGCCTGCGGACGGCCCGGGCCCTGCTGCTGGAGGTCCTGGCTGCGGGCCTGCCCGTCGGCTGCGAGTTCCTCGACCCGATCACGCCGCAGTACATCTCCGACACGGTGGCGTGGGGGGCCATCGGTGCGCGGACCGTGGAGAGCCAGGTGCACCGCCAGTTGTCGTCCGGCCTGTCGATGCCGATCGGGATGAAGAACCGCCCCGACGGCAGCATCAGCACCGCCGTCGATGCGATCAAAGCGGCCGCCGTGCCGCACGTGTTCACGGGGATCGATCACGACGGTGCGCCGGCCATCCTGCACACGCGGGGCAATCCGGACTGCCACCTGGTGTTGCGGGGCGCCGACTCGGGTCCGAACTGCGATGCCGAGTCCGTCGCCGGTGCGCAGGAGTTGCTGCGCAAGGCGGACCTACCCGAGCGGGTCGTGATCGATGCGAGTCACGGCAACAGCCGGAAAGATCACCGTCGGCAGCCCCGGGTCGCCGACGAGATCGCGACACAAGTGGCCGATGGCAACCAAGCCGTCGTCGGGGTGATGCTGGAGTCCTTCCTGGTGGCGGGTCGGCAGGACCTGGACCCGATGAAGGACCTCACCTACGGCCAGTCGATCACCGACGCCTGCATGGGTTGGGACACCACTGATACCGTCCTGGAGAGGCTGCGCGACGCGGCGTTGGCCAGGCGTCGTACAAGTGTGTGAACTGCCGCGAAACCTGAGCCTCGTTGTTGCTGATGGCAAGCTCCTGGGACCGGACGTCAGCGCGCGATCGGGGCCGTGCGTGCCGAGGTGATGGTGATGAGGTCGGCGGGCGACAGGCCGAGGTCGAGACCCCGCCGGCCACCCGAGACATAGACGGTCTCATGGCTGGTGGCAGTCTCGTCGATCACGGTCGGCAGGCGGCGCTTCTGGCCGATCGGGCTGATGCCGCCGACCACGTAGCCGGTCACGCGCTCGGCGGCGGCGGGCTCGGCCATCACGGCCTTCTTGGCGCCGAGGGCCGCTGCCACCGCCTTCAGGTCGAGCTGCCGGTCGACCGGTACGACGCCGACCGCGAGCTTGCCGTCGACCTCGACAAGCAGCGTCTTGAACACCTGCTCCGGGGCGAGGCCCAGCGCCTCGGCGGCCTCAAGACCGAACGATTGCGCGGCCGGATCGTGCTCGTAGGTGAGCACGGTGAACGCCAACCCGGCCCTGGTCAGGGTGACCGTGGCCGGTGTACCCGTGGACTGCTTCGCACGCGCCATGGCCCTGAGCCTAGGGCGTACGCGTCCCGGGTCAGGCGGTGGCCACCACCGGTGCCTGCCGGGTGACGCAGCCGGTGGGGAGGATGTGGGAGACCTCGCTGGAGACGAGGCCGGTGTCGGCGGTCGGCTCGGAGTCGTCCAGCCAGCGCACCACGGTGGAACCGCAGTGGCCGTGGACCGCGATGATCGACTCGAGGTCGGGCCAGACCGCGGTGGACGGGTTCTCGCCGTGCCAGCGGAGGGCGACCGAACCGTCGGTGAAGACGCATCCTTCGGCGACCGTCCCGGTGCCCGATACGCCGCTGACATCCGCGTAGCGGACGAGCTCGAAAACCTGCGGCTTCACCGGTCTGCCTCTGCGGTCGCGGCGGCGGGCTGTGCCAGGTGGTGACTTCGTCGGCCGACTCGGCCGGAGGGAGTAGCCATGGTCCTTTCCCCGTGTCGGTGGATACCTCACCACAGACCTGGGGACCAATACGTGGTGTCAACGGGGAAGAACGGTCTGTAGTGACTGTTTACTCTTGAACACAAGCTAGAGCCAAATCCGCCTGAGATGCCATAGGCAATTATTTCGATCTCAGCGTCCGATCCATATGTGTTCATTATTCGAGACGAATCGGTTTGGGCGTTTCAGAGCTGCGGCAGCGGGAACGTGGCTCAGTTAAACCCGCGCGGATTGACCGTCGCGCATGGTCGAATGAGCTGTGTTCCTCACTCTCGGTACCACCTCGAAGGGCCTCGGTGCGCCCGCGACGGACCTCGGCTTCCTGCTGCACAAGAATCCCGCCCGCCCGCAGTCGATCCAGGTCGCCGGCGGCACGGCGCACGTGGTCTATCCCGAGGCGACGCATGAGCGTTGTACGGCGGCAGTGCTGCTGGAGGTGGACCCGATCGCGCTGGTCCGGTCGAGCAAGGGCAAGTCGGCCGAGGGTTTCACGCTCGGTCAGTACGTGAACGACCGACCGTACGCGGCGTCGAGTCTGCTGGCCGTGGCCTTGGGCAAGCTTTTCCGTACCGCGATGACAGGGCGCTGCGAAGCCCGCCCCGATCTCGCCGCAAGCCCGATCTCGTTGGAGATCCGGATACCCGCGCTGCCGTGTCGAGGTGGCGCCGACCTCGCAGGGCGCTTCTTCGGCCCGCTCGGCTGGACCGTCGACGCCCGCCCTGCTCCGTTGGATCCGGAGATTCCCGAGTGGGGCGACTCGCGATACGTCGACCTACGACTGACCGGTCGGCTCCGGCTCGCGGAGGCGCTGAACCACCTGTACGTGATGCTGCCGGTCCTCGACGACACGAAGCACTACTGGGTCGGGCCGGACGAGGTCGACAAGCTGGTGCGCGCCGGTGGCGGATGGCTCGGCGCGCACCCGGAGAAGGAGCTCGTGACCACGCGTTATCTTGCCCACCGCAAGCAATTGGCGGACTCCGCTCTCGAGCGGCTGACCGAGGCGGATGACACGAACCTCGCCGAGGAGGCCGCCACCGAGATCGGGGACGATTCCCTTGCTGCTGTTGAGGCGGGCCGCCCGGTGTCGCTCGCGACGCAGCGTCGTACGACGGTGCTCGAGGCGTTGCGGGAGCTCGGCGTGCGACGAGTGGCGGATCTCGGCTGCGGCGAGGGTGCCCTGGTCGCCAAGCTGCTGGCGGACCCGTCCTACACAGAGGTGGTGGCGACCGACGTGTCGGCACGAGCGTTGAGCGTCGCCGAGCGACGGCTGCGCGTGGCCGAGATGTCCGACCGGCAACGCGAGCGGTTCAGGTTGTTCCAGTCGTCGGTCACGTATGCCGACCAGCGACTGGCCGGGCTGGACGCCGCCGTGCTGATGGAGGTGATCGAGCACGTCGACGCGCCGCGGTTGCCGTCGCTGGCCCGGGCGGTCTTCGGGACCGCGCGGCCGGGCAGCGTCGTGGTGACCACTCCGAACGCGGAGTACAACGTCCGCTTCGAAAGCCTCTCGGCCGGAGCCTTCCGGCACCCGGACCACCGGTTCGAGTGGAGCCGGGCCGAGTTTCGTGACTGGGCCTCCGCGGTCGGCGCGGCGTACGGGTACGAAGTGTCGTACCGCCCGGTGGGCCTGGACGATCCCGAGGTCGGACCGCCGACCCAGCTCGCCCTGTTCCAGCTGAAGGAGGCCGCTCGATGACCCGGATCGACATCCCGGCCCTGAGCCTGGTTGTGCTAGTCGGTGTGAGCGGTTCCGGCAAGTCCACCTTCGCGCGCCGGCAGTTCCTCGGTACCGAAGTGATTTCGAGCGACTTCTGCCGTGGGCTGGTCTCGGACGACGAGAACGACCAGGCCGCCACGAAGGACGCGTTCGACATCCTGTACTACATCGCAGGCAAGCGCCTCGCGGCCGGCCGCCTGACGGTGGTGGACGCGACCAACGTGCAGCCGGAGGCACGCAAGCAGCTGGTGGCGCTGGCCCGGGAGCACGATGTGTTGCCGGTGGCAATAGTCCTGGACCCGCCCGAGCGGGTCTGCCAGGAGCGGAACCGGCAGCGCCCCGACCGGCAGTTCGGGTCCCAGGTCGTGGCGCGGCAGCGACAGCAGCTCCGCCGCGGGCTGCGGAGCCTCAAACGCGAGGGCTTCCGCGGCGTCCATGTTCTCGACAGCGTGGCGGCGATCGATGCCGCGAGCATCGAACGGACACGGCTGTTCAACGATCTCACCCACGAGACCGGTCCGTTCGACGTGATCGGCGACATCCACGGGTGTCGGGTCGAGCTGGAGTCGTTGCTGACCACCCTCGGCTACACGCTGGTCCGCGACGAGGCCGGGCGGGCTGTCGACGCGTCGCACCCGGAACGGCGGGCGGTGTTCGTCGGCGATCTGGTGGATCGAGGCCCGGACACGCCGGGCGTGCTTCGGCTCGTGATGGGAATGGTTGCCGCCGGCCACGCTTTCTGCGTACCCGGCAATCACGAGGACAAGTTGCTGCGGGCGTTGCGCGGCAAGAACGTGAAGATCAGCCACGGGCTGGAGGAGTCGCTGTCTCAGTTGGCCGCGGAGCCGCCGGCGTTTCGCGATGGTGTCGAGCGCTTCATCGACGGGCTTGTGTCCCACTACGTCCTCGACGGTGGACAGCTCGTCGTGTCGCACGCCGGTCTGGTCGAGCGGATGCACGGGCGCGCGTCCGGCCGGGTCCGCGCGTTCTGCCTGTACGGGGAGACGACGGGTGAGACCGACGAGTTCGGCCTGCCGGTGCGCTACCCGTGGGCGAACGACTATCGCGGTCGTGCGGTGGTCGCGTACGGCCACACGCCGACGCCGGTTCCCGAGTGGATCAACAACACCGTCTGCCTTGACACCGGCTGCGTGTTCGGTGGCTCGCTGACGGCTCTGCGCTATCCGGAGCGAGAGCTGGTCTCCGTCCCGGCGGAGGCGGAGTACTACGCGCCGGTCAAGCCATTGCAGGTGGCAACCGCTCCGCAGCGCGAGCCCGACGTGCTGGACATCACCGATGTGACGGGGCGCCGGGTGATCGAGACCGCGCTGCACGGGCGGCTCAGCATCCGCGCTGAGCAGGCCGGTGCTGCGCTCGAGGTGATGAGCCGATTCGCGATCGACCCGCGATTCCTGCTCTACCTACCGCCGACCATGAGCCCGGTCGCGACCTCGTCGGAACCAGGCCTGCTGGAGCATCCTCGTCAGGCGTTCGAGGCGTACGCCGAGCAAGGCGTGACCGAACTGGTCTGCGAGGAGAAGCACATGGGCTCCAGGGCTGTGGTGCTGCTCACCCGCGACGACAACGTTGCAGAGAAGCGGTTCGGGCTCGCGGGGCGCGGCGCTGTCCACACGCGTACCGGTCGGTCTTTCTTCGCCCCTGCGCTGACGGATGAGCTGCTGCTGCGACTCCGGGAGGCATGTGGGGGACTCTTCGAGGAACTGGACAGCTCCTGGGTCCTGCTCGACGCCGAGGTCTTGCCGTGGAGCGCCAAGGCCGGCCACCTGCTGCGGAACCAGTACGCCGCCGTCGGCGCGGCGGCTCGGTCATCCTTGCCTGCAGCAACAGCTGCGCTCGAGTCCGCTGCCGCTGCCGGCCTCGACGTCGGAGCTCTGCTTGCGCGGACGCATCGGCGTACTGTCAACGCGGAGAGGTTCAGCGCGGCCTACCGGCGGTACTGCTGGCCGACGGAGGGGCTCGAAGGCGTGCGGCTGGCACCTTTCCAGCTGCTCGCCTCGGAGGGAGTGACGTACCAGGACAGGCCGCACGACTGGCACCTGGCGCTAGCGGACCGATTGGTTGCCGTGGCACCCGACCTGGTCACCACCACCCGCCGGATCTTCGTCGACGGGGCGTCCTGGGAGGCCGGGACCGCCTGGTGGGAGGAACTCACGGCGGCGGGGGGCGAAGGCATGGTGGTGAAGCCGGTCGCCAATCTGGCGCGCACCGCGAAGGGGCTCGCCCAACCCGGTCTGAAGGTACGCGGCAGGGAGTACCTCCGGATCATCTACGGCCCCGACTACACCGAGCCCGAGAACTTCGAGCGGCTCCGGCAGCGCAACCTCGGCCACAAGCGGTCGATGGCGCTTCGCGAGTACGCACTCGGCTTGGAGGCGCTGGAACGGGTCGCGCGAGGTGAGCCGCTCTGGCGGATCCACGAGTGCGTCTTCGCGGTGCTGGCGCTCGAGTCGGAACCGGTCGACCCGCGGCTCTGAGCTCAGGACTTGAGCAGACCGCGGAGGGCGGCGGACGAGATGGCGTCGGCTTCCTCTGCGGTCAGCGGCGCGTGGTGAGTCAGCAACCGCAAGATCAGCGGACCGAACAGGATGTCCGTGGCCGTTCCGGCGCTGATCTCCGGGTTCACCTCCCCGTGCTCGAGGGCACGCTGCCACAGCTCTGCGACCGCGGCTCGGCGCCCGTCCAGGAAGTATTCCCTGAAGTACGGCGAAGCCGCCGGGTCGGCCACGCAGGCGGCCAGCAGTTGCACGAACACCCTGATCTCCTCAACTGAACCTAACGTCAAGTTCAATTCAGGTCGCGCGACACCCGATCACAAGGGCGGTGACGAGTTAGCCCGGTCGCCGCCCACAGAGCCCCCAGCTGCGACGAATCGGTGGTGGTCGCGAGGGACGCCGGGCCGGGTCTCAGTGTGAGTGGAGGTTGAGGGTGTGGCCGATGCTGGTGGCGGCCTCGTCGCCGTAAGCGCCTGCCAGGCGGCGGAGGAACACCGGCCGGTCAAGGGTGTACTCCTGGGTGCCGACGGTCTCCAGCACGGTGGTCGCGAGCGTGCAGCCGACCTGGGCGGCCGCCTCGTGGTCCAGCCCGGCCGCGCGGCCGGTCAGGTAGCCCGCGCGGAACGCGTCACCGCCGCCGGTCGGGTCGACCAGGTCCCGGGTCGGTACGGCCGGGACCTTCGCGAGGATGCCGTCGCGGGTCTCGACCACCGCGCCGTCGCCCCCGTGCGTGGTCACCCGGACGCCGACGCGGTCGAGGATGTCGGAATGGTTCCAGCCGGTCTTCTGGACCATCAGGCCGCTCTCGTACTCGTTGCTGAACAGGTACGCCGAGCCGTCGACCAGCTCGCGGATCTGCTCCCCGTCCATCCGGGCGAGCTGCTGCGACGGGTCGGCCGCGATCGCGATGCCCTGCTCCTTGGCGATCGCGGTGTGCCGGAGCATGCCGTCCGGGTCGTCGGCGCCGATCAGCACCAGGTCGATCCCGCCGACCGCGGCGTGGATGGCGGCCAGGTCGAGCTCGCGGGCCTCGGCCATCGCGCCGGTGTAGAAGGACGCGATCTGGTTGGCGTCCAGGTCTGTCGTACAGGTGAACCGGGCAGTGTGCAGGTGGTGGCAGATACGCACGTGGGAGACGTCGACACCGACGGCCTCGAGTGCGGCGCCGTAGTCGGTGAAGTCCGCGCCGACCGAGCCGACCAGCAACGACCGGTGCCCGAGCTGGGCCATCCCGTAGCAGATGTTCGCGCCGACTCCACCGCGGTGCACGACCAGCTCGTCCACCAGGAATGAGAGCGAAACCTTGTGCATCTGGTCTTCGAGAAACTGCTCCTTGAAGCGTCCGGGGAACTTCATCAGGATGTCGGTCGCGATCGAACCGGCGACGGCGATCTGCATGCTGGGGTCTCCTCGGAGGGGCTGGTGACAAGCTCTGCGCCTGGCCCGTAGAGACTACAGGCGAGCAAACGGCGACCGAGAGAACGGCAGGATCCGATGGGGAATCAAGTGCTCGTGACCAGCGAGCTGCACGACTACATGGTCGACCACGGGATGCCGCTGGATGCGGTCGCCCAGGAGCTGGTCGAGGAGACCCGGGCGCTCGGCGGAGTCTCCGAGATGCTGACCACCGCGGACCAGGCGGCCCTGCTGACCATGCTGACCCGGCTGGTGTCGGCGCGCCGGGCCGTGGAGATCGGGACGTTCACCGGGTTCTCGGCGCTGGCGATCGCTCGCGGCCTGCCGGAGGACGGCTCGCTGATCTGCCTCGACGTGAGCGAGGAGTGGACCTCGATCGCCCGTCGTTACTGGGAGCGAGCGGGGGTGGCGGGCAAGATCGATCTGCGGATCGGCGACGCGCACGCGTCCGCCGCGGACCTGCCGACCGAGCCGCAGTTCGACCTGGCGTTCGTCGACGCCGACAAACCGGGCTACATCGACTACTTCGAGCAGTTGCTGCCGCGGATCCGGACGAACGGCCTGATGTTGTTCGACAACACCCTGGCGGGCGGCAGGGTGGTCGGCGCGCACGAGAACGACCCGGTCGAGCGCAAGGAGTTCAACGACCACCTCGCCAAGGACGAGCGGGTGGACGTGGTCATCCTGGGGATCGGCGACGGCCTGACCCTGGCCCGCAAGCGATGACGAAGGCCGCGCCCCGGCTCAGAGTGCTGGGCCTGCGGCACCTGTATGCCGACCGCCCGGTGATCGAGGACCTCACCTTCACCCTGCGAGCCGGCCGGGCGATCGCGCTGGTCGGCCCGAACGGGGCCGGCAAGACCACTGTGCTGCGCTGCATCGTGGGCTCCGCCGAGCCCGCGGCAGGGAAGATTCTGCTGGATGGGCGGCCGATCGACGAACGCGGCGAGGTGGTCCGGCGCGAGGTGGCCTCGCTGCTCGACGATCTCGACTTCTTCCCGGACCTGAGCGCGGCCGAGCACCTGGACCTGCTGGCGCGGGCCCACGGTAATCCGGAACCGGAGGACCTGGTCGACGCCTTGTTGCACGACGTCGGTCTGCTGCCGGCGGCGGACCAGTTGCCTGGCTCGCTGTCGTCCGGTCAGCGCCGGCGGTTGGCGCTGGCCACAGCATTGGTCCGGCCCCGCAAGCTGCTGGTGCTCGACGAGCCGGAGCAACGCCTGGACACGGCCGGCGTCGACTGGTTGTCGGACCGCCTCCTGGCTGAGAAGAAGACCGGTACGGCGATCCTGTTCGCCAGTCACGACCAGGCTCTGGTGGACGCGGTGGCCGACGAGGTCGTCGCCCTCACCCCGCTCCCATGACCGCGGAATCACCGGCAGGCGCCGTCTTCGACGCGAGTGCCTACGGCCCGATCCCCGCGGCGAGAGAACTCCGGGCGTGGATGCGCTCGGTACGGCGCGGCCGGGCCGATCGATCCATCTGGCAACAGTTCGAGGACATCTACCTGATCATCTTCGCGCTGGCGATGCTCGGCGCCACCGCGGGCAACGTCGTCCTCAACCTGAACGACCGGTCAGCCAGTTGTACGTCGTCGGCTTGTCAGTGGCTGCTCCTCACGGTCCCGCTCATCCTGGTGCCGCTACTTGTGTCGGGCACGCTCCGGATGCTGCTCAGCGTGGGGCCGATCGCAGCCTCCCAGGCGACTGGGTTCTGGCTGCTTGCCAGTCCAGTGGATCGAGCCTCGTTGCTACGGCCGTCGTACCGGCTGGTGGTCGTGGTGTCGGCGGCAGTGGGTGCTCCAGCTGCACTGGTCGGCTGGGCGCTGTTCGGAGCCACCTGGTCGACCGTGGGCGAGGCTGCGGTGCTGACGACTGCACTGCTCGTCTGTACGGCTTGCGTGACGGTGTGGGCTCAGCAGTCCGCTGTACGGTCTCGGCGCGCTCTGTGGGTGGCAGACGGGCTGTTGGCGCTTGCTGCCATACCGGCTGTCGTGTTGGCGACCATCGGTCAAAGCGAGCCCGTCAGTGACGTCGAGGCTCTGCAGATCTCGGCCGGCGCCGCTCAGCACCTTCGATTTGTTGTTGTGGCTCTACTGGCTCTCGCGGTGACTGTGGCCTTGGTGGTGCTCACGGCGCGGTCGCTCGGCCGCTTGAGCCGGTTGAGCGTGGTGTCCGGGGGAGAGTTGCTCGCGGGCATGGCGGGCGCCGCGATCTCCCTCGATATCGGTCTGCTCGCCGACATCGTCGCCGCCCGCCGCTGGCGCCAGGTGGGCCGGGTCAGGTCGCGCCGCGGGCGCTGGTCCGGCGTGGCCGCCCTGGTACAGCGGGAGGCGCTGCGCGTCCTCCGGTGGCCGCGGCGGCTGGTGATAGGACTCGCCCTGCTCGTCGTGCCGTACGCCGTCGCCGGCACCGGCTACGACATATTGGTGCCGCTTGCCGCCGGGTTTGCCGGATTCGCCGCCGTACGGCCGTTGATGGACGGGCTGCGGTCGGTCAGTCGTTCCCCGGGGCTGGTACGGGCTCTCGGGATGGACCCGCGCGACCTGCGCGTCGCCATGTCCGTCGTACCGGCGTTCTCGGCGGCGCTGTGGTCGGCCCTGGCGCTTCCGGCTCTGGGGCATCCGGCAGCGTCTTTCGCCGTCGCGGCCGGGGTCTTGGCAGGTGTCGTCCGCCAGGCGTCCGCCAAACCACCCTCGTACAGCGGACCGCTGGTGGCGACGCCGATGGGGGCCGTGCCGCCGGGCCTGTTCTCCCAGCCCATGCGAGGGTTCGACCTGCTCCTCCTCTGCCTGGCACCGCTGCTGCTGGGCCTGAGCCCGCTCTGGGTCGTAGTGATTCCGACGCTGGTCTGTTTGCTCCTGTTAGCGGTCAAGCCTCGTTGACCCGCTCGGCCTCATAGGACAGCCACTTGTGCTCGACCTCGCGCTCGACATCCACGTCGAAATGGCGCGCGAGCAGGAGGAGTTGGCACAAGACGTCGGCGAACTCTTGCTCGAAACTCTGCCTGAGCTGATCCGCTGAGCTGCCCTTGGCCCGTCCGCGGCCCGTGACCTGAAGGTACGACTGGGTGAGCTCGCCGAGCTCTTCCTGGAGCTTGAGCAGGAACCAGTCCCCGGTCCGCGCCAGTCCCATGGCGTCCGCATAGCGCCGGGATACCTTCTCGACTCGCTCCGCCAGCTCCGCGATCTCCATGAGGCGCACCCTCTCAGACTCCACGGACACCCGGAGATTTCCTCAACGCGGTGGCCTTGCGCTCGATTCTGAGACGTTCCTCTCACGATCCGGTTGCTCCACAATGGGATCCGGAGGTGGACTCGTGGATCAGCGGACCCTGGACGCGGCGGACTGGTTGCTGAGCTCCGAGGAGGCCGCCGTCCGGCTGATGACCCGGCGCGACGTCCTCGGCGAGCAACCGACGGAGACCGTGGCCGAGGTCCTGGCCGGGCCGAAGGTCTCTGCGCTCCTGTCGGGCCAGCAGCCGGACGGCGGGTTCGGCGGCCATCCGTACAAGAAGTGGACCGGGGCGCACTGGCGGCTGGTCTCGCTGGTGGAACTGGAGATACCCGCCAAAGAACCTCGCACCGTCGCTGCCGCCAACCAGGTCCTGACCTGGCTGACCGCCTCTCGACGCCGCGGGGTGGCAGTGATCGACGGCCTGGCTCGACGCTGCGGCTCGATCGAAGGCAATGCGCTTGCGGTATGCAGCAGGCTCGGCCTCACCGACGACCCACGGGTACAGGGGCTCGCTGAAGGCCTGCTGGAGTGGCAATGGCCCGACGGAGGGTGGAACTGCGACAAGACCGCGACCGGCCGCCGCTCCTCATTCCACGAGACACACGCAGCAGCGTGGGGGCTCCACGAGTACGCCGTGGCCACTAGTGACACAGCGGCCCACGAGGCCGCCGTACGGGCTGCGGATCTGTTCCTGGAACACAAGCTGTTTCGGAGCCTCACTACGGGCGAAGCGATCGACCGTAGGTGGCTGGAACCGCGCTATCCGCCGTACTGGCACTACGACATCCTGCAGGCACTCCTGGTGTTGTCGCGGCTTGGCCTGGCCGGTGATCCCCGTGCGGCCGATGCGTTGGACGAGGTGGAGCGCCAGCGGCTGGAGGACGGGCGCTGGAAGGTGCGGCTGCAGTGGTGGAAGCCAGCCGGCGGCCCCGGTACCCGGGAGGTCGTCGACTGGGGCCGGAGTGGTCCGAACGAGATGGTCACCCTCAACGCGCTGCGAGTCCTCCGTGCCGCCGGGCGCTGAGACGGCCCAGTCCGGAGGTGACGGAGCGCCTGCCTAGTCAGGACCATCGACCCTGTAAGGCCCGGCACCAGCCGCGCATGCTCGACGGCGAAGGAGTCGTCATCAATGGGGGCAGCTCATGGGGCTGGAGATCAGGGATGTGGCACATTCCTTCGGTGACCGGCCGGCCCTCGACGGAGTGAGCCTCGAGGTAGTCCCGGGCGTGCTGACGGGGCTGCTCGGGCCGAACGGCGCCGGGAAGACGACGCTGATGCGGATCATGCTGGGGGTGTTGACCCCGCAGCGCGGTGAGGTGCGGTACGACGGTCGCCCGATCGGCCCGCAGGAGCGCAGACGCTGGGGGTACATGCCTCAGGAACGGGGCCTCTACCCGGGGATGCGGGCCGGGGACCAGGTCGCGTACTTCGGCCGGCTGCATGGGTTGTCCCGTCGGGAGGCGGCGAGCAGGACGCGCATCCTGCTCGAGGAGCTCGAGATGGCCGGGCGGTGGGGCGACCGAACCGACAGACTCTCCGGAGGCCTGCAGCAGAGGCTGCAACTGGCCACCGCGCTCGTGCACGACCCTCAAGTGATCGTCTTGGACGAGCCCTTCGCCGGTCTGGACCCGGTGGCCGTGGCCAGCCTGTCGGAGAGCCTGCGGCAACGGGCACGAAACGGGTGCACGGTGCTGTTCTCCAGCCACCAGCTCGACCTCGTTCAGGACTTGTGTGAGGACATCACCATGGTGGATCGGGGCCGCACGGTGCTGGAGGGCGAGGTCGCCACCCTGCGGGCGTCATCCGGGCGCCGCCAACTGAGGTTGCACGTCGAGTCGCCCAGCCGGGAGTGGTTGCAGCCCTTCCATGACGTCACCGTGGTCAGTGACGAGGTCGACGAGCTTCGGCTGGCGATCCCGGCGGGGACCGATCCACTCGACGTGCTCGACGCCGCGCGAAGGGCCGGCCGGGTTGTCGACTTCGGACTCGACCTGCCGACGCTGTCGCAACTCTTCCTGGCGGCGGCAGACGAGAGCCGTGAGCCGGCGAAGGTGCACCGATGACCGCGTGGTGGAAGGGCGTCGCACTGGTCTTCGAGCGAGGCCTGCTCGAGAACCTGAGGTCCAAGACGTTCAGGATCGTCACCGGGATCTTGCTGCTGGTGTCCGCCGCCGCCGTTGTTCTGCCGCAGGTGCTCGCTCAGGATGGCGACGTCTACAAGCTGGCCACCGTCGGCAACGCGCCGAAGGACGTTGTGGCCGCCCTGGACGCGTCCGGCGATGCGGCCAAGTTCGACGTGGAATACGTGGCCCGGGACGACGCGGAAGGTGTCAGGCAGGCTGTCCGTTCAGGCGACGCCACCGTCGGGCTCGCCGACGACACGCTGTACGCCGCGGCCAAAGATGCTGGGACCTTCCCGGCTGTCGTGGCGCAGGCTGTGGTCACTTTGGAGACGTCCCGGCGACTGACCGAGGCTGGGCTCAGCCCGCAGCAGATCACGGAGCTCCAGTCCATCCGACCCCCACGCCAAGTGACTGTCGGAGCGGTCGCGGACGAGGGACGCGCCGGTGTCGGCATGGCTGTGGGGCTGGTGCTCTACCTGGCGATCCTCTTCGGAGGCACCGCCATCGCGACCGCGGTCGCGCTGGAGAAGTCCACCCGCATCTCCGAGGTGCTGCTCGCCATCCTTCGCCCCAGCCAGATCCTGGTCGGTACGGTCCTTGCGGTCGGCACCGTCACCTTGCTGCAACTGCTGGTGCTGGGGGCACCATTCGCCGTCGCGGTGAGGGTGACCGACAACATCGGACTACCGCCTGTGGCCGCGGGCGATATCGCCCTCGCGATCGTGTGGTTCCTGCTTGGGTTCGCCCTCTACGCGTTCCTGTACGCGGCGAGCGGCGCGCTGGTCGACAAGGTGACCGAGGTCAACACCGCGACAACTCCTGTCACGACGATGATCATCGGCGGATACCTGATCACGATCTTCATCGTCATGGGAGACCCCCAGAGCGGGTGGAGTGTCTTGGTGTCGATGTTCCCGATCACCGCGCCGCTCGCGATGCCGCTGCGGTGGGCGTCGGGCGAAGTCCCCACCTACCAACTCGTGGTCGCGATGGCGCTCACTGCTGCGACCGCAATCGCACTCGTCTCACTCGCCTCCACCGTCTACCGGCGCGCACTTCTCATCACCGGCCGGCGGGTCAGGCTCCGTGAGGTGATCGGCCGCCCGGCCGTCTGATCAGGCTCTGCCCGAAGCGCGGGCAAAGCCCCGGCGACTCGGCGACGCCGGCGGGCTGCTCTACTTCCCCGATGGGATACGTGGGCTCCTACACGTGGCAACTACGGCAGGAACTTGGCTCGCGACTGCTGCTCATGCCGGGCGCGCAGGTCGTACTGGTTGACTCCGCTGAACGAATCCTGTTCCAGCGGCGGCGGGACTCCGGGCTCTGGGCACTGCCGGCAGGCGCGGCCGAGCCAGGCGGAAGCTTTCGCAGCACGGCTGTCGACGAGGTGCGTGAGGAGACGGGCCTGCTGGTTGCCGACGCGGACCTGATCCCGTTCGGCTGTCTGTCGGAACCGGACACGCACATGATCATGTATCCCAACGGCGACCTCGTGCACTGCTTCGCCATGTGCTTCGAGGCGCGCCGATGGTCTGGGGACCTGAAACCAGAAGAGTCAGAGGTCCTTGAAGTGACCTTCGCCGAGCCTGCCGCTGCGCCAGGTCCGCTTCATCCGCCGGCCCAAGCGGTCCTCGATATGCATGCCGTCTACCGCAAGACTGGCCTCTTCCAGGCCCGATGAACGAGTACGGAGCTCCGCGGACGGCGGCCGTGGCTAGATGAGACCGCGTTCCCGCGCGGCCAAGCCTGCCTGGAACCGCGTGGTCGCGCCGAGCCGGTTCATCAGCTCGTGGATGCGCCGCTGAGTGGTGCGCAGGCTCATGCCGACCGACCGGGCGATCGCCGCGTCGGTCAGCCCGGCCGCCAGCAGCCGCAACAGCACGCCGCCGAGGTCGTCGAGGCCGTCGTCGCGGGCGGCCGCCGCCGAGCGGACGTACCGGCGGAACGGGATCGCCCGCTGCCACTCGAGCTCGAACAGGGCGATCAGCGCGTCCAGCAACGCGCACGGATAGACCACGAACGCCGCGTCGATGCCGTAGGTCGCGTGCCGGCTCGGGATCAGCGCTGCCGCCTCGTCGATGATCCAGACCTTGAGCGCGGCGTCCTGGGCGATGCGAGCCTGCTCGCCGTCCTCGACCGAGCCGCGGATGTCCTCGAGCTTGCCCGGCTGCTCCACGGCCCGCTGATCGTAGATCGCGCGGTACTCGACCCCCTCGTTCAGCCGCCGGCGCTCCCGGTCGGCGTTGGCATCCTCCGGCCCCTGCATCACGTACGGCAGCTTCACGATGCCCCGGATCACGGCCTGCGCGGAGTCCTGCAGCATCAAGGCTCGATTGATGATGTTCTGCGGGCCGGTGACCACCTCGACCAGTTCATGCGGGAAGGTGTTCCGCGAAGCCCGCAGGAATGCCGCGGTGAGCTCGTGCACGGCGGTCCGGGCGACCTGCAGCTCATTCTCCCGGCGACTTAGCAGCGGCTGGATCGACACGTCCGGAGCGACTGCCACGAACCGCGGCGGCCGGCCGGGCAGGCGGGTGGCCATGCCGCGGCGCGTCAGGCGTCCGAGCACGCGAGCGGTGGCGTGCGACGACAGGTCGCACAACCGGGCGAGCTGCGCGGCGGAGGACTGCGGGTTGTCGACCAGGGTGACGTAGACGAGATCCTCGTCCGCGGACAGGCCGATCGCCTTGAGCATGGAGAACCTTTCCGAGCGGTGGCGGGGTACCGCCATATGACCACTTCTCGCCGATTACACCCCCTTGCCAGCTCGCTGCGCCAGGGGTGAGTTTGGACCGTCCGCGCCCCCCTCGCGAGGAGATCCCCCATGTCCAGACCCTTGCCCTCCAAACGCTTCAGACGGCGATCCACAGCCGTCGCGCTCGTCGGGCTGCTGGTGACCGCAATGACCGGATCGGCTGGAGCCGCGCCGCCAGGTGATCGGCCCGCCTCCGGCCACTCCGGAGGGGCGGCGGCGTCGCTGGGCAGCAGCAAGCCTGTGCGGATCACACTGATCACCGGTGACACGGTGACGTACTCGCGGGATCGCTCCGGACGCGCGTCGGCCACGGTGGCGCCAGGGCCGGGACGAGGGGAGTTGGTCTTCGACGTACGCGCCGACAAGACCGGCTACTACGTCGTTCCGAGTGACGTCGCGGAGCACGTCCGTTCCGGCCTGTTCGACCGGGAGCTGTTCGACGTGCAGTACCTTGCCGCCAACGGCTACGGCGACGGTGCCTCGAGGCAGATTCCGCTGATCGTCCAGTATCGCCGCGGCACCACTGCGGCCGCCGCGGCGGCAAAGGCCAAGGCCCTGCCGGGCCGGGCGCGGTCGTTCGCGCTGGCGAGCATCCACGGCGCCGCGGTAGGCATCGACAAGGCTCGCGCCGGTGGGTTCTGGAAGGCCGTCGGCGGCTCCGCCGCCACGGTGCAGACCCCACCGACCACTGGCCGGGCGGCTCCGGCACCGCGCCTCGGCGCCGAGCTGGCCAAGGTGTGGCTCGATGCCAAGGCGACAGCCTCCGACGACCTGAGCAACGCCCAGATTGGGGCGCCGATCGCTTGGGCGGCCGGCCTCGACGGTCGCGGAGTCAACGTCGGGATCATCGACACCGGTATCGATGCGACACATCCAGACCTGACCGGCAAGGTAGTGGCCGCTCGCAACTTCGTCGCCGCGGGCGAGCCGGGCGGCGGCAACCCGGACGACGCCACCGACCGCCACGGCCACGGCACGCACGTCGCGTCGATCGTCACGGGCTCCGGCGCTGCCTCGGACGGCCGGTACAAGGGCGTGGCCGGCGGGGCCCGACTGATCATCGCGAAGGCCCTGAGTGACGTCGGCAGCGGCGCCAACTCGGGCATCATCGCGGCGATGGAGTGGCAGGCGGCGACCCAGCGCGCCCGGATCGTCAGCATGAGCCTGGGTGGCGGCCCGACCGACGGCACCGACCCGATGAGCCAGGCGGTCAACGACTTGTCGGAGCGCTACGGCACGTTGTTCGTGATCGCGGCCGGGAACGCCGGACCGGGAGCGGGCACTGTCGCCGCGCCCGGCGCGGCCTCGGCGGCGCTGACCGTCGGCGCGGTGGACGGCGCCGATCGGATGGCCGTTTTCTCCAGCCGGGGTCCGCGCCTCGGTTCCGACTACGCGATCAAGCCCGAGATCACGGCTCCGGGCGTCCGGATCGTCGCCGCCCGCGCGGCGGGTACCCTGCTCGGATCGGACCTCGGCCCGTATTACACCGGTGCGTCCGGCACGTCGATGGCCACGCCGCACGTCGCGGCCGCGGCGGCCACCCTCCTGCAGCAGCACGCTGACTGGACCAACCAACAGCTCAAGAACGCCCTGATCGGTTCCGCCAAGGACGGCGGATTCTCACCGTACGACCAGGGGTCGGGTCGGCTGGACCTGGGCCGGGCGGTCACGCAGCAGGTCTTCGCCGAGACCTCGACGATCTCAGCCGCATTCACCTACCCCTACACCGGGCAGACGCTGAAGCGGCAGGTCACGTACCGGAACTTCGGCGCGAGTCCGGTCACGCTCGCCGTCGCGCCAAGCCTCACGAACGGCGGCAATCCGGCACCAGAGGGCATGGTGTCGGTCGACGCGCCATCGGTGACCGTCCCGGCGGGCGGCGCGGCGTCGGTCGAGCTGACGGTCGACCCGACCCTCGGTGAACCCGGAACCCACACCGGGCAGCTGGTGGCGACCAGCGACGGAGGCGACCGGATCGCGGTACCGATGGCGTTCCGCAAGTCGGCGAAGATGCTGCCGCTGCGCGTACGCGTCGTGGCCGGCGGCAACTTCCGGCACTTCGGCTTGACGGAAGTATCCGCCCTCATGGTCAATGACGACAATCCGCTGCTCCGGTCCGAGCCGGCTATCACGAACGCCTCGAACTGGCACGAGACCGATGAACCAGACACCTACGAGGCCGTGGTGATGCTGCCGGAGGGTGGCGTCTTCCACGTGGAGACGAGCGCGACGTCGTTCGACCCTTCCGGCGACGGCCAGTTCCACCAGGCGCTGATGGTCGACCCGCAGGTCACGATGGACTATGAGCAGACGCTGACGTTTCGGGCCGACGAGCTCGTGCCGTTGCGGGTACGCACGCCGCGGCCATCGCAGCTCGTCACGTCCAACTACGCGTGGCAGCGGACTACCGCGACGGGCATCTGGTACCTCAGTGCGACCATCGTGAGCTACCCGCCGTCGGTCTACGACACTGTCTACCTGTCACCAACCGAGAAGCCGACGGTCGGCTCGTTCTGGTACTACGTCGACCACATCCGGATCGCGCCGCAGGTCAGCGGCTCGCTGTCCGGTGCGGGCCACCTCGACCTGCATCCGCGCTATGTCCGCGACCACAACAGCGTTCCGAAGTTCAGCGGGGACAGGCAGCTCGCCGTGGTCGGCGAAGCGGATCTGCGGGCCGGGCGCGACGTGCGTGGCAAGCTCGTGCTCAGCGATCCGATCCCGTTCCTCGGAGTCAACCACCCCATCCGGCAGAAGTTCTGGTCGCTGCTGGACCTCGCGGCGCAGGCCGGAGCCGCCGGAGTGCTCACCGACTCGGGTTACTCGTGGCGCATCCCGTCGGATTGGGACGAGGAGGTCGTCCGAGTGCCCCTGCTGTGGGTGACCTCGGCGGAGGCGACCCGGGCCAGGCAGATGCTCGCCGAGCCTGCCGCGCTGCGGGCCGACCTCCACGGCGAACCGACCGCGTCCTACGAGTACAAGCTGGCCAACTACCTCGACCGGCTGACGCCGCAGACGCTGACGATCGAGCCCGACGAGAAGGCGCTGACGCAGATCGACACCACCTACCACGCGCAGTACTCGACTGCGCAGCCGTGGGGACCGGCTCCCGATGTCGCCGAGGTGAACCACACCTTCGCGGCGGATCAGTTCTTCAGCATCAAGGCATCGCACTCCTTCCCCGGCCGGGTCAGGCGGCTGGAGTACTTCACCACGACAGGGCCGGATGTGATCTGGTCCCGCGACTACGGGTTCTACGACTTCGCGTCGGGCGGAATCAGGATCGCCGGCACGACGCGGGCGTTCAGCGAGCCGTCGGTCGAGCAGGAGGACTGGAACGAGGGCATGCTGCCGGTCCAGCACCGGCCCGGTCCCGGCGTACGGTCGGCCATCTACGGGGACATGCCATGCGACGGGTGCCGTCAGGGCGACACCTTGCGCGTCCGCTCGTTGCCCACACTCGGCCTCGGGCAGTACAGCGTGATGAGTGATTCGACGATCCGGGTACAAGGCGACTCGGTCACGGAGCGAACCCGCCTGTGGCGGGGCGACACCGAACTGGAGCCGCGTCACGACCAGCTCGGCCTGCCTTACTACGAATTACCGGCGGAGGAGGCGACGTACACGGTCACGAACACCTCTACCGACGGGTTCGCGGCCCCGCACACCGCGACCAAGGTGGACACCACCTGGACCTTCCGGTCCGGGCGAGTGACCGAGGACACCGTCGATGCCCCGCATTCCTGCATCGACACGCTGGTGTCCGGCGACGACCGGCCGTGTGCCTGGCTGCCGCTGATCTACCTCAACTACGACCTCGGCCTTCCGGCCGACGACATGGTGCCGGCCGGACGGCCGTACACCTTCACCATCCGGCCGGAGAGCGGGCAAGGTGCGGTAACCCCGGCAGGGGCGCGGGTCTGGGTATCGCCGGACCGAGGTGAGCACTGGACCGAGGCGGCCGTCACACCCGGACCGGACCGTACGTTCCAAGTGGTCGTCGCGAACCCGGCGAAGGCGCAGTCGTCTGGCGGAACGGTGTCCCTCAAGACCCGGGCCTGGGACGCTGCGGGCAACTCCATCGAGCAGATCATCACCGACGCCTACCTGCTGAGGTAACTGCTCCGTCGTGCGCAGGTGACCGGCATGCCAGCCTCGGCGTGCCGGTCACCGCCATGTCCACAGCGCTCGAACGCGACGAATCGACGTCAGCCGATTGCAGGTCGATGGGCCGAGCGTTCCACGAATTGTTGGGCAGACCGTGCAGAGACTCTATGCGCATTCGCCGTTGCTCGGGCAGGATCTGCGCAATGCCCGGCGCTGAGGCTAAATGGGGCGTGGATGCGCTGGCCGCAGCGGCGCGGCAAGTGAAGCGCTGCCGCTGGTGCTGGCCGAGAGCCTGGCCGGCGTCGGCGCCCGTGCGAGTCTGGCCGCGATGCGCGCCGTACGGCGGGACGACCTGGCGTGCCAGGCGGGGCAGCCCGCATTGCTGGGGCGGCCGTGTGAGCGCTGTGGGCGGAGCATCGAGACTGTTGCGCCGGGCCCCTGGAACGCAACGATCGAGGTCGGTGAGGCTGTCAGCACAGGCCGCTGAGGTCTGCCCGACCGGCCCAGCGCATATCCGTTGGTACGTCGTCGTTCCAGCCGGCCGACGGCCGTGGTGAGTGCGTCGGCCGCAGAGGGAGCCCGAGTCCAACTGGGGGCTCTCAGTCCCAGTCCTCGGGGACCATGCCACGCGCACGGTGCCACAGGTTTGGATCTGCGGGTGTTCCTGGAGTACGTGTCCGATTCCCGTTATGGCTGGGTGGAGGTGTGCGTGGAGCGGTTCGGGCAGGCTCCCCAGCAGGTGCTGGACGAGTGGAACACCATCGCCCATGTCGCGGGGTACGAAGGTTCGCCGGGGCGCCGGCCGCTACCACCCGGTGCGAGATAACGCTAGCTGTCAACGACACGAGCAGACCTGCATTTACTACGACGATGTCCCTCGGCTGCTGCTCAAAGAGTTGGCGAGTCGTAGTTCGAGGTGGCGCCGTACGTCGGGCCATTCGGCAGCGAGGATGCTGTACATGACTGTGTCACGTACAGAGCCGTCGCGTCGGGCGGCGTGGTGGCGGATGAGGCCATCCTTTTTCGCGCCGAGCCGCTCGATGGCGCGTTGAGAAGCGAAGTTGAAGCGGTCAGTGCGGAGACCGACGACCTCGCAGCCTAAACTCTCAAAAGCATGGCTCAGCAATAGCAGCTTGCAAGCAGCGTTCACGTGGGTCCGCTGGCGGCCGAGGCGGTAGAAGGTGTAGCCGATCTCGACCCGGTCGATCGACGCGACGATGTCGTGGTACCGGGTCGTGCCGATGGCCTCACCGGTGGCGTCGTCACGGACAAGCCAGGGCAGCATCGTGCCGTCTCGCTGCCCCGTCAGCGCTTTTTCGATGTAGCTCTCGGCCTGGTCCGGCGTCGGGACCGCCGTAAACCAAAGCTCCCACAACTGGCCGTCGGTCGCCGCAGCGATGAGGTCGTCGATATGGGACCGACGCAGTGGCTCAAGCAGTACGCCGTGGCCCCGCAGCGTCACAGACTTCGGCTCGATCATCCGGTCAGCCTAGCGAGGCCACGGGTCGGTCAGGCCGAATACTATCTGCCGACGATAACGCCGACTCCCAGCGATACGAGCGGATCTGCTGCCCGAAGACGTCCCTACGCTTTCAGATCAGGGTACGGATCGATGACACCGGGCATAGAGAAGTTGCGGGACTTCCTACCAGACCGGTTGGTGATCAGTGGTTGCCTTCAGCAAGATGAGGAGATGTGCCCCAGCTGAAGCAGTGTGAGTACGGGAATGGCAGCAGGTCGTGGCGCACGGTCGACCCGACCTCGTCGAAGTATTCGCGGATCAGTCGCTCGTAGCCGGCCGCGTCGCGGACGTAGGTTCCGCGGTCGAGCGCCGTCGCGACCCGCGCGACCACGTGCTGGTCGGGATGCCAGACGCCGTCCAGCGCCACGAACCGGCTGTCCGGCTCGAGCAGCCCGGACAGCGCCGCCATCATGTCCCGGACGATGTCGTCCGAGACGTGGTGCAGCAGGCCGATGGCGATCACCGCGTCGAACCGACCCAGCCGGTCCGTGGGCAGCTCGTCGACCGACGTGGTGAGGAACCGGCCCTTGCCGGCATGTGCACGGCCGGCCGCCTCGATGTAGCGCGGATTGATGTCCACGCCGACGTAATCGACCCCTTCGAGGTACTCGACCACGTCACCAGTGCCGCAGCCGACATCGAGCACACGCATGCCCGGCTGTGGCTTCAGATACTCGTCGACGAAGGTGCGCATGACGCGGTCCGCCCGGATCAGCCGCTTCCACCCGGTGTAGCCGGCGGCCGAACCCAGCACCCGGTCACGAAAGGTCGCCACTGCACTCCGGCTTCGGTGCGATACGGGGTCGTCGTGGACAGCACCGTACGCCTCGCAGGGGAGCCACGCCAGGTGACGGGGTCATCGCGTTCAGGCAGGGTGCCTGTCGTCCGATGACGCGGCTGCGACTGCACTGGCAAGCGCGCCGCGATGGGGAACGAGCAACCGAACGGCGACTGACACCGGACAACGTCGCGAGGACGATTGCACAGGTCAGCCGCCGTTTCGGAGGCCTACGACCAGGTCAGGGGACCGGCCGGCTCACACGTCGTAGTAGAGCTCGAACTCGTGCGGGTGCGGGCGGAGCTGGATCGGGGCGATCTCGTTCTCGCGCTTGAAGTCGATCCAGGTCTCGATCAGGTCGGAGGTGAAGACGTCACCCTCGAGGAGGAAGTCGTGGTCGGCCTCGAGCGAGTTGATCACGGCCGGCAGCGAGGTCGGGACCTGGTTGACCGAGGCGTGCTCCTCCGGCGGCAGCTCGTACAGGTCCTTGTCGATCGGGTCCGCGGGCTCGATCTTGTTGCGGATGCCGTCCAGGCCGGCCAGCAGCTGGGCCGAGAAGGCCAGATACGGGTTGGCGGACGGGTCCGGGCAACGGAACTCGATGCGCTTGGCCTTCGGGTTCGAGCCGGTGATCGGGATCCGGATGCAGGCCGAGCGGTTGCGCGACGAGTAGACCAGGTTCACCGGGGCCTCGAAGCCGGGCACCAGGCGGTGGTAGGAGTTCACCGTCGGGTTGGTGAAGGCCAGCAGCGACGGTGCGTGCTTCAGGATGCCACCGATGTACCAGCGGGCGATGTCGGACAGACCGCCATAGCCGGACTCGTCGTAGAACAGCGGGTTGCCGTCGGCCCACAGAGACTGGTGGCAGTGCATGCCCGAGCCGTTGTCGCCGAAGATCGGCTTCGGCATGAAGGTCGCGGTCTTGCCGGCGTCCCAGGCGGTGTTCTTGACGATGTACTTGAACTTCATCACGTCGTCGGCGGCGTTGAGCAGCTCGTTGAAGCGGTAGTTGATCTCCGCCTGGCCCGCCGTACCGACCTCGTGGTGGGCCCGCTCGACGATCAGGCCGCTGGCCTCGAGGTTCTTGGTGATGTCGTTGCGCAGGTCGGCGAAGTGGTCGACCGGCGGGGCCGGGAAGTAGCCGCCCTTGTAGCGGACCTTGTACCCGCGGTTGCCACCCTCCTCGACGCGGCCGGTGTTCCAGGCGCCGGCGACGGAGTCGATGTGGTAGTAGCCCTCGTTCTGCTTGGTCTCGAACCGGACGTCGTCGAAGACGTAGAACTCGGCCTCGGGAGCGAAGAAGGCGGTGTCGGCGATACCGGTCGACTTCAGGTACTCCTGCGCCTTGCGGGCGATGTTGCGCGGGTCGCGCGAGTACGCCTCACCGGTCAGCGGGTCGTGCACGAAGAAGTTCATGATCAGCGTCTTGTCCCGGCGGAACGGGTCGACGTACGCCGTCGTCGGGTCGGGCAGCAGCGACATGTCCGACTCGTGGATCTGCTGGAAGCCACGGATCGACGAGCCGTCGAACTGCAGGCCGTCCTCGAAGACCTCGGGACCGAATGACGACACCGGGACGGTGAAGTGCTGCATGATGCCCGGCAGGTCGCAGAAGCGGACGTCGATGAACGCGACGGCCTCGTCCTTGACGTAGGCGAGCAGCTCCTCAGCGCTGGAAAACATACGTACTCCTCGGGGTGGCTCAGAGATTGATCTGAACTTAGGCCCTGCCGATTACTCGGTCGTGACCCCAATGTTTCGCGGATGTTACGCCCAGCGTGTCCGCGCTGACCCACTGGTGTGCGGCGGGGACGGCAGTGAGAACCCCGCCGGCACCTCGGTAGCCTCATCATCATGGCATCATCAGCACAGTCCGGCGCAGGGCCCTCCGAAGAGTTCCGCTATCCGGGCAACCGGCTCGGCCTGCCCGCCGGGGGGCCCGGCTCGGTCGCGGGCTGGGGTCGACGGATCCTGGCGCTGTTCGTCGACTGGCTTGTCGCCGGGTTGATCGCCTCGGCCGTGACCAGCAAACCGTTGTGGGCCGGCGGCAACGATCTGAACACGGCGCAGCTGGTGATCTTCTTCGCCATGACGGCCGTCCTGACCGGCCTGGTCGGCAGCACGATCGGGCATCGCCTCTGCGGTCTGCGGGTGATCCGCATCCAGCCGGGCGGCACTGGCTATGCGGCGCAGGTGGGGCTGTTCGGCGGCGCGATCAGAGCGCTGCTGATCTGCCTGCTGATCCCACCGATGGTGTACGACCGCGACCGCCGCGGCCTGCACGACCGCGCCGCGGGCACTGTCATCGTCCTGCGGTGATGTCAGCGCCGGGTCAGCCGCAGCTGTACGTCGTCGAGGTACCCGGAGCGGAAGCCCGCCTCGGAGTAGGCCAGGTAGAACTCCCACATCCGCCGGAACGTGGGGTCGAAGCCCAGTTCCTGGATCCGCGGCCAGCGCTCGCTGAAGCGGTTGCGCCAGATCCGCAGCGTGCGGGCGTAGTCCTCGCCCAGCCGCCGCATCGGCTCGACCCGCAGGCCGGTGTGCTCGGCCGTCACCTGCTCGATCGCGCGGACCGAGGGCAGCAGGCCCCCGGGGAAGATGTACTTCTGCACCCAGGTGAACGTGTTGCGGGTGGCCAGCATCCGGTCGTGCGGCATCACGATCGCCTGGACGACAGCCACGCCCCCGGGCGCGAGCCGTCGCTCGATGGCGTCGAAGTAGACGGGCCAGTACTTCTCGCCGACCGCCTCGATCATCTCGACGCTGACCACAGCGTCGAACACGCCGATCTGGTCACGGTAGTCCCGAAGGGCGACCTGCACGCGATCGCGCAGACCCGCCTCGTCGACGAGCCGCTGGGCGAGCAAGGCCTGCTGCGGCGCGATCGTGATCGCGGTGACCCAGGCGCCTCGCTGCCCGGCCCGGATCGCGAGGCTGGCCCAGCCGCAGCCGATGTCCAGCACCCGGGAGCCGGCGCGGACGCCGGCCGCATCCAGTACGGCGTCGAGCTTGCGGAGCTGGGCCGGCTTCAGGTCCTCGAACCGCGCGGTGGCCAGGTCGGACCTCGCCGACCCGTCGAACTGGGCCGCCGAGTACGTCATCGTCGGATCGAGGAACTCCGCGAACATCGCATTGCTGAGGTCGTAGTGGCGACTGGCGTTCTGGCGTGCGCCCGCACGGTCGTTCTCCTGGTCGCCCGGCTGCCCGCGAGTGGCCAGCCAGCGCAGCGACTGCGCCCATCTGGGCAGCAGGGCGGTGTCCCGCTCGGAGCTGAACCGCTCGGCGAACGGCAGCAGCAGATCGGCCAGATCGGTGCCAGGCGCCGGGTCCCAGTCGCCCGCGAGGTAGGCCTCGCCGAAGCCCGAGCCGGCGTCCTGGCCCAGCCGGTCCAGGAACTGCCCGCCGCGGTGGACCTGCATCACCGGACCACCCTGCCCGTACCGACGGCCGTCCAGGACCACGGTCGCGGGCAGGTCTCGCCCGACGTACCGGATCGCGGCCATGGCGGCAGCCCGACGTACCGGGTTGGAGCGTGGCGGCGCCAGCATCGGCCACGCGTCCGCCACCGGTTCGTGCACAGCCTGGTATAGCCCGGTCATCTGCCTACCTCGAGTTCGGTCCGTCCTGAACGCACCCTACGGCCGGCGGCAGACCGCGGGCGAAAGAACCGAAGGCCGTCAGCGGCCCTTCATGGCCTGGCGGGCACCCTTGAGGCTGGTCGGGACCGGCCCCTTGGGCATCGGCACCTGCGGCCGGACCGCGTCCAGCGCCTTCAGGCGCTGGAGCAGGTCGGTGATCTCGGAGGGCTGCAGCGTCGCGGGCAGCTTCATCACGTGCTTGGTGAGCTTGCGAATGTCGATCTCGCCCTCGCCGGTGCCGGCGATGATCTCGATCACCGGGGCGCCACCGGCCACGCGGACGTGCTTCTTGCGCTCGGCGGTCAGCAGGTTCTTCACCCGGCTGGCCTGGCCCTCGCCGACCAGCACGATGCCCGGTCGGCCGACGACGCGGTGCACGATGTCGGCATTCTTGGTGACGGCGACCGCGGGCGTCACGTTCCAGCCCCGGCGCAGCGTCTGCAACGCGGACGCGGCGGCACCGGCCTGACCCTCGAGCTGGCTGTAGGCGGCCTTCTCCACCCGGCGGCCGAAGACGACCGTGGTGGCCAGCAGGGCGAGCGCGACGCCGACCGGGATCCACAGGAACGCCGGACCCACCAGCAGTCCGATCACCACGAAGACCGCGGCCACGGCGAGGAAGATCCCGGCGAGCAGCAGCCCGATCCGTGGGTCGGACTTCTTGGTCAACTGGTACGCCGACCGGATCTGGGCAAGCCGGCT
Organism: Kribbella sp.; assembly: GCA_035759015.1. Taxonomy (GTDB): domain Bacteria; phylum Actinomycetota; class Actinomycetes; order Propionibacteriales; family Kribbellaceae; genus Kribbella. Next base: position 52,152 of record DASTVQ010000061.1, read on the forward strand.
CGTCTTCTCGGTGGGGGCGTCGTTCTTGGCCATCGGTCCTGGTTCTGCCTTGTCTGTGACTGGTGGTTCAGGCGTGCTGCGATGCCGTGGAGCTCATCCGCGACTCCACAGCCTGACGGTACAGCCGACCGGCCCGGTAGGACGAACGCACCAGCGGTCCGGACATCACTCCGGCGAAACCGAGCTGCTCGGCCTCGTCCTTCAGCTCGACGAACTCCTCCGGCCGGACCCAGCGCTCGACGGGGTGGTGGCGCAGCGACGGGCGCAGGTACTGGGTGATGGTGATGATCTCACAACCGGCCGTGTGCAGGTCGCGCAGCGCCGAGCTGACCTCCTCGCGGGTCTCGCCCATGCCGAGGATCAGGTTCGACTTGGTCACCAGGCCGTAGTCGCGAGCCTGGGTGATGACGTCCAGCGAGCGCTCGTAGCGGAACCCGGGGCGGATCCGGCGGAAGATCCGCGGCACGGTCTCGACGTTGTGGGCGAACACCTCCGGCCTCGACGAGAACACCTCGGCCAACTGCTCCGGTACGGCGTTGAAGTCGGGCGCGAGCATCTCCACCCCGGTGCCCGGGTTCAGCTCATGGATCTGCCGGATCGTCTCGGCGTACAGCCAGGCGCCGCCGTCATCCAGGTCGTCGCGGGCGACGCCCGTCACGGTCGCGTACCGCAGGCCCATCGTTCGGACCGACTCCGCGACCCTGCGGGGCTCGTCACGGTCCAGTGCCTGCGGCCTGCCGGTGTCGATCTGGCAGAAGTCGCAGCGCCGGGTGCACTGGTCACCGCCGATCAGGAAGGTGGCCTCGCGGTCCTCCCAACACTCGAAGATGTTGGGACAGCCGGCCTCCTGGCACACCGTGTGGAGCTCCTCGGACTTCACCAGCGCCTGCAGCTTCTGGTACTCCGGGCCCATCTTGGCGCGCGTCTTGATCCACTCGGGTTTGCGCTCGATCGGGGTCTCCGCGTTGCGCGCTTCGAGTCTGAGCAGCTTCCGTCCTTCTGGGGCGATCGTCACAACCCCCAGCCTACGCGGCGCCCCTCTCGCTGATCCGGGCCACCCGTAGAGTGGGCGACCGTGTCCGCCCCGCAGCTCGCCAAGTCGCCCGCGGCGGAACCCGACACCGGTCTGTGGCGACGGCCGCGCCCGCCGAGGTCCGCGTTGCGCAACGACGTCATCCTCGGGATGGCCATGGCGCTCGCCGGAGTCTGCGGCACCGAGCTCGTCCGCAGCACCGCTCCGTCCCCGGTCGACCTCGGGGCAGGGGGCGTCGAGGGCTACCTGCTGAGCGCCGCGGTGGCACTGCCGCTGTGCGTGCGCCGGCGGTATCCGCTCGTCGTGCTCGTCGTCGTCGCGATCACCTTCTTCGTGGCAGGGGAGCGGCTCCAGGCCGCGTTCGCCTCGAACATCGTGACGCAGGCCGCCCTCTTCATGGCGATCTATGCCGCCGCCGCGTGGGCGACGGACCGCCGTCGGCTGCAGGTGACGATGGTCGTGGTCGGCGTCGGGATGTTCGGCTGGCTGTTCTACGGCTTCGTCCGGGCCCTGCGCAACGACACGATCAAGGGCCTCGACCAGGGGTTGCTCTCGCCGTACGTCTCGTTCGTCATCCTCAACTTCGCCATCACCGTCGTCTACTTCTTCGGCGCATACGTCTGGGGACGGACGGCCTGGCGGACCGCGCGACAGCACGACGAGCTCGAGCGGCAAGCAGCCGAGCTGGCCGCCCAGCAGGAGGCGAACGCCCGGCGGGCCGTGATCGACGAGCGGCTGCGGATCTCCCGGGAGCTGCACGACGTGGTCGCGCACCACATCAGCAGCATCGGCGTCCAAGCCGGCGGCGCGCGCCGGGTGCTGGAGAGGGATCCCGCGGCGACCAGGGCCGCGCTGAGCGTGATCGAGGAGTCCAGCCGTACGGCGGTGAACGAGATGCGCCAGCTGCTCGGAATGCTGCGTGCCGCGGATCCGGATCTGGACGACGAGGTGGGCTCACCGGCGGTGAAGGCGCCCCAGGCCGGCGTGGACCGCCTGCCTGCGCTGGTCACCTCCGTCACCGGTGACCAGCTGTCCGTCGGGTTCCACCAGATCGGCTATCCGGTCAAGCTGCCGGAGACGGTCTCGGTCTCGGTCTTCCGTATCGCTCAGGAGGCACTCACCAACGTCCGGCGGCACTCCACTGCGCGGAGCGCCCATGTCACTCTGCGTTACCTGGGGGAGGATGCGGTCGAGCTGGAGGTGATCGACGACGGGCGGCCCAAGCACGCCCCGGTGGGGAGCCGGCTCGGGCATGCCGGCATCCGCGAGCGGGTCGCTCTACTCGGCGGCGAGAGTGAGATCGGCCCTCGCTCGGTCGGAGGCTTCCGCGTCCGAGTCCGGATCCCCCTACAGCAGCCGCTCGGAGGGACTCAGCAAGACGAGACTCTCGGGCACGCCGCGCAGCGGGAACCTCTGGCAGAGGATCAGCTGCGGGGTCCACTCAGGGAGGCCGAGTCGCCGGATCCGGTCGCGGCAGCCCGGCTGCAGGATCCGGTCGGGCCGTCCCAGCGGGAGCCTCTGATGGAAGCCCGCCTGCAAGGTCTGCCTGGGGAGGCCGAGGCGCTGGAGTCCTCGCAGCCGACGGCACAGTCGATGGAGGTGCAGTGCACGCATGAGTGAGACGGCTGTACCTATGCGGGTCCTCCTGGTGGACGACCAGGACCTGGTCCGCGCCGGGTTCCGGATGATCCTGTCGGTGGAGACCGGGATCGAGGTGGTCGGTGAGGCCGCGAACGGCGAGCGGGCCGTGGAACTGGCCACCGACCTGCGGCCCGACGTCGTCCTGATGGACGTGCAGATGCCCGGCCTCGACGGCATCTCCGCGACCCAGCGGATCGTCGCCGCCGACGCCGGCAAGGTGGTCATCCTCACCACGTTCGACCGCGACGACTACCTGTTCGAGTCCCTCGGCGCCGGCGCGAGCGGTTTCCTGCTGAAGAACACCGCACCGGAGGACCTGGTCGAGGCGATCCAGGTGGTCCACTCGGGGCACGCCCTGCTGGCGCCTGAAGTCACCCGACGCGTGATCAAGCGCTTCACCGGCGGCGGCGAGCGGGTCTACCGCCCGGACCTGGTGGCGGACCTGACCGAACGGGAGCGAGAGGTGCTCGGCCTGATCGCCCGCGGGCTGACGAACACGGAGATCGCCAACCGGCTGTTCGTCGGCGAAGCCACGGTGAAGACCCACGTCTCCCGTGTCCTGTTGAAGCTCGGCCTCCGCGACCGGGTTCAGGCGGTCGTCTTCGCCTACGAGTGCGGCCTGGTAGTCCCCGGCGACGAACCCCCGCCACCCGCCTGACCCACGCCCCACCTCCCCCTCCCGTCCATCGGTCCGAACCTGCCCCTTGGTGGTGGTGGGTGTCGATCGGTCCGAACCTGCCCCTTGGTGGTGGTGGGTGTCGATCGGCGGCCCTTGCCCGACCTCGGGT